>JAVYLV010000104.1:0-2541 GCA_038740425.1 Thermoplasmatota archaeon | reverse complement strand
CATATAAGAAAATGGAAGAAAATGATACAAGAATTCGTTAAATCAGGTGGAGGATGCATAGGTTTCTGCGGTGGGGCTTCACTTATAACAAACCTTAGCGTAGGTGAGGATAGGAGACCAACTACATTTGTTGAGAGGCAATACAACAAGAGCTCATTAGGGATATCATGTATCACAGCATACTATAAACACCTAGCTTTACCGTTATTCTACCCGTTCCAGAGAACTCATCCTGAGAATATAGGAACAACAGCTTATGTTTTTTCATTTTATCCTGCTGAGATGAACGATGGGCGTTATATCCATACAGGCGGGGTACCTATAGACTTCAAGCTGAACAAGTCTCATCCAGTATTCGCTGATCATCATAGAGATACTGAGCGGATACGATGGTGGGGTGGACAAGCGTTACTAGTACCAGATAAACCAGATAGAGATGTACATATCCTAGCATGGTACCCCTCTAGAGAGCTACATGAACAAGACTCAACAAGGATACACGCATGGGTATATACTGGTGGTTTACACGGTTTGATACGAGCATTCTTCAAGAGTCTAAAGTATCTTAAAAAAGAAAAACTAAGTCTGAGTAACCTTTTCATGTGTACATATTTCTTTGCTGGTAACTGGGTGAAGACAGATAAGATTATAGAATCAGCGATTGCAGGTAGACCAGCGATCACAGCAGAGATATACCCTAACGAGAACAAGGGTAGGATAGTACTCTGTACTGCTCATCCAGAGTATATGATATGGTATGGTGGACGGATAGAGGAGCGAAACGGAGATGGTTTCACATGTCTAGCTGATGGTTTATACAGATGGCGGGATATAGAACCATTAAGCAGATCCCTGGATGATGAGATTACACATACATGGTGGATTGTAAGAAGACTGATAGCATGGGTGGCTAAAGTACCTGATGAACATCTACCACCTATCGAGAAACAGGTACTATCAGACGATATAAAGAATAAGCTATCCAAGAATATCATATGGAATCATACAGTACTAAACGTGATGGAGAATATATAGCCATTATTTCTATCTCTAAAAGAGGGTAGATGTTTATTAATATGAAAAACAAGAGGGTTGATAATAAACCTGGTGGTGGTAACCTCTACGAGTCCTATATGACTATCACTGTTTTTACACTTTTTATTTATCTAAGTAGAATGATGCGTTATTATGCGGTAACAGCGGTTAAAACAGAGGAAGACCATGTCAGGTAACGATGATCGTCTATATAATCTCCGAAGATACGGTAGGAATTCACTCTCTTATTTAACTATAGCAGATGATGTCCTAGTATTTACCGGTGAATGGAAGGGGTATATAGCGTATAAAACCTTCCTCAGCACAGCTATAGTGCTAGGTGACCCTATAACACCTGATGAATCACTACAATCAGCTTTAAGATCATTCAAGGAGTATAACTCATCAAGAAATATGTCTATATGTTTCTTCTGTAGTACAGATAGAACTCTACCTGCCCTTAAACAAGAAGGGTTTAAATCTATATATATAGGTAAGGAAGCAGTCATTGATCTCAGAAGTTTTAATCTGAACGGTAAGAAAAGAGCTAGTATAAGAAGCTCTATTCATCATGCTGAGAGGCATAACCTAACAGTTGAGGAGTATCAATACAATACTGAGCGCTCATCAAGTATAGAAACGGAGATACATGCTATATCAGAGGAATGGAAGCATATAAGAAGAATGCCTGAGCTTACATTCGCATTCGGCCATGTGGATTTCAACAGATATAAAGATGTGAGATACTTTATATGTAGACATCAAGGTAGGATAACAGGGTTCATATCATTATACCCTATATATGCTTCTAATAGTTATTACCTTGATCTTACACGTAGAAGGATCAACTCGCCGCGTAGCACTATAGACTATCTCATAGTAGAGTCGTTAAAAAAACTAAAAGAAGAAGGTGTAAATAGGGTATATATAGGTTTCTCACCGTTATCATTCATAGGGTCAGAGGATAAATTCAACTCTAATCTTATCCGTGAGTTATTAGTTTTATTCAAACCGTTATTCCATTTCTTTTACCCTGCTAGATCAGAGTTCTTCTTTAAGGATAAATTCGCTACAGACTGGGAGCCTAACTATATATGCTACTATCCAAGGATGAGTATGAATCTATTACTATCATTGATCCATATACTCTACCCTGGAGGTATAGGTGGTTTGATGATCAATAAGATAAAGTATTCACTACCGATCTCTATATCTAAGAAGGATGTATACGAAAACACTGATACGCAGGGGAGAGAGGAGTCTTAGAGTATGGTTAGTATTGTAACAATGTTAGGTTTCATCGCTGGTATAATAACATCATCAGGTTTCATACCCCAGATAATAAAAGGCTATCTCACCAGGAGGATGGATGATGTATCATACTGGATGTTGTTTGTGTTAACGATAGGTATGACTCTATGGTTATTATACGGTGTACTTAGAGACGATATCGCTATAATATCAGCTAACCTCTTCGCTGTGTTATGTTGCTCTTTGTTGATAGCT
>JAVYLV010000103.1:0-2553 GCA_038740425.1 Thermoplasmatota archaeon | reverse complement strand
GCGGATACACCTGGGTTGTCGGCCATGTCTATAAATGGATGATACTCTACGTGTTCTATTACAACTGGATCCGTAGTCATATGATCTTCGGTGATAATTCGCCTATCCTTGCTGAGCAGGGTATTGTCATTCCTACGGAATTCGAACGATTTCTGTATGTACTCCGCATGGAGGTTTTATGCTAAAGTTAACAGCACCGATGAAAGCAAGCAAGAGATTTCAAATTTTTTATAATTTCTGCGTGCTTTTGTCATTTGAAAGGTTTTTATATATCGTATAATTATAGTTGAATAAAAGTTATTGATATAGGAGGTTGTCAGAATTTGATAGGTGATTTGTCAAAAGAGATTATTGACGCTGTATTAGAGACTATACCATTAGAGATATCTGTTGTTGATAAAGATGATAAGGTTATCGGTTGGAATAAACATGATGTGCGTATCTTTAAAAGGCCTGTCAGCGTTATAGGTAAAGATGTGCGTAACTGTCACCCTAAGAAGAGTTTGGATAAGGTGGAACAGATATTAAATGAGATGAAAGATAATAAACGTGACAAGGCCAGATTCTACATTGATCTGCCTGTTAATCCTGATGGCTCTAAGGATAAGATACTGATAGAGTATTATGCTCTACGTGACAAAAAAGGTAGGTATCTGGGTTGTTTAGAAGCTACGCAGCGTATAGGTGAACTGCAGATGATAAAAGGTGAGAAGAGATTATTAGATTGAAGGACTCCTGACCTATGTTTTATTATTTTATTTAACCCATGTCTCTATTGATTCTTTAAGTATATCTCTCGCTTCTTTTATTACCGTATCATCAACAGGGGAAAACATTGATCTAGCGATAGAAAAAGGTATACGTCTTATGTAATCCGCCATTCTAAGATCCCGTCTTAATGTAGTGGCATAGTACTGCTCTACGATACCATCTACTTCTTTTATGTACTCTTCAACTATGCTCTCTGATGCTGTTATAACTGGTTTGTAGTTCCTTGCTAATCTAACCCATTGATCATAGTATTCATGTTTCTCTTTTATTTCACCTTCGCCGTAGAATCTCCTGCGGAATAGATCAAGTCTTTCATCACGTGATATATCACTCACTTTTACTACTAGAGCACATCTGCTGATAAGCAGTGGTGATAATCCTATATCAGCTAGAGCGTTTTTACTAAACACCCTAGTTCTAGGATTTGCGAACGCTATCATGATGAAATGGCTTATTATATCCCGGTGTATCTTCGCTGAATGTACACTGCATTTACCATTTGATAATAGCTCGTAGCAGTACTCTATATTATCCTGTGGTATCTTATCGAACTCATCTACCAGTACCAGTTTGTTATGGGCATGTGGTAACGCTCCCAGTTCACCTGTGCCAAAGTTACATACTAGACCTGAACGTGTGGTATTAGCACCTATACTGACTATATCCTTGAATCGTTCAGTTATTATCTCCCTAGCCATGGTTTTACTGCTACCAGGTTCCCCGATTATCAAGGAATGTACGGGTTCTTCGAATGTGGAGAAGATGCTAACAGTTATCACTTTTTTAATTGTATCATTACCTTTAATCTCATGGAATACATTCTTCCAGAAACCATTGAATCCCCTCCCCCTTGCGAATTCCATGAGTTCTTTATCAGGTAGATAAACACCTTGTCTACGTTGTTCCTCAAGTCTTTTGGATTCTATAATCTCGTATAACTCTTCAGCTCTTTGAAGTACTTTGTTGAAACCCTGTGATCTCCTTGTTAATGTTATATTTTTATCATCTATTAGTAAAGTGGTGTTGCCATGACCAGCAGCATTAACATTTAATATGTTTATAACGGCTTTAATTATTGCTCTATCGGTCTTTTTAACTACCACATCTATCTGGTTCTCATTTTTAATGTTTATACTAGTTATATTATGATGCGCTATTATGTTGCAAGCTCTTTGTATAAGCATAGCGCCTTTGCTGCTACCTAACCCAAGGGTTGCCGGTGTGCTAAGAGCGATCTGCTCCAACGTAGTTATACCCATGTTCTCTAATCTTCTTCTATCTGAAGGGTTGACACCTAATACACCTAGATCATCATCCATACCCAGATCACGCCTGCTCTTTACTATGCATACGAATTATACTAATTTAAAGAATCGTTAGTTATACCATTCTAATCTTATAAATCTTTATGAGACAAGGGTTTATCTTCTGACTTGTTATTTTTTATTTACCCTGCGTAGAAGTGCCTTTATAGTACCAGATGTTTTAACAGTGTTAACACTAACTTGTGATGATCCTACCATATCTATAGATCTGAGCAAGTTTATCATCTGATCCTTTAATTGATGAGGGCATCGTAATATACCGTTATATCCGTTAAATGAGATAAGAGTAACGTTAAGATCGTACGTGCTCTTACCCAATATCTTTCCGCATAGAATGTCTACAGTATTGACGATATCTGTTTTTTTAATGCGTCTATCATCCAAGGTTTTTATAGTGAACACTATGTATCTTCTGCATCTGTTTTTTTTAATGATAAGAGTATCACCTCATGTAACC
>JAVYLV010000102.1:0-2560 GCA_038740425.1 Thermoplasmatota archaeon | reverse complement strand
TCTGTTCTGACGGTATTTGTCTAATGCGCCCTACCTGTGAGCAGTCTGAACAACTGATCCCACTGTTTGGGCTTGCTCCAGGAGCAGATTGGCCGTTTCACCAAATCCTCAGAAGACTTCATCAAAATGCATCTCAACGATAGCGTTTCACTCCCAAGTTGATAGAAAACATGCAGATAAGAGAAATAAATAAAAGTAAAAATTCAAAACCAGGAGTACTCTTCGTATCTAGATTGGTATCACTCTCTTTCTTGCTACCATCTGACTGATTAGGTTTATAGACAGGGCCAGTCCATTCACCTCTAATCAATGGGACAGCGAATGATACCCCTATGATTACATCATCATCAGGGTTCATGTTGAATGAAGCATCAAAATCACAGTTAAGAGGTGCTCCGCTGCATCCATCACACGACCAATTACTATTAGGTTTCAGGACCCAGTTATACTCAAATGGTTCACCTACAAAGAGTATCTTGGGTGGGACGCCATATCTGCTGATGTTCTCCCTTAACCTTTCAATATCTGTACCATATGGGACAGCTTTGAATCCACGACCTAACTCTGTCCCTCTATATGTACCCTCTATCAGATCAAACGAGTTAGGACTACCTATCTCAGATAATTCAAAACCAAAGAAACAATTAACATGGGGTATAACCTTGATTCTGCATTTAACAGGTTGCCCTATCTTTAGTACCTGGTTCTTCATGTAACCTTCTTGACTTATGTTACGCCATTCATGCCAGGTTCCATCCTCGTTCATCCATGTAAAATAGAAGTATACAGATATACGTTCATCACTATAAGCTCTTGAATCTTGAACTAAGGGTAAAAGCATCATACCCGTCAGAATCATACACACGGTTATACTCAGCGTTTTCCTCATATTATCTCATTACTTATATAGTTAAATTATCATGCAGTTATTAATTTTTATCTTATCTATCAAACGAGAGATTTTTTATGGGTAAATTGATATCTCCTCCCATCCACCGATACGATCACCCATACCTCTCATCGTATTATCAGGGAGGACTATAGCTAGTGTAGCTGTCTTGTATTCGAAATCAACAGGTCTATTGTAACCAATTGTCAGATCAGGGTTACCATCCATATCCGTATCAATTTTCACTTCAGAGAATTTTCGTGTATACTCTTGCGCGGTATGACCCCAGAACGGATGAGCCATTGTCTCATCGAAGGTATCAACCACTTGGAAGAAAGGTATCTGACCAGAGACATCGATATACCATACATTTAACGTGCATACCCAACCGATATACGGGAGTATAAATAACCCTGCTGGTATATAACTACTAACCAGCTGGGATATCTGATCATTCGCCCAGTTCTGAAGTTTCTTACTTAATTTACCATATTCTTCTTTCAGTAGTTCTTTAGATACACTGATAGTCTCTGAAACCACTTGTGTATACACTGAGAAGACTTGTTCATCTAAAACATCTTTTATAGCCTGTTCAATTTCATCTGAGAGATAACTATACGTATCATTTATTTTTTTTTGTAATTTATCACTGATGCCACGTGCTATTTTTGAAGTATTCAGATCAGAAGCGAAATTAGCATTACCATTTCCTTTGCTAGCGCTGAGAACATTAGATGTTATCGTGCCTATATCTAGATTATCTACACTAATATTTAGATGCTTTATAATAGCGCTATCCTCTAAAGAATCGATGATCTTATCACCAAGGTTAGCACAAAGATCATCATATATCTTATTAGTAATGTTATCCAATGCTTGCCTCACTTGATCCCGTATACCTGCATTTTGTTTCATGAGTTCGGTCTCAAGCGAGTCAAAACCAGCATCTAAAGATCTACAGACCATCTTGTTAAGCGCATCGAAACCACGGTCAACAAAACTGCTTATACCTGCGCCAGGACTGAATATATTTATATTCTGATATTTTAAATTACATTTCTCCTCATTAGCATGACGGGGGTCATTATAATACTTCTCGTAGTATTCCTTCGCGAAGAATGATGGCTTCTGTACTACTGCGCACTGGAATCGTTCAGTCCAACCACTATATCCAGGTTCATCTTTTTTTAGTTGGAGTACGAATGCTAATGGGAAACGCGGCATTAGATTAAGACTATCAGCTAGGTTTTTAGCCTGCTGCATGCTACTCTTCATCGAGTCATAAGTAGTTTTACCGTCCAGTGCTTCATCTATAGCGTTTTTAACCACCTCATCGTTAACCCCTCTGAGTATACTCTCGATCTTATTTAGATATCTGATCACAGTGTGATATAGAACCTTTGAAGCAGTGTTTTTATAACGCGTACCATCTTTATAAGTAGAGGCAAGCTCACTTTCCCATCCCCCACGCTTATTAATGAATTCACTATAAAGCCTTGAGACAACTGTACTCTCAACCTCGTCTATATACTTATCCTTGTTAACCTCCTCATTTGTTTTTACCTCGTTAGCGACCCTATTCCACCAATATTTTGTAACAGTGGCTATCTCATTGTAAATCCAGCTTGGATAGAAAATATAATTATAAATATGGTTTCCGGGGTTGGTTAG
>JAVYLV010000101.1:0-2582 GCA_038740425.1 Thermoplasmatota archaeon | reverse complement strand
TTATCTCATGTTCATCGAGTTTTTTTTCTTCTTTTGTTTCTTCTTTTGTTTCTTCAGATGTTTTTTTAGTCTTGTTAGCATGTTTTGATATTATCCTTTCTATATCCTCGTTCATTTGTGATATAATCTTTGATCGTTCCTCTTCTGTTAATGGTTTTTTAGTGTAGAAAAATTGTGTGCCTTTGCATTCTGAGCAGCCTTTTAATAGTTGTGATGAACCTTCATCGTATACCTTCCCACATTTTAGACATTGATGTGGCATACTCTTCCTCTCTTTTTTTTATGTTTCTCTCCGGGTTGGTATTATAACGGTTTCTATGGTTTCATTATCCTTTTTTATGGTTTTTAATAGTTCTGCGGGTCCTATTATATTGATCCTTGGTTTACGTATTATACCTAGTATCCTTTCTATGATGGTTGTTTTATCTTGGGGGTAACCGTTCATCTCTATACCTATAAATGTATCTTGGTCGATCGCTTTCATGGTTCGTTCGATTAGAGATGCTTGTTCAGATGGTGTTAGTCCTTCTTCTAGAACTAGTATTTTTCCTTTTTTAACTTCATTTAGTATGAATGATATTTTATCCTCTGATTTTAGATCCTCTAGTTTTTTACGTGATACAAGTGTGAATTTTATCCCCTCTGTTTTTTTAATCATGTTTTTTTCACCTTGTTTCACTTTTGTTTATTTTTTTTTTTTCGTTTTCGTTTCTTGCTGAATTCTTTTATCATCATGCTGTATAAGTTGTCGGTGTTGTATCCTGTTAATGCGCTTATTGGTACTACAGGGTGCTGTGGGAAAGCTGATTTTAGAGTAGCTGGGCTAGCATCTTCAGCATCTATCTTGTTGGCAGCTATTAGTACTGGTAGATTCCTCGCTTCTAGGTTTCCTATTATGGTCACATTTACTTGGGTGAATGGGTCTTGTGTAGCATCCATGACTAGTATTACACCGTCTACGTCATCAAGCCATTTTATAGCTTCTATGACGCCTTCTGTTGCTTCTTTAGCTCTTATCCTTGATTCCTCTTTGCTTAGGCCGTAAACATTTACAAAATCTTTATAGTCGATCTTGGTGGCTATGCCTGGTGTGTCTATTATATCCATGGTGAGGGATGAGCCGTCATGTTCTATCTGTACGTTTTTCTTGCAGCTTACTCTTCTTGTTTCGTGTGGTATATCTGAGATGGTTCCTATGGTTTCTCCACTCCAATCGAGTAGTATGCGATTAGCTAGTGTTGTTTTACCTACATTCGGTGGACCGTATATGCCTATTCTGGCGTGTTTCTTCCCGAATATTCTCATGATCATCTTTGAGAATTTACCAAGGCTTAGTCTATCAAATATTCCCATCCTGTATTCCTCCTAACTTGTTTTTAGGGTTTATATCTGATGTGAGTATCGTAGTAGGTATTTATTAATGTAATGGAGAGATTGTATAAATGATAGCATGTATCATTCATTCTTTTTTTGTGTTGTTTATAAAAATAATAATCCTTAAATATCAACAACCTTATTCTCTGAATGTTCATCCTAATTGATTTTGGGAGGGCATAAAAAAATGGTGGAAGAGAATAAAGAAGAAGGGAAGATGGGGCATGTTAGTAATCTCCTCGAACGATTACAACAGGCATCTAATGAGCTCAATCTTGTTAAAGATACATTCTCTAAGAGCATGAGTGAACTTGAGAAGATTCAAACCATGCTTAGTGCTGATGGTATAGAGAAATTCTATGGTATACTACGTGATTTCGAGATGCGTATATCTGAGGCTGAACGTAGAAGACAGGAGGCTACTGAGGGTGCTCAGAGGTATAGCCAAGAGTTAGAGAAAGAGAAAGAGAGATTGATGAAGCTGTGGGATGCCTATAAGAATCAGGAGGAAGAGTTATCACTACAGGAGAAAAAAGCGTTGGAGCTGGAGGAGAGAGCTAGGGCATTAGAATCTGAGAAGAAACAATTGGAGAAGGATTTAACAGATAGAATTAACACTCTTACTAAGAAGTTAGAGGAGAATGAGAAAAAGATTAATGATCTGGACATGTACAAGCAGAAAGCTGAACGATTTGATGAGATGAAGAAACAACTGGAAGAGAAGATAGAGCAGATGAACAGACAAATCCTGGATAGAGATCGGATAATAACAGAGCAGCAGAATGAGATAACAAAGCTTAAACAATTTGAATCTTTAGCAGAGTATAAAAATAAATACGAAGAGTTGTCTAAGGAGTATGAGAAAGAGAGAGATAGGTTAACCAAATTATTCCATTTATACGAACAGACAGAAGCTGAATGTAACTCACTTAGAAAAGAGCTAAACGAATGGCAATCATGGTTCAATCAGAATGAGGAGTTATTCAAGAAGTTGTTCACATCGGTTGAACATCTGAAAAAAAGCGCTGAACAAACAACCCCAACTACAACACCAGAACCTGTAACTGTTAACAAGGATGTAACAACACCTTTCACTGATGTAGAGAATCTAAGTAACGAGAAAAAAGAAGAAGGAGAGAAAAGAAGAATTTTCAGATTCCGTAAATAAAAAAACACTTCTCCTCTTTTTCTCATATTTTTTTATTCCA
>JAVYLV010000100.1:0-2663 GCA_038740425.1 Thermoplasmatota archaeon | reverse complement strand
AAACATTAGCTGAGAAATACAAAACAGGTTTAATACTGGTTAATTGCACATGCCCTAAGGATATAGTCAAAAAAAGATTAGAAGAACGCCTAAAACATAAGAGCATATCAGATGGCAGATGGGAGATATACATATCACAACGCAGAAACCTAGAACCATTCAGAGAAGACATAGAGCACATAGATTTTGATACATCCAACAACTCTTATACATATCGTCAAGAATTCTACAATAAACTACTCACCCTTCTAGAAAAGAGTAGCGGTGCAACATGAACATATCAAAATACCATATTGATCTAGAATCATTAATTAATACTATCAAGAAGAATAAATACAGGGTTATAGGCGTACAGGTACCTGAAGGATTAAAACATTCAGCTGATAAGATAATAGACTACATTGAAAACAATACTAATTGCAGATGTATACTACTAGCTGATCCATGCTACGGTGCATGTGACATACCCTCCCGCAACATCAGAGATATAGGTATAAACTGCCTCGTACACGTAGGTCATCTAGGTATCAACTCGTTAAAAAACCACAGCGATATACATCTATTCTTCATAGACGCGCATTATACAGGCGACGTCAAAAAAGTAGTTAAAAAAGCATTATCCCTGTTAGAGGGTAAACACATAGGTGTGCTAACAACAGCTCAGCATATAAAAAACCTAGATACAGCCAAAGAGATACTACTTAGAAACGGGTTGGAACCTGTGGTAAGCGATAGTGGTAGCAGAGTGAAAGAACCAGGATGTATACTAGGATGCGACCTCTCAGCTGCTCTAAATATTAAAGATAGAATTGACTCGTACCTCTTTATAGGTAGCGGTTTCTTCCATCCTGTTGGTTTATCATTATGCACCGATAAAATTATCGTAGCAGCTGATCCGTATACCAACACCATCAACAAGGATGAAATAATACGAATACGCGATAGGATACTAAAGCAGAGGTACAATGCTATACTAAAAGCTAAAGATGCTAAAACCTTCGCAATAATAATAGGGTTAAAACCTGGTCAACAGAGAATAAAATTAGCTAACAAGATAAAAGATATATTACATTCAAAAAATAAAAGATCGTATACCCTAGCGCTAGATGTATTCACACCTAACTCATTACTCGCTTTTACCAGTATAGACTGTTTTATCTCTACTGCTTGCCCACGTATAGCCATAGACGATTACCACGCGTATAAAAAACCCATGATCACACCAGTAGAATTAGAGATAGCATTGGGTTTACGTTCATGGGATGATTACTGTTTCGATCAGATAACAGAATGTTAAAGAAAAGTATAGGAATCATGCATAACCCATGAGATAATACACAGCTAATGACAATACCATACTCTCAGTTATAAATATAAATAAGGGGTGAAATATCTAATAATCATTATTCACTTGACGTATCCCTCCTCCGTTTAACCATGTTAAACCACTGCAAGACAAAAAAATAAGGGGGTTCGATATAGTAAAAATGAGATTATTGCCAATAGGATGCAAATCTTTAGATGATTTAATCGGTGGTGGTATAGAATCAGGTATTATCACCAAGATTTACGGTGAAGCTGGTACAGGTAAAACCAATATCTGCTTACAAGCTACACGTGAATGCATCCTTAATAACATAGGGAGAGTAGTATATATTGACACCGAGGGTGTATCAATGGAACGGTTAAAACAAATAACCAACAAGCACAGATACAGTGAAATGCTAGATAAGATACTACTATACACCCCCACTACCTTCGAGAACCAAGAGGGTATAATAACAGAGTTATCAAAAATAACAGATAAAGGCTTGATAATCATCGACACCATAAACATGCTTTACAGATTACAAATAGAACATGATAGAGAATCAGCTATGAGATCATTCATAAGGCAGATGACTACATTACAGTTAACAGCTAGAGAACAGGATTTATTCATAATAGTAGCTGAACAAGTATACACAGATAAAAGCGGTGAGATAAAACCATTCACACATAGAGAAACAGAACATATGGTGAAAACCATCATAAAACTTGAACGAAAAGGTATAGGTGAGCGCAGAGCTGTGCTCATGAAACATAGATTCCAACCAGAGGGAAAAAACGTTGAATTCCACATCACATCAAAAGGATTAGAATAAAAAAAAGTGAAATAGGGGCTGCAGCCCCTATAACCCCGTTCCGCCTTCGTTCCTCGGCAAGCCCTAACGGGCGTTGCCGCATCTCACTCGGCGGTTAAGCGTGTTGTCGGTCATCAATAAGCATCACATTATGATGGCTTTGCTGATCTCTTAGATAGGCCGAGGATTGCTCAAGATTAGTTAAACCAGTAGATTCGTGGTGCTCATACCCGCTCCAGAAGCTGCCACGTGGATACCGTTTCCTGAACCCCAGATGTGCCTCGAAGATTTTCCTTGCGCTATAGGACTTGAGCATAATCTCCGCGTCTTGGATAGAGTACTGTTTTGGTATGTTGACCTGAAAATGAACATGATCCTCAGCAAAACCAAAATCACTAAACCTAAACCCAAAACGCTCCAACTCACGAAACCCCTCCATACAGGTATCTATATGTGATTGCTTCTGGAAACACTTATACCTGTTCTTTGTGACAAACATCATCGTTACCCAGTTGTTCCTTGTATCAGCCGATGGTTTTT
>JAVYLV010000099.1:0-2682 GCA_038740425.1 Thermoplasmatota archaeon | reverse complement strand
AATGATAAATGTTAACATAACAGTTACATTCTACTCTAAAAGCGACTCCATGCTTGATAAAAAATCATATGAGATATACGGTCTACGCGCTAAAGGCGAATTAGGGTCGTCTACAAGCTTCGAGATAGTATATGATGGTAGGAATGTATCATACGTTGACCATGTCAAGATACACGCTTTTGAGATAACATAGAAACATTGAATCAATCACAGGTATGACTTGTTTTTGATACCTGTAATTATTTAACCATCAGGGAGATATTTTCTCTCATTTATTCTATATAATCCCATGTATCAGTGAATCGTTCAACCAGTGATCTAAGATGGTATCTCCGGAGTATCATAGTTATCTCTTTTCTATTCTTCACTTTATAGCCCTTCCCTTCATCAGCGAAATCAATGACTCCTAGCTGTAGTAGTTTATTGAGATGATACGAGAGCAAGTTTGATGGGATATTCAGATTCTTGTATAGATCAGTATACGTCGCTTTCTGATGTTTTAAAAGGTACATTACTATCCTTAAAGGCGTCTCCCGTCTCAGCGCAGAGATAATCTTTTTTTCATCTTTGCTTAAAATGCTGTCTGATACATAGCATCTCTTATACCCTTCGTCTTTATCCACTGTTATTAACCCATCCCTACTTAGTGTATATACATGGTAGTCGACGAGTGGTGGGCTCATCTGCAGCAGCTCAGCGATCTTACTAATATGCAAACCAGGGTTTTTCGCTATGAAATCATATATCATTCTACGTGTCTTTATGATCCTTCTCTTCTGTAGACCTGCCTTCTCTTCGTTTATATAATATCTAGAGATACCTTGATCGTCTATAGCTACTATCAGTTCTCTACTCTGCAGGTATCTCACATGTTGTTCGATCTCGTCCATGGGTAGGTTCAGATATTCTGCAATCCTACTGGTGTATAAACCAGGATGATCTGCGATTAGATCATATATCAGTTTTCTTATATGGAGTTTACTAGCAGGGTTTGTACTCATGAGATCTTATCTCTTCAATGTTGCTATGAATAATAACAATAAGATAATCACATCAAATAGACCAGTCTGTATAATATCAGATGATGACCCTATTAGTCTAGGGCTGAATAGATATAACGATAAGAGTATACCTTTGACGAGAAAAACCAGGAATACTAGGCTTACTAGTAAGAGCTTAACATTATGATAATTCTTATAGCTCTTTAAGGATAATACGAATAGACCTATGGAGAATGTTGTTATAAAAGCACTAATCACAAGTAAACCTGCATCCATATCAAACTCCTCAAGAATCTGGAACAATATAGATGTATATAACAGTTAATCCTCGTATTCATCACGGTTCTTCAAGTAATCAAGATATACAGGATGAATAAAGGCCCTTATCATGAATATAGAGAAAGCAAGTATACAGAACCCTACATACATTAATATCATCAACGGGTCAAATAGACTCGTGTAATATGATGAGATAGTAATGGTATGCCCACTGAAATGAGGTATTAATACGAGCGCGCTCACTACTCTCTTACCTTCGTTATTCCTAGTTAAAAGCAGAGCATAGCACGGCTCATCGCCTTCTGCTTCTAGTATTGATTCCACACCCCCTATACTTAGAAGTGTATCATCGTAGAATATATTTATATTCTCTGCATCAGCTATCGATTCAACATCTAGACGTATAACAAGTATAGCGGCCCCCTCCAGATCAGAGTAAACTCTAAGGGATATCCTCTCTTTGTTCTTTTCCATTATATCTATATCGATATCTCTATAATTTGTTATCTCTGCGTTTCTATCACTTGGGAGATATACAACCCCTCCTAGTTTATTGTTTCTACGAGCAGTATTCAACACTGATTGCAGTAGCTGCTCGTTAACATCCCCCTCACCCCCTGTAACGATCGATCCGGTTGACTCATCCACATCTAGTATCCAGTTAACCTCATATGCTTGTTTTTCTGCTATACTCCTAGACTCTGACACTTGCTTGTAACCTCGACTTGTAACCACGATATTATAAACATCAGGTATAAGCTGGTAGATGTATCGTCCATCATCATCTGTTAATATACAATACGATGGGTTACCAACTCTAGACGGGGTAAAACATAACTGTGCATCCTTAACTGGGTTATTATTCCTATCAACCACCCGGCCATATATGTATCCTATACTCTCGGCTTTCTTCTTTAAAACCGTGATGATCTTTGTATCAGAGAGATACCCCTCATTCATAGCGACTATGCTATACATACTGGTTCTAGTTACAGCGGGCGCGATGAGTGTAACCATACCAGAACCATCAGTATAAACTAGGTTATCATTAAATATAACTGTCGACTTATCTACAGGTCTACCCTCCTCGTCACATATACTTATAGTAAACGACATCTCAGCGTACACAAAATCCTCAGCAATGATTCTTAGTCTCTTAGCATTAGACGCCTGGTTTATAATAATCATAAGTTCAGGTGACCAGTCACTCTCCAGACCATTACTATCCCTGGCTTTAACCCTAACCTTGTATACACCAGGTTGACGCCATGCATGGGAACCTGTTATCTGTAAACCTGACACTATAGGTTCACTCCAACCGCTATATGACCCATCACCCCAATCCCACATATAACTGATACTATCCCCATCAGGGTCTATGCTCCTGGAGGTGAATAATAAG
>JAVYLV010000098.1:0-2776 GCA_038740425.1 Thermoplasmatota archaeon | reverse complement strand
CTGGGCATAATCTTTTGTTTAGACGTACTTCTTCTTCGCAGTATAGATATCTCTTCTTGAGGGTTGAAAAGTCGAGGAAACCCATGTTAACCGGTTTTTTTATCTTATAAGCGTATGCGCCTGTGAGTGCTACGAATGATATATGCGTTTGTATGATCTCGATTTTTTTGACTGGTTCATCGTAAAAATCTGGTTTTTTTAGTGATTGTAACAGGTTTGATGACGCCATAGATAAAACCTTTATTGTATGATTACTGGTTTTTTATAAAAAGTTAATGGTGAGTAAACCATCTATGAATGCTACTACTATGATTTGTACTGCTAATACTGCTAAGGCTGATGGTATGAAGATTTTGTAGATACGTGTAGGGTCGATATGGAGATAGTTACTGCTGAGTACGTTGCATAGATGTATGGGTGATATAAGATAACCTATGAGGGAGCTGATGTATACTATACTAGTGAATCCTAGTATGGATAAACCTGCAGTGTTCATGAATGGTTCCACTAAGAAGTATGAGAGAGCTATAGCGCTAAGGTTATAACCTGTTATAAAACCAAACAGTAATGGTATTATAATGATCATTATCAGGGAGGGTAACATTAGAGTACCTATCAAGTTAGATATTGTTATATGAGCGTTAACAGCTTCAAACATCCTGCGGAATATCATTATACCTATTATAGCTGAGAATAATCTGATTGTTAATGACTTCTTGATTATCTCTAGGTACTCTTTGATTTTTATATGTGAGATGAAGTAGAGTATACCTATGCTTAGTGATACACCTATGATGAATACACTGGTTTGTGTTAGACCTATACCTTTCAATGTATCATTTAACATGAAGTATAGTATAACAGGTGTTATTATCGGTATAAAGAAAATTAGATCTTTGTAACTTTTATTCTCCTCTACTTCTTTATCCTCTTTCTCTTTTTTCTTATTGTTATTGGGGTTTATGAATCGTCTGAGCATGATGAAACCTATGATGATGAATGCTATTAGCGAAGGGATGTTGAATAGTATAAGATTAGATATGTTTATATCTGCGAAGCTGCTGCTGCATATTAGTACAATAGCGGCTGAGACAGGATAGACTGGGAACCATATATGACGGAACCATATATTTAACAGGTTCTTCTGTTTTTTATCAAGTTTATATCTGTCGCCCTCCTCGTCAACCATAGGAGCTGATAACAGGGCGCCGCCTGGTACAGGCATGAGACCATATATAGCTGGTATGATGCTTAGTATAGCGCCCCCTGTAAGTAGTTTTCTCAGGGTGTCTATCAACTTGGTTATACCGCCTGTATCCTTCATGCATCTAGCTAGTATGTAGATGAGGGTTGAAAGCAGACCGAGTTCTATAGTCTCTGTTACAATAGTATTACTTTTGAAGGAGTATATGCTACCCTCGATAAATACTAGGGGTATATCAAAGGGTTCTATGGTGCCTATTGAGAATACACCTAGTATAAACGCTCCTAGTAGTAACGATAAACCTAGATCGATACGGCGGCGTATAAATATTATAATAATGGAGAATGCGACTAGGATGCCTACTAGTACGGCTATCATAAGAGTATCTGTGACCGTGTAAAAGATATTGATTATATTTATCTTTTCAAAAAAGTCTGGATCTAGAGGATTAAAAGGTAATATAATGAGATGAAATGTCTCTATGGATTAGGAGGAGATCTTAATTCTTTTGCAGTCTTCTCTAATTTTCTCTCAGAAGATTTGCACATGTAGGAATATCTTCCAGAGCCAATAAAAGATAAGGAAAAGTACTAGGGCAGAATGATACAAATTGGGATATATGAAATAAGCGAATATGAACCAGAGTATCGGATGTTTCCTAAGCCATTCTAGAAAAGGAGGCCAGGGCATGTCTTCAATACTTATTTTCTCTGATGTCTTTATTGCTTTTGCATTAACAACCGGTATAAAAGACAATAAGAGAATGAGAAGAGCTACGCCTATTGCTAATGCTTTCATTAATCTTATGGTGTGTATCTCCATACATCACACCCGTTCTCGGTAACAAAACTACTAAAACTCTTAAAATTAAAAGTTCCTATATATAGTTTCCCACTGTATTCAGCCATTGATCTCGCTCCAAGATTAGACAAATCACCAAAACCATAGTTAGCAACTTGTTCCCATCTTGAACCATCAAAAATAGACCAATGTACCCTGTAAATTTGCTGAGAGGGATAGTATTCCAACGAAATTGAGGAAACGTCAGATATGTGATGTATCCATTATGCACTCTAGGGAAAAAACCAAAGACAATCATCAGAAGCAAATCTGTTTTATCATCCTGCAAAATTAGTTGGTTCTGATGTTTTCCTTCAGCAATCTGTAGCATCATCGGTGAGACCATAAGAAGATAGAGACATGATACTATCAAAAATTTTTTTTCATCATTGTATTTCACCTCCTTTCATGGTAGTTTATAGAATTGGAATTCATGTAGATCAGCCGTAGCAGGCCATAGTATCCATCGTTGTACTTGGAATCTTATTCTTGCTTTATATATAAGTTGTGTGTTAAAGTTTTTTTCAGTCCATATTCTATCGTTGAATCCTCCTTGGTATAGATCACGCCAGCCTCCATTATAATAAAGATCAACATCTACTGTGTTGCAATGTAACCAGTCGTACCAAGCCCAGAAACGGATCTTATTGGAGAGAATAGGTGATGAAAGATTAAATATGATGAAAGGAGTCCATGTCCATCCGAATTGAGTAATAGTACAACCTGCCTTAG
>JAVYLV010000097.1:0-2787 GCA_038740425.1 Thermoplasmatota archaeon | reverse complement strand
TGTAAATCCAGCTTGGATATAAAATATAATTATAAATATGGTTTCCGGGGTTGGTTAGCTCTGGGTAATTTTTCTTATTAGTATCTCCTGAAGTGTCTCTAAGTAATTCTTTTCTTGGCTCGCTATCCCAGTTCATATCACTTGGCCAGTTTATATCCATCTTATAACGCTGTGTAATAGACCATCTATCCATCGGTGGTTCAAGTTTGTATACCGAGGCTAGATTAGGATCAGTTTTACCTTGGAATGCTACTTCTTGGAATGGGTTTATAATGTCGCTTTGAGTACCACCGAGCTTCGAGAAAACATTACTCCCAAACGTTATGTTAACCCATTGTGATTGAGAATTATTATATGTTTGCTCATGTTGTATATATGATAGATAAAACTCTTTGGTTATTACAACGCTATTACAGATAAGGTTCGCTTTCCATTTCGATCGTGTTTCCCATGTATATTTATAAGTTCTACTACGATCCACGATCCATTTTTCACCAGCTAATATAACAGGTAGTTTAGAGTTATCAAAATTATAACAGCCTTTGTTAACCGCATTGTTTATACTCCAATCACCCTTGAGTGGATAATTTATACGTCTATGTTCCTTAGTTAGAAGAGTTACAGATTCTACAGAGCAGTTTGTACAGTATTGTTGGCAGTACTCCTGCGCTTTCCTCCTAGCTTCATCTTCTCTTTTAATTTCATCATCAAGAGACGACTGAAGCGCACTATTCTGTTGACTTATTATACCATTTTCGTTATCAGATATTGTCTCGCGGGTTACTCTTGTATACAAATCAGCTGAGTAACCATTAGCCACGCTTTTAACTGTCTCACCTTCAGGGTCACCTGTTATCCAGTTATAAGCCTCTCTACATATCATACTGATATTAGCATCCATATCAAACTTTAACTGATCCTGTGTTAACGGGTTTAACCCTAGACTCTTCATTATCTCATCATTCCTCTCCTGGAAACCACTCCTATTCATAGGGTTACTGATCTGATCAGCAAAATACCTTTTAAGATCTTCACCTGAGAGTTTTACACCGAAATCCTCAGCTATGGATCGTATAGTTTCGTATCCTGTATACACCATACCAAGAGGATCAACACTGTTAAAGACAAAACCTTCCTCAAGGAGTATACCAGTATTAGTAACAGTCTCCAACCATTGAGTACTAATAATATTAAGCGGTTTACCAGTGAAATACTGAGCCCATGCATGCACCCAGGTTAATATCATCGCATAAGAGAGAGCATCGATACCTATAGGACCAAACGAACCATCAATACGCTTATCAAACTCATTTGTCAAATCCTCAAGGAGAAGATACCTGTTAGTAATAATAGTCATTATAAATGATTTCTTCTCAAAAACAGTCTTCCCCTTCTCCATATCATAAACAGAAATAGACATGTTAACACCTAGTACAGGGTAGACAGGATAACTGTTTTTGCAAGGCTGAACTATGTTATCAAGTACACGTGAAAGATATAAATCCAGAACATCCTCAACACGGAGATCCCTCCAAGAAGTAGGCATGGTAACAGCCACATTGTATTTACCTTGAATATACCTACCCTTCTGGAAGTTCTCAGAGACCATACTGCTCAGATTATTATACGTCTCAAAACACACACGATTCAGATTCACATCAACATAATCAACACCATCTCTACCATTCGCATCAAAATAAAACATAGTACCCGATACAGGGACAAACACCGGGTTTTTACCTACAGCCTCAAACGCTTTACAGGCAGCGTAGTTAAGGGCACGGGCAAGATCAGCTTCCACATACCTAACCACAGGTTCAATATCATTTATGTTAATAGTCAAAGAGAGCTCCTTTGCTTTATCCTTCTCTAACTGAGCGATATAAGTAGCTGTGACACTACTACCTATAATAAGGAATACCCCTATCACACTAAAGGGTATACGAGCCCATTCATCATTCCATATCATCCTTACTTTCTTCATCCTACCTCCTCCCATATCATTAAACGTATCTCAGCACGAAGCAGATTAACCCTCTGATCAAAGAAACCAAGAACCTCAGAGCTAAGCTCCGCTATACTATCAATATAAGAACCTATCAAATCCATAACCATATCAACAAACATGTCTATATACGGATGGAGAAAATCATCAACCATGTTTTTCGCTAAACCTACAACCGCTTTCTTTAACTCAGTGAACAACTCATCAAGATTATTAACATTAGCACCATTAAAACCAGGTACAATCTGCTGTATAACCGGAGCGGCAACACTAATCAACATCTCATCCATCATCTTAGTAACATTCACATGCTCAGATACAGCACCAAGAGTATCACTAACACCCCCAAGAGCATCATTAAATATACTCTTAACAGAGGATTGTATCTTATCAAAAACAAAATCAACAATCACAGATATCACACCAGGGAAAGCAATCTTCTTACCATTTATAGTGGTATCAACACCATCAAAGAGTACAGCATAGAAAGTAGAGTTAATCACCCTAGTTAGATTCTCACGTACTATATTCTGATTAAGCTCACTGAAATTCTTGATATACCCAGATATATTCTTCAAAACTGTATCATTTTCAACAATTATACTAACATACTCCTCAGCTTTATTCAACCAATCAGAGAGTTTAGTCTGAGGTAATGTAATATAAGACTGAGCAACATATACATTCTTCTCAGGAGGCGTATCACCTATAAATAGATCACCACCAATTGGCAACCCTTCTATAGGATGCCAGGTGAGACTAAGGTTAAAAGCGTATTTACC
>JAVYLV010000096.1:0-2796 GCA_038740425.1 Thermoplasmatota archaeon | reverse complement strand
ACGTATGGTTAGTTCTTTCCCTAGTATGTTTTTAGCGTATTCTATCTGTTCTTCGTTTGTGCCTCCTCTTATCCTTAGTTCTATGATCTCTGGTTTCTTCTTGGGTATACCTGATACTAGTTTAGGCTGGGTGTATACTATAGCTGATAGCTCATCGTAATCCTTGAAGGCTTCCCAGTCTTTTTTATTCTCTTTTTTCCTTGATGGTATGCGTTTATATAGCTCTGGGTCTACGTTATCAGCCCATATCTCCCCTATGGTTTTTAAGCCATGGGTTGTGTTATGGTAGAATCGTATAGCAGCTACTTTTATAGGCGGTGTCTCTACTACTGAGACTGGTACCATTACTTCTTTACCTGATGTTGTCGATGTGGGTCTATAGTCTACTATGAATGCATGGGTCATACCTGCTTTGTATCCTAGGAATCCTTGTATCTTGGGTTTGTCGCCTCCTTCAGGCCAGCTTTTGATATGGACGGTCTGTGATATAGCTCTTTTCCGTGGTGAGAAACCATGTGATCCTCTTCTAGGGTGATGTATATCTGGCATATAGTATACCCTCTAATTTTTTATCAACGCTTTTTTTAAGCGTATCTAGGTTTTTCCTTTTTTTCTCTTTTCTCTAAACCGTGACAGTTCCTTTTATCGGTATATCAGCCTAAAATCCATTGTATCTTGGCTGGGTTTTAGGTCCGGGTTTCCTCATATATTTTTTTATGGAATTGCCCGTATCTGTCTGGTTTAGATAAGGAAAAGAAGCATACAGAAAATAGTATATAAATCTTATCGTTGTGTGTGGGGATACTGTCAAAATAATCATCTCTAACTCTTAGACACTACTATATATGATAAACACCAACCCAGAATGGATTTGTTTGTACTATGATAAAGAAAACATCTCCAGAAACGTTTCACCCTACGTTTAAATGGCGAATACCCCTTTCAACAGCGTTACGATCACCAAAAGTCTCATGTCTATATTGTAATCCAAGTCTCTGTAAAACCCATCTATACCAGGGTCTTTATCACAGATAAAAACTGGTTTATTAGTACAAAACCTTAGAATATACCGTAAAAAAGAGTAGGTGTCAAGACCGCTTCTTGTATCAGAGATATAAACACCTAGGACTTCTTTGGTGTCAACATCAACCGCAATCCAAAGGAAGACCTGTTTATCGCCTCTTTTAACTCTTGATTTCATCCAGGGTGGTAGTTCCTGTGTTCTTTAGCGGTAACCGTAAAACAATCTCTGGAATTGTTTATATCAGTAATGGGCAGCTTCATAACTGGTTGATTCTAATTATTGATAGTATTTTACTTGTATCTCTATAAGAGAGAACCTGGTGATACAAGTGTACTCTAGAATCATTTTTTTATAATTTCGTTTAGCAAACATCCATCCATTTCCTCTATTAGTTGATTGTCTAAAAAAAACACGTATAGATTAGGGAGGCATTTAATTTTTAGGCTCTTATCTGTGAATTGTCGAATTAACAGATATAAATCAGTATAAGGGGTTAATCAAATCATCGCCAAGAGAAGAGTGACTGATGTTGCATTAATTTGTCCGATAATTCAAGGGCATGAGCCAAACCAATTTTTTGAGTTTGGGAAGTTAAGTTTGAACATCTATCTTTTAAAGTTAGTCAAAACTTTTAAGGTCGAGGGATCATTATATTCTACTTATCTCATTATATTATAAAGTGAAATAGATGTTTGTATCAGAACGATAGCTTTTCATAGAGAATAGCAATAAAAATTCGTTCATTGTCGTATAACACACCAATAACCTTAAATACAAAGCGTGACATGTATAATCAGTACATTGTATAATGGAGCATGATAAAATGGGGGTGATTAACAAGAAATAAACAAGATTATACTCATTAAAAATTTAATGCAGGTTTGTGATTAACAGAGAGAACAGCAACCAGGATGAAGTCTTTGCAGGTCTTATCCTGGAAGATAAAAAATAATATTTATGAGATATAAAACATCAAAAATATCATTATAATATGGAGAGGAAAAATGAAGAAGTTGACGTTGATAGTAGCAGGGATTATAATCCTTTTTGGATTTCAAGCAGTTTCATCTTCTATGCATTATCAAAGAGTTGATGTTAAAAATGTAAATGAAGATACAAGTGCTTTATCTTATGAGAGTAGATTAGAGACAGGTGAGTTGCTATATTGGTTAAATGGAACTATTCTCGATGGAAATACAAGAGTTATAATCTCTGAAGATGGTCAACCCCCTCAGGATATTTCTCCTGATCAATATGATACCGTTATCAGCTTTGAAGAAGCGAAAATTATAGCAGAAGAAGCGAGACAAAATTATATTAAGCAATACGGCACAGATCCCTGTCCACCTGACCCAGTTCCTCCAGTAATTATCCCTATTCCATTAGATCACAGTATTTTTAATGAGGAAATGACAAGTATTAGTATGGTTAATAATATTCAACAATTTAATATGATTCTTGGTTCCGATATTAAGATGGGTAGGGGTGGAAGAGACAGGGGTCAAGGGCCTCATCAAATTAATGGAAGAATAGTTGCCAAGATATTCCCTGCAAAAAACAGTCGAGATAGACCAAACAACCCAGTTAATCTTATAGACAAAACAAAGACCGCCTTATATGGATTTAGATCCTTCAATAATTTGCAAACTATATGGTATAGTTATATTGGTATTTGGGATGCTAGTGAGGTCCAAACAAGAATGGCTACTGATTACGATTCCGATCTAGAGAGAGATCTCAGCAGCATTTATAGAACCATGGATAATCAAATA
>JAVYLV010000095.1:0-2994 GCA_038740425.1 Thermoplasmatota archaeon | reverse complement strand
CCTCAGTTTTATACCGCATACCGTACCATCCTTCTTATATGACCTCCAAGCTGATCCAGATATATAACCCCGTACGATACATTCTATAGGTATAACCTTTGTTTTTCTAACAAGCATACTTCTATGTTTAACCTGTTTCTCGTATGGTTTAACATTATCTGGGAATGATGACATGTCAGTTGATATCATATGGTTAGGAATAACTTCTTTGAAATACTCAAACCAGAATCTTGATAACTGATTCAGACATATACCCTTAGATGGTATAGGGTTAGGTAATACGACATCAAAAGCTGATATACGATCAGTAGTAACAATAAACAAAGTATATGGGTCAATCTCGTAGATATCACGCACCTTACCTGTGTTTAACTTTTTCAATGGTAGATCCGTATCTGATACAACCTGATAGATACCAAACACCTCCCTGTTTTTTTTCTCAATGCATATAGTTATAGTATCTTAGCGCCTGGTTTTATAACCCGGTCTACCTGTATAGTCCTATCGTTTATTTTAAGCTTTTTGTTATTATAAGATGCTTCACCATCCTCATCTATGATCATGCTAACCTGTTTGAAATCAGAGAATTCTAACAACTGGACAGGTCTTCGTTCCACACCATCTACACTTACCTCTTCACCTGGTCTACAATCACGAGGCGATAGTAACGCTACATTACCTTTATCATCCTCAGCTGCCAACAGCATACCCTTGGATTCAACACCTCTTAGCTTAGCTGGTTTCAAATTAACTACAATTATGATCAATTTATCTTTAAGCTCCTCTTTAGTATAGTAAGGTTTTATACCTGCAACGATCAAACGTTTACCATAAGCACCTAGATCAACATCGAGCATGTATAGATTATCAGCGTTAGGATGATCATCAACCCTTGTAATCTGTCCTACTCTGAGATCCAGCTTGGAGAATGGATCAACGTTAACTGTGTAATCAGATAACTCTAACTTCTTGAATAACGGAGCTGGTCTCTCCAATCTAAAACCTTCATTTAACTCTTTAAGAGCATCCTCCCATCTAGCATCGCTGAGCGACGTCTGATTACCTAAGTATCGCCATGTACACTCAGATGAAAACGGGAGATAAGGATACATATATACTGTTAACGCTTGAACCAATCTTAAACATGTATTTAGTACAGTACTGCACCTATCCTTATCATTTTTAATTAAACTCCACGGTTGCTCATGATCAAAGTAAACATTACCAGCTTGAGATAGATTCATAACTGTACGTAAACCCTGTTTGAACTGACACGTCTCTATCGACTCACCTACTTTATGATAAGCATCTTTTATCCTATCTAATAACTGTTTATCAGCCTCTGTTAGAGACCCTTTTTTCTCTGGTATAACACCCAGGTTTTTCTGTGTGAACCTTAGAACCCTATGAATAAAATTGCCATATGTACCAACCAACTCATCATTATTCTTAGCTATGAAATCACTCCACACCCAGTTAGTATCCCTCTGCTCAGGCATATTGATTGATAAATAATAACGCACAGCATCGGGGTCAAATCTCTTCAATATATCAGGGACCCACACTGCTACTCCTCTACTCTTAGAGAAATGCTCACCTTCTAAGCAGAGGTACTCATTCGCTGGTATATCATATGGTAACTGAAGGGATTCATCATAACCCATCAATATAGATGGCCATATCAACGTATGAAAAGGTATATTATCCTTAGCCAGGAAGTAATAATGCTTAGCGTTTTTATCACGCCACCAATACTCCCATCTATCCTTATCACCAACCCCCTCAGCCCATTCTACACTAGCTGATAGATAACCTATAACAGCATCAAACCATACATATAACCTCTTCTCAGCATACTCTGGTATAGGGACGTTTATACCCCAGTTTAGATCCCGTGTTATCGCTCTATCATTCAAACCGTTCTTCAACCAATTCATAGTAAAATTTATAACATTCGCTTTCCAGTAGCTTTTATCCTTCAACCATTCTCTAAGTCTTGGTTCAAATGAATTCAAAGCAAAGAAAAAATGCGTACTCAACTTCTTCTTAGGTTTTCCACCACAGATCCTACATTTAGCATCTATCAACTCTTGACAATCAAGTACTCTACCACATTGATCACATTGATCCCCTCTAGCTTTATCATGACCACAACATGGGCATTTACCCTCTATGTATCTATCAGGTAGAGCACGTTTGCATCTATCACAATACAAAACCTCTACATCTTTAGGGTATATGTAACCCTTATCATAGAGCTTTAAGAATACATTCTGAACGATTCTCTTATGGTTGTTGGTTGTTGTACGAGTAAAGATATCAAAACTAATACCAAATCTCTGCATATTCTCCTTATGCTCTTTATGATATCTATCCACTATAACCTGTGGTGTAAGACCCTCCTGCTCAGCTGTTATAGTGATAGGTGCACCATGCTCGTCACTACCAGATACCATGAGCACCTCTCTGCCTCTCATTCGATTATATCTAGCAAATATATCAGCAGGTAGATAACAACCTGCCATATGCCCCAGATGAAG
The DNA here is from genome assembly GCA_038740425.1 of Thermoplasmatota archaeon. Classification (GTDB taxonomy): domain Archaea; phylum Thermoplasmatota; class E2; order DHVEG-1; family DHVEG-1; genus JAVYLV01. Next base: position 454 of record JAVYLV010000095.1, on the reverse strand, counting down.
AGAGCCGTTAGCGTACGGCCAAGCTACACCTATAAATATCCTCTGCGTATCCTGTTTATTCTTTTTCATTACTATAACCCCAACTAAACGTTAATACAAGCATAAGATTTAAATATGATGCAAACCTACTCTACTTTAAATTTAAAATAAAAAAAATAGCACTCCTCTTAATGTGCTTATAAAGAGCTTAGATTTAACTGATTCCTCGGTTAGAAAAATCATGATCGATAGAAACCAAGAAGGATATACATATAGATCAGAGTGTAGTTTACAGTAAATATACAGATAAGCAGATTTTAGAGTAGTGCTATTTTTAGGAGAAAACCAGATAACGAGGTGGAAGATTTATGGTGATAGACCCATCAACAACAAAATATATGATTAAAGCACATATCAAAGCAGAGGGTGTAATAGAGAAATCAGATGTAGTAGGAGCTATATTCGGCCAGACAGA
>JAVYLV010000094.1:0-3078 GCA_038740425.1 Thermoplasmatota archaeon | reverse complement strand
ATTTAGATGATCTAGCTAAAAAAGCTGAGGGTGAGATATACCGTATACTTAACCTTCACATACCTGTTATGATACTGGAGCCTAAGAGCATACCTCGTAGTACAGGTAAAGCTAAACGTGTGGTTGAGAGATAAAAGTTAAATCACAGTCTCTCATAGGGAGTTTATATATGTTTGACTTTATCGATAAAGGTATAATTCCTTATATTAGCGGTTTGTACACCTTGCCATGGATACTTGTAGGTTTTATTGTTACTGCTATATTAGAGAGATTCATTGACAGACAGATTATAGATAAAACCATGCGTAGAATCGGTCTGGTTTTGTTGTACTTCTTTATACCTGTGTTGATATTCAGGATTTTTCTTAACACCACTTTTGGTATGAATGAGATGTTATTAGTAATTATAATAATATGTATAATCACTTCGATGTACCTGATCGCTTATCTCTATGCAAGATACACAGTTAAAAGTTATGGTTATGATGTTTTCAAGATGAGTTGTTATATTAAGACAATGCTTACTAATCAAGGTAGGAGCTCTGCTTTTATAGGTAGTATGATGCTGGCTGTCAGTGAGTTCCGTATACCAGCTGCTATGTTCATGGCTTTTGTGGGTATAGGTTTATTCGCTGTTATACCGTATATACTCAGTTATATGCATAAGAAGAAGGAGGGCGCTTCTAACACATGTGATGGTGGTTTATCTGTATTCCCATGGTATCTGCGTTTATATCCTTGGTATCTACTCAGCTTCGTGTTTATGGGGATACTGGTACATGCTCTGACTGGTTTTACAAGTAAGGATCTTGGTTATGAGGTTGATGTTGTTTTAAAACTTTATACCTCTATCACTATACCAGCTGCTCTCTATTATGTAGGAGCGGGTATACATCCATCTGATTTTAAAGTGTCAGAAATGAAGAAGCTTATAGGTATCAGCAGAGATGAAGGGGATGATCACTGGTTATGGGTTAGGAGGATATTCATATTAACTGTTTTTATAACACCAGTTATACTTGTATCTTTCTTCTTTTTTTTGTTCTATTTTGGTCTCATACCGTTATCATGGTTCGCTGTTATAACTATAAACATTTTCCTACCTGTTACTAGTACTAATATGTTTCTAGTGCCTTATGGTATAGATAAGAAGGTTACTGCTCATATAGTCACATGGACTACGCTTATATGTGTACCTGTTGTTGTAGGTTTAATTATCCTTTTCAGTTCTCTACTTTAACAAGTGTATTTTATCTATTTACTGTTCTTTTTATTTTTTAAACCTCTATTTATGACTGCTGTTTTTTTCTGATAATGGTTGTAAAGATTCTTGGTAATATCTGTACAATAAGGCTTTATAAACATTTATCCTAAATATTATATTTGATATTATGTTGATTGTTGGACAGGTATCAAGCAAAGAAGAAGCCAATGAGATAACCTTTATAGCCAAGCTGGTTGTAGTAGGTCAACATGCTCGTTCTTTAGCTAAAAGAGTGCAAAAGAAATAGGATATAAAAAATGATGTTTCTTTGTCTTTTTGACTTTTTGTCGCGATAGCTTTAAATAATGAGAATGACAAATATTATCATTGCCTAGAGGGTTTGGGTGTTTAGCTGGGGCGTTTCCGGTGGCGACGCTGGGGGTGTTTGTCACCCGCCGGCGGTGTCTCTCTAGGCTTTTTTTAGGAGTAATGAGTTTACTCTCTCTTTTTTTAGATTTTATAGACCGTTGATCGATGTGTGATAAATGAAAGGTATAAAACCTAGTTATCTATTTACAGTTCACTCTTTTGGGGTAGGAAACATATGGACAAAAAAGAGATAGTTAATATGCTTAAGGAGTGTGGTGCTGTAAAGTTCGGTAGTTTTGTTTTGACCTCTGGTGCTACTAGTAACTATTATATTGATATCAAAAAAGCTAGTACGAATCCTAAGATACTTAAGAGGATATCCAAGGCTATGGCGGTTTATACTAAGGGTTATGATGTGATAGCGGGTATGGAGCTTGGTGCTGTACCACTAGCAGTAGCGTTATCACTTGAGACAGATATCCCGTATGTTATAATACGAAAAGAGAAGAGGGAGCATGGTACTGGTAGACAGATAGAAGGCGAGGATGTAACCAGTAAGAGAGTGATTATAGTGGAGGATGTTACAACTAGTGGAGGCTCAGTTTTGAAGACGATATCTATACTCAGGGAGAATAAAGCCCTGGTTGAACGTGTTGTATCAGTGGTTGATAGAGAGAGTGGTGCTAAAGAAAAGATAGAGGGTTTGAATGTTGAATTCATACCTCTTATCTCAGTGCATGATATACTAGGTGAGGTTGACCCAGTAGGATAATAACCCGTCTGTCTGGTGGGAGGTTAACCATGACTAATGTACTGGTTGTTGGTGGTGGAGCTAGGGAACATGCGATATGTGATGCTGTTAAAAGATCCAAGGAGGCTCGGTTGTACTCAGTTATGGGTAATAGTAACCCTGGTATTATACGTGTATCATCAGATTATATATTAGTTAAGGAGACAGAGGTTGAACGGATCGTTGATTACGCTAAAGATAAGAGGATTGATATAGCGTTGATAGGGCCAGAGGCACCCTTGGAGAAGGGTTTAACAGATAAGCTTATAGATGCTGGTATAAAGGTTTGTGCACCTACACGTTCAGCTGCTCGTATTGAAACCGATAAGGAATGGATGCGTAATTTGTTAGAGAAGTATCATATACCAGGTCAGGTTAGATTCAAGGTTTTTACTGATCCTGAAGATGCTGCTGATTTCATAGAGGAGCTGGGTCTGTCTGTAGCTATTAAACCTATAGGTTTAACAGGTGGTAAAGGTGTAAGGGTGTACGGTGATCATTTCAGATCCCTAGATGAGGCTATAGTTTATGTTAAAAGTGTTATATCAGAGCGTATAGGCGGAGTGTCTAGAGTGTTAGTAGAGGAGAGGATGATAGGTGAGGAGTTCACACTTCAAGCGTTCACTGATGGTTCTTATCTCCATCCTTTACCTTTAGTTCAGGATCATAAGAGGTTATTGCCTGGTGATAAAGGTGTTAACACTGGTGGTATGGG
>JAVYLV010000093.1:0-3140 GCA_038740425.1 Thermoplasmatota archaeon | reverse complement strand
CTCCCCGCATAGTACTGGTACACCAACCTCTTTTTTCTTATCAATAAATATTGTTTTAGCACCATTCTTAGCTGCGGATCGTGCCGCGGCGCACCCAGCAGGCCCAGCACCAACAACCAACACATCACACTTTATCTTATCCATTCATTATCCGCCACATCCATCATATTAAACCATTACTAAGATGATACAACAAAAACTCACTACCAGATATCACATACCAGTTAATTAAACTAAGCATCATGTAATTTCAAATCATATTAAAGTATCACAGGTTATAGAAGGATTGTTTAGGGGCCGAGAGTAGGTACTTAGAGGTTTACATTTGTAGTGAAATACATTTCCTCATAAAGAAAAAGATTACCCCTATCAGAGGATATTACACCAATACAAACATATAAAAAACCAACCATTGATTAGCTACCCCATCATACCATGATGATCAGTAAAGAATTCATAAAACCTAACACAGTTGAACACAGAGATTACCAGGTGAACATAGCCCTAACTGCATCCAAAGCTAACACCCTAGTAGTACTACCCACAGGCCTAGGTAAAACAACCATAGCTCTACTCCTTATAGCAGAACATCTAAAAAACAATAACAATAAGATACTATTCCTCGCACCAACTAAACCACTAGTACTACAACATACACAATATCTAAAAGAATACCTAACCATCAAACATGAAGACATAATAATGTTCACCGGTGATATATCCCCATCTAAAAGAAAAGAACATTACCAAAAAGGTAGAATAATAATATCAACCCCTCAAGTAATTGAAAACGATCTACTATCCCATCATCTCACCCTGAAAGACTACTCACTCATCATATTTGACGAGGTACACAGAGCAGTAGGTAACTACTCATACGTATACATCGCTGAGACATACCAAAAAGAACGAGCCAATCATCTAATACTAGGCATAACAGCTTCACCAGGAAACGATGAAAAAAAGATACTAGAGATATGCAAACATCTAAACATTAAAAACATAGAGATCCGCACACCATACGATCGTGATGTTAAACCCTACGTACATAGCTTGAATATACAATGGAGAGAGATACCTCTACCACCAGAGTTCAACCATATAATACAGCTACTAAGAAAAGCATTAAGCACTAGACTAACCCTACTAAAAGACTATGGTTTGATAGAATCACCATCAGTATCATTAATAAACCGTACTAAACTCTTAGAGGCACAACAAATCATACAATCCACATTGAAAGAAGAAGCAAAACCATCAAAAGATATATTCATAGCTGCATCAGTCCAAAACGCCGCTTTGAAGATATATCACGCTATAGAACTACTACAAACACAAAGAGTAACAGTACTGCTAAACTACCTCAAAAGAATAGAAGAAGAAGCCAAATCAAAAGAAGGAAGTAAAGCATCTCGTGATATAATACGAGATCCTCTAATACTTGAATCAATAGCGTACGCTAAATCATTAAAAATAGAACACCCTAAGATACCAGAGGTAGTAGAGATAATTAAAAGACAGATACAAGAGAAGAAAGATTCCAAAATCATAATCTTCACCAACTACCGCGACACATCACAGTACATAGTTAAAAAACTAGAAGAAACAGAGAACATCAAACCTGTGAGATTCGTAGGTCAAACTGTGAAAAACAACGACAAAGGTTTAACACAAAAAGAGCAAGCAACCATAATCGAAGGATTCAAAAAAGGGGTATACAACGTCCTAGTTGCAACCTCAGTAGCAGAAGAAGGTCTTGATATACCATCCACTGATCTAGTGGTATTCTACGAACCAATACCATCAGAGATACGAACCATTCAGAGACGCGGAAGAACAGGACGAAGAATGCCAGGTAAAGTAATCATTCTAATCACAAAGAACACACCTGACGAGGCTTACTACTGGTCAGCCAAAAGAAAAGAGAGAAGAATGCACCAAGAACTAGAATACCTAAGAAACAAAATAAACAAAGAACTACATGACCACTCCAGTATATATAACACAATACTACTAAGAGAGGAAAAAGTCAATCAACGTAGAATAGACGATTACTCAAACACTGAGGATAAAACCAACAACAAAAACACAAGGATCATTGTTGATTCACGTGAAAGTAGATCCATGGTCTCAAAGTACCTAAGCTATCATAACGACCTAGACATCGAATACAAACAGATACAGACAGGCGATTACATACTATCAGAGAGAATAGGCGTCGAACGCAAAACAGTCGATGACTTCTTATCCTCACTAACAGAAGGAAAACTCTTCATGCAGATGCGAAAACTGAAAGATGCTTACAGCAGACCTATACTAATACTAGAAGGAGAAGGACTAACCAATAAAAGAAACATCAAACCCCAATCAATATATGGAGGTTTAGTCTCAATAATAGTTGATTTCGGGATACCGGTCATAATGAGCATGGATCCTAAAGAAACAGCAGAGATACTATTCACAATAGCTAAACGCGAACAAAGAGAGAACAAAAGACCAATAGCTATAAGAGGCGATAAAACATCTATGTCCACCAGTGAAAACCAACGATTCATCATAGAAGGATTACCTAACATCTCAGCTGTATTAGCAGATCGCCTACTACGTCATTTCGGTAACATAAGAAGCCTAGCTAACGCAACCATAGAAGACCTATGCGAAATCAAAGGCATAGGAAGAACCATAGCATCTGACATAATAAAGGTTTTAAACGAGGATTACAAAGAAGGATAAGATAACCAAATATTTTTATTTAGGTTTATAATATACCCTCTGCACCCATGGTAAAGGTGATCTTCATGAAGGTTAACGAGAAAATCGAGAAAATATGCGACGGTTTAAACATGATCTGTGAAGATACATCTATACCTCGCAATATAAGACGCGGAGCAGAGGATGTGAAACGTATACTAACCACTGAATCAGACCCTGTTGATCTACGTGTAGCCACAGCCACATCTCGTCTAGATGAATTAGCTAACGACCCTAACCTCCCACTTCATGGTAGAACCATCATCTGGAATATAATCAGTAAATTAGAAGAACTCACGTAGACGCATAACTCTAGATACAACCCCATCCTATCTTGATTTTAAGATAAAAAAAATTGATAGTACCCCCTCTCTTATTTGGAGGCGAAG
>JAVYLV010000092.1:0-3220 GCA_038740425.1 Thermoplasmatota archaeon | reverse complement strand
ACAAATACAAAAAACACTAAATATCCTAGTATTTTATAAAGACGGTGGTTTTGTACCAATAGCGTAGAACTGAGGGAAGAAGTTTAACTGTGTGCCTTCATCTAGTGATCTTAGATACTCATACTCCCAGGTATCTATCTCGTTATCTGTGAGACCAGCATCCTTTAATACTTTTATATAGAAGTCACGTGCATGTAGATAATATTTTTTATCCTCCTCGCATGACCATATCCTAGAGTTGCCTATACCTATTTTTGTCTGTAGACCTGCTTTAACAAATAACTCTCTTAGCTTCCTTCCTATATGGGGGTCACCGTGTCTTTTACGTATAGCTTCACCTGAGAATAAAGGGTCGACTCTTGGGTTCTCAGGCCAATGTATTTTACCACCGTAGTCTGGTTCTAGTGATGCAAGGACCTTACCGTTAGGTTTAACCACCCTTGTCATCTCTTTTATAGCAACCTCCGGTTTCTCTACCCACATAAAGAACAGATTGCAGGTTACTATATCGAACGTGTTATCATGGAATGGTAGATTATGAGCTGCTCCTATGCATAATCGTATATTCTTATAATCTGCTAGTACTTTTCTTGCTATCTGTATCATCTCAGTTGACCCGTCGATAGCTACGACCGTACCTTTGGTTAATCTGGCGACATCACGGGTTACTACACCTGACCCGCAACCTACATCAAGTGTCAAACCTGCGTCTTTTAACCCTACCTCTAGGTATAATGGTATGCGTTCTTCTGCGGTTTCAAGGGCTTGGAGTTCTAGTTTTTTTATGAAATCCGAGAATTCCTCTTTTGATCTTTTATGAAATATACTAGTATCACTCATATTTGTAATCTCATATTAATGATTATATTATATGTTTTTCTTTTAGAATGTAGCCATAGTATAATCAATCATCTATTTTGGTTAAAAAGATGAATAGAGCAGAGTAAGTAACAATTAGAAGAAAAAAAGAGATGAGGGGTTTATCATTGGTTAATGTGATGGTTTTTTCTTGTTTTTTCTAAATGCTTTTACATCTTCGTATTTCCCTATAAATACGTATCCATCCTCTGTTTTTTCTATTAAACCCTCTTTTAAAGCATGTTCAAACATTTCATCTGATATCTTTATGGTTTTTTCTGTGTGTCTAGGTTTTTTATTTGTATTATAATCGTTTTCATCTAGGAGGTAGTACGGCTCCATATCAACTATCACATCAACACGATTCATATCATCCATCTCCTACACATATATTGATATTATATAGCATGTTACATTTGAGCATAATTTCTATATAAATCTATTCTGACATAGTACCAAAAAAGAAATTTACCAAACAAATCCCATTAAAGCATATGCAGAATGTACAGCCTACATATCAACTCTAAAAAATAGATAAATATTAATAATATTAAATCCTATAATTTAAAAAATAAACAGTAAAAAATCTTCTATAAAATAGAGGAAGGGATTACTATATTCATTATTAAATAAAAAAATATTTAAAGTAAATATATATGTCCCATAAATACCCAAAAAGACTCAAAAAAATAGAAACGGGGGGAATTTAACATTGTCAAGAAGCAGCAGAAAACAGATAGAAGCAGATGAAATAAAGATATTAAATGAATTACAGATAAACTGTAAAAACAGTTTAGATAAGATATCCCAACGCTGTGGTTTCTCCAGGCAGAAAACATGGAGATTACTAAAGAAATTAGAATCGAGTAATATAATATGGGGCTACACAGCGGTAACAGACGAATTACAAAAAGGTTTAAAGAGATACTACATCATAATAAACCTGCAACATCTACCTATAAACGATGAAGCTGAGAAAAACATCGTGAATAGAACATTAGATAAGATAGCAGAGGGATTGGATGTGATAATAGAGGATAGCGTATGGGTTCATGGTTCTTTTGACTGGATATTGTCTTTCTACGCTCCTGATATACAAAAAGCAAAAAAATTCAACGAAGAAATCAATAAACTATACAAGTATAATATAGATAAAACACAGTTACTTGAAACTGTTGTTACAATAAAAAAGAACGGTTTCATTAACCCAACGATAAAAGAGAAGAAGAAACTAATTGATTTATAAATAAAAAGGGCTAAGCATTTATATATTAAAACTGTATACTGGTTTTTCACTTTAACCCTATATATAGGTGACCCCATGGGAAAAGGACTAAACGCCGCGCGTAAACTTAAAAAAGATAAAAAGAAACAAAGATGGAGTAGCAGATACTATAAAAGAAGGGTGTTACGACTAAAAGAAAAAGCTGATCCATTAGAAGGATCCGCACAGGCTAGAGGTATAGTCATAGAGAAGGTTGGTGTAGAAGCGAAACAGCCTAACTCTGCTATCCGTAAATGCGTTAAAGTACAGCTTATAAAAAATGGTAGACAGATAACAGCTTTCGCTCCAGGTAATCATGCTATAAGTTTTATAGATGAACATGATGAGGTGTTAGTTGAGGGTATAGGTGGCCGTATGGGTCGTAGTTATGGTGATATACCTGGTGTTAGATTCAAGGTTATAAAGGTTAATGATGTATCCTTAGATATGCTAGTTAAAAAGAAGATTGAAAAACCAATGAGAAGATAATTATGACTGAGAAAAAAGAGGTTAAACAGTTGAATCTTTTCTTCCCTGTGCTTGATAAGTACGATATGAAATCTGTTAAAATAGAGGATAAAGGATTAGAAAGCTATATTAATCTTGATACAAGTCATTTCTTTATTGGTGGTATACACGCTAAAAAAATCTTTGGCAAATCCAAGGCTTCCATCGTTGAAAGATTGATTAACAATCTTATGAAAACTGAAGTATATACTGGCCAGAAGATGAAGGCATATAAAGTTGTAAAAGAAGCATTTGAAATAATTGATAAAAAAACAAAATCTAATCCTATACAAGCTCTTGTAGACGCTCTGCAGAATGCAGCACCAAAAGAAGAGACCACACGTCTTAGATTCGGTGGTATAATAGTACCTAAAGCTGTTGATACATCACCACAGCGAAGATTAGACATAGCATTAAGAAATATATGCTTAGGAGCTATGACTGCAAGCCATAAGAGTACCAAGAGTATAGAGATGTGTTTAGCTGATGAGATAATCAAAGCTAGTAAAAATGATCCTGCTTCTTTTGCGATAGCTAAAAAGAATGACATAGAGAGAGTGGCTAAATCAGCTAGATAAAGATACATACAAG
>JAVYLV010000091.1:0-3702 GCA_038740425.1 Thermoplasmatota archaeon | reverse complement strand
CCTAATTCTCTATAATGATCGTAATTATAAATACATAATGTTCCTAAATATATGATCAGTAGAAACTCCCATCTTAGATATACTTCAAATAGGATCATCGCTGAAAAAGCAAGGGCGGATGTCGCGCAGGAGATTAAATGCCCTCCATATACGAACTCGTCGCATATGAAACCTAGTATATTCTTCATTTTTCTAACTAGGCTGTATGAGCCATAACCATTAATATTACAGTCACCATCAGGGTTTAACATATTTTATTAAACCGCCTCCCTATAATATATTAGATTCGGGTTATCACTTCTATCATAGACAACATAAAACCTGTTATATATGGAGAGAGAGGGCTTGTTTATAAAATGTTTTTGTGCAGATGCATAAACAGAAGGATATACAATACGGGAGATGATAGGGTAGACTATCAGGTATAGGATGAGCCATGTTAATGATAGTATCATCATTATTAGTATACATGAGAGTGTACCTGTGGAGGATAACACCATTATATACCTGGTTGTATCCAACATCATCATACTCTTTTCTTACCTCTAATACTAAAATCCAGATGGGGGTTTATAAAACCCTATTAGCGGTTTTTCCGTCAAAATTCCAAAAAACCGGTTTTTTTTAGTGTTTTGTCGGAAAATCAGGGTTCCTGTATCTTTACGAAGCTTCTACAACATTTGAATATAGAAGGGTCTGTATCTAGTTTATTTATCCTGTCTAACTTTCCCCCTGGTTCTGGTAAGAGTATATTTGGTATGGCTTTTATAGCTGAGGGTTGTAGAAACAATGAGAAATGTATCTATATAACTGTGGAGCAGCCGCCTGAGCAGATAATAGAGCAGGCTTGTCAGTTTGGTTGGGATTACAGGGGATGGATGAGTCAGGGTTTGTTGAATGTATATCATATTGATTTTAAGAAGCCTTTTGAGATGGGTATGTTTGATGAGGTGTTGAAGAACATGGAGAATACTGGTTATAGTAGGATGGTTATTGATAGTATAAACCCGTTGTCTTTTAAACCTTTACCTATTTTTTATCGTGATACTAGGCCTGTTATGCCTGAGAGGGTTGTGACATCTGAGATAACTAGGGCTAATATTATAACCTTGTTTGATACGACTAGGAGTAAGGGTATAACCACGGTTTGTATAACGCAGAGGGATAGTAACGATGTCTCTAATATGATAGTGGAGTATATAGGGGATGGTTTGATTTATTTAGATATAAGCGCTATCGGAGAGGAAGCAAACAGAACTTTGCAGATCAAAAAGTTGAGAAAAACAAGAATAAATCCCATTCAGCATACTTTCAAATTTGCAGAAGAAGGAATAATGATAACATCGTAGAAGAACATTCATGCAGATTAAAGATAGAATAGTTACATGGTGGATTCAAAATATAATTACACCAAAACGTGAAATTATAGATAGACCAGGTTTTGTTGTAACAACATTTACAGAACATAAACAGACTACGTACCTTAGGGATCTCTTTATTCCTGAAAAGCTTTTTGAGATGATTGAAAATAAAATTGTTCAGACGTATGGTGATCAAGGCAAACAAGCTTTGTATTCAGCGGGTAAGAAATTTGGGTATGTATATGCTTCTATGTCTAATTTTCCAACGATAAAAAAACGCACAAAAAAAGAGTTGACAGATTTTGCTTATCTTTTTGTAAGGTATTGCGAAACATTATTTGCAAAGAGAGCCATTCATAATAGTAACATAGAACAAAAGACGTTTATCATCTCTTTCGATGGTTACATTATATGTAGAAATAATGGTTTAGGGTATATTATGACTGAAGGAGCAACTGCGGGTGTGTGGGCATATGTAATGCAAGATAAGACAATCGAAGGAATACAGATAAAATGTCAGGGTAGAGGAGATGAACAATGTAGCGTTATTTGTGCTCCTGATGAAAAATTACAAAAAGAAAAAAATAATTTTTTCCATGAAAGAGAACTCCCAGAACAAAAATTTGATATTAAATATAAAGCGTTGAACGAAATCAGAGAAGTAACCCACTCAGTTAATTCACTACAAAAATTGATCAATTCAGGTTTTTTTTCCTACCATGAAGGGATCTTATCATACAAAGGTATGAGATTCTTTGGTTGTGAATCGCATATTTTATATATATTAGAGCAAGAAATATCAAAACTACCTGATGGCGAGCAAATTCTTTTTGATGCTTGTTTTGAATATGGTAAATTACTTCGTGAGACATACGGGGGAAGGGATTTTCAAAAATTTATCCCAGATTTCTTCCCAGCATTAGGATTTGGTGACGTCTTTGTTTTTGATCCTAATATACCAAGCATTGCCGCAATCTATTATCCTTGGACCATGTTCTCAGAGAAATCTAACTATATTATATTTAGGGGCATCATGTCCGGTCTTGTTTCAAATTCAGTTGGAAAAAATATCAAGTTTAATAATTGGAAGATTACTGTCAGAAGTTATCTTACGCTCACAATTAATCCATGAATTGTGTTTTTTCTAAATAGCTTATGAGGTATTCTTTTATTATTCTTGGTGATTTCATAATTATTCTTTTTGGCAGTGATTGATAATCTTGTTTGCTGTTAACAATGTCATAGAGCATGGCTGATAAACTAGTACTCTTTGATGATATTTTTAATAAATTTTCTATCAGAAATCTATTATAAAATAATCTTCTCATTTTACATCCTGATATCAGTTTTTCACTGTATGATTTTCTCCAAAATAAATCAAAAGATTTAGGATCTTTTTTGATGATTGCCTCTGAGGACAATTCTGCATCCCATAAAGCATAGCTGATTCCATCACCTGTTATAGGATCAACATGTCCTGCCGCGTCACCTATAAGAATCCAGTTGTCACCAGCGCAAGGTAGACTATAGAATTTAGGGTTTTTAACATTAGGAATCTTAGCGCCCCACCTTGATATTATTTCAACATGAGGATAATGAGAAGATATAAAATTTTTAAACATATTTTTGATATTTTTCATATATGAAAAATTGGTACCGATACCGATACTTAGATGATCTCTACGCGGTGCACACCAGGCATATCCTTCTTTTCCCCCTAAAAACTTCATCACCGGCGTCTCTCGTCTTTTACTAACAGCGTAACATCCGTAGCATACTCCTATGTCTTCTTTTGGTATGGGGCCTAGTATCCTCTTTCTAACTATACTGTCAACACCATCAGCACCAACAATCAACCTAGAATAATACTTACCCTTCTTTGTTTTGACCTCCCAGATGTCATCTTTAAGTTTTACATCGATCACCCTCTCAGGGATCCATATAGAACCAGATTCAACCGCCTTATCAAGAAGATACTTATCAAACGTTGCTCTTGAAACTGTCAAAGATGATTTTTCTCCTCTTGTCATTACACTTATACCACTATGTGATATGATCTCCATCTCATTTTCAGGTGTTATATTTTCAGATATCTCTTGGATAAATTGAAATCGTTCTAAAGCAAATGCAGTAATACCTCCACCACAAGGTTTCTCCCGAGGGTGTGAATGATCAAAAATAACAGGGTGTAAACCATTTTTAGCTAGAAGATAACCTAGATACGAGCCAGCAGGACCAGCACCTACAATGATGATATCATATACTATATCATCCATTTTCATTTTATTATCATTTACATTTTGATACATAACTTACCAACATAAATTAAACAAATAATATA
>JAVYLV010000090.1:0-3725 GCA_038740425.1 Thermoplasmatota archaeon | reverse complement strand
AGTAGATGCATAACCATATCAGCATCAAGATCTTTCTCATATAGCATCTCAAGGAACTGATACTCCTTATCAGTTATATCGATGCCTTCATCTTGTTTCTTCTTAGGTTCCGCATCCCTCTCAACAGATGATGCATCCTCATCAAGAAGCATCGTCATCTTATTAACGATATCATCCACACTCAAGACATCTAATACATCACCATTTTTATCATACAATGTACATATCATAGTTTCTCTGTTATAACTCCAATCCGCTACATTCTCCCAGGCATAACCAAACAGACTAACAGCTTTATCAGCCCTATCATCTAATGGTTTATAATCATGTTTTACAAGTGATTCATCAACCCTCCATCGCTTATACATATATCGCTGCTCCAGCTGGATCATATCTAACTTAATCCTTCTATTATATACCTCATCAAGATACCGCTCTTTTAACTGCTCTTTTAACTCACTGATGAAAAAAAGCCCAGCTTTATCCTTTAAATCAAAGATTATTATCCGTATAACTAACTCTATCATCTCGTTTATAGTGTCAGATTCAAAGAAATCCAGATAAGATGATACATCAACACTGGAATCACCATTAATATTAATCCTTATATAATCCAAAAAAGAGTATCTTTGTTTTAAAAAATCTAAAAAAGCCTTTAATACACTAGCTGCTGCCTTCTTTGATGAACAACGACGACCAGTCACTTCAATAAGCGCATTAAACATAGCCCTTGTGAAATCAGAATTTGAAATACCAGTCATCCTAGACTCTCCTCTCCCTCATTTACAGTGTGTTCTTTAGGTGATTCATTTCCTGCGCATCCCTCTCCGCGACAACAAGGCAATGTAAAGAATATAGTAGTACCCTTACCCAGGCCAGGACTCTCGGCCCATATACGCCCACCATGTCTCTCAATGATACGTTTACATATGGATAAACCTAGACCTGTTGATTCGAGGTCATGACGAGAACTATCACCCTTATAGAACTCGTTGAATATAGCTATACATTCATCCTGCCTAAGACCAACACCGTTATCCTTCACAGATACTGTAACGTAGTCACGATCTCTAACAGCATCGATAATCACCAACCCTCTGTCTTTGTCGATATACCTCCTAGCGTTTGATAATATATTATCAAAAACCTCACCTATACGGAGCTTATCAACCTCCACATATAACGATCCATTTACCCTGTTTTCAATAGATATATTTCTCTCCTTAAAGAGGATCTCCTCCCTGCTAACTACCTCTCTAACTAAAGCAGATAGATCAACCCTTTCTATATCAAAGCTTATCTTATTTGAGTTAAGCTTAGCTAGCTCAATAGTTTTAACAACAAGTTCTTTCATATAGTTAACACATGATAGACTAATCTTAAGCATCTCCTTGGATTTTGGGTCTGTCTCCCTCTCTAACACTATCGGTAGTAGATTAATCAACGGTGATAACGGGGTTTTAAGATCATGACCGAGCTGATTAACAAAATCATCTTTAAGTCTAAGCAGATTCTTGATCTCAGCATAAGCTTTTTTGATATCAGTTAAATCAATAGCTACACCACGGGTACCAACAACCTCCCCGTCTTCAAATATAGGAAGGGAATAGACAAGCAACGGTATCCGTGAACCATCCTTCTTAACGAAAACATACTCGTTACCCTGAATAGAGCTGTTACCAGATATCCTACTATGAAATCTCTCCTTGAATCTGTCAAGATACTCAGGAGCGATCACATCGCTAACGTTTAAACCATGCTCGACATCATCATCAGTTAAACCAAAAATCTCCAACAACTTCCTATTACCATACGTTAACCTCCCGTATCGATCAGTCTCGAATACAGGTTCAGGTAACATATCAGCTAGATCATGGAACCTCTTCTCGCTCCTACGAAGAGCCTCCTCAGTTAACCTCTGCTCTGTTACATCACGGAATATACAACTAGCACCGATAACCTTACCATTCATATACCTCGGTGAGGCATTACCTTCAACATAGACAACCCTGCCATCCTTAGCACAGAATCTAGCTCTGATCCTTTCAAACCTAGCACCACCAATTATCTGAGAAAACAAGGATACACAATGAGGAAGATCATCAGGATGGATAATATCAGTCAACAATAAATGTTCAACATCAGAAGATGAATAACCCATTACACTAAGCCAAGCAGGGTTAACATACAGGAAACGCCCTTTACTATCAACACTCTGTATCATATCAAAGGCATCATCAAAGATAGAACGGAAACGCTGCTCGCTCTCCTCTAATTTAGCTTCATACACCTTACGAGGGGTTATATCACGTGCTGTAGCGACAACATACAAAACCTCTCCAGTACTTGAATACTCGGGGAATAATAACCAATCAAGCCAGGTACCGTTAGGTAGCTGTATCTCCTGCCTATACGATTCCCCTGTCTCAAAAACCCTTCTGATAGCTTTCTCAACCGTGCCAACAAAATCAGACGGTAAACCGAAATCAGTATGACTCTTACCTATAATCCTATCAGCCGAGACCCCGGTGTAACGCTCCAAACTAGGATTAACATATACAGCTTTACATTCACGATTATACCTTATAATAACGTCATCGGTGTTCTCAACCAATGCTCTGAAATGTTCCTCTCTCTCCCGCAGCCTCTCCTCGTATCTTTTACGCTCAGTTATATCACGGATTATTACAAGGTCGACTAAGCCATCATCATAAGGGATAACAGAAGCATTTATCTCAGCATAAACCCTTTCACCGTTTTTACGCACCAATACAGCCTCATACGTTGAGGGAGTCTTCTTACCAATAACCCGCTGTTTATAATACTCCATAACCCTTGATCTATCCTCTGGGGCTACATAATCAATGAAGGATGTACCTATAACCTCTTCTTTTTTACCACCCCACATGGATACAAGAGCAGGGTTAACATACTGGACGATAGAGTCTTTCAATATAAGTATCCCTTCCTCAGCTCGTTCAACAATGTTACGATACATCTCCAGAGTTTTTTCGCTCTCAGTGGTGTCTCTACCTACTAGAAGTATGTATTTATATCTACCATTCTCTTTTATAGGGTATGTTGAAAACATCATTATGTGTTTCTTCTTTTTCTTATCGTAGAATTCAAACTTGTAGTTCTTTATATGATCCCCCTGTAGTATACCCCTAAAGAGTCTAAGAGCCGCTACTAGTATATCATTTTTAAACAAATCTGTTACACTCCAAAAAGGTTTACCTATCACTTCCTCAGCTGAGAAACCAGATAAAATATATGCGAATTTATTGACTTTAACGATACGTCCACGTATATCAAGAAGCACCATCAAATCATTTATATTTTCGAATAGGAAATCACAGAGATTACTAAGCTCTATATTATTATCTGTTACTTTTTCAGGTGTATCGCACCTTTCTCCAGTATCATTTACAGCATATGCATCATCTTTGGTATATGGATAATCTTGATCCTTTAAAGGTAGGGTCTTGATGATCTCCTCTGCTCTGAGAGTCTTTACAATATCTGGTTCATCATGCATTACAGCATCCCTATCCAAACTATGAATCACAAATTTAGTATATTATTCTAACTGATTCTTATAAAATCATAGGATGATCCGATAGGAAAATATATTACGAATAAAGGATGGCCCATATATATCTAAAGACATCTCAAAAGATATATATCTTAGATAAATTATATTAAAAAAACCATGAGACTAAGAT
>JAVYLV010000089.1:0-3830 GCA_038740425.1 Thermoplasmatota archaeon | reverse complement strand
CTACTGGTTTTTAATATTAGCGTACAACCAGTACTGATTTACTAGCATGTCTTACTATTTTGTCGGTGACACTCCCTAGTAAGAATCTTCCTTCTTTACCATATCCTTTATAACCAACAACTATTAGATCCACATCTAACTTTTTGGCTGATAGAAGGATTTCATCTGCAGCGTCACCTGCTTCTACCAAGACATCTACTTTTTTAACCTTTGATTCAAATGTTTTTGCAACTTTACTGATGGTTTCCATTGCTTTCTCCTTGAAGGATCCTGATTGAATCAAACCACTGAAATCAATGGTTGGCAATAGCATTTTAGTAAAAGATGATTCAATTAGCTCAGAAGGTATAACTGTTAATAAAATAATCTCATCATCCTTATTTGAACAATCAAGAGCCATATCTATAGCCTTTTTTGATGCATCTGATCCATCATATGCTATCAATATTTTCTTCATGCTAGATACACCCACAGTTTAGTAGGTATAATGTATTGGTTTTAAAAAACATTTCGTAATTAACAGACTTGGAAGATGATATCAGTCTGTATGATGCTATCCCAATGAAGGATATGTTAAGTGTATTAAGTAGAGAAAGATGCACAGTTCCTGCCTTATTCTTTTCTAATGGAGAGGGTTCTGAATTATAATGAATCCTAGTCTAATCTGTTTTACGGTTTTACACAACCTAAAACCATATATATCTGCTTCGAAATACTTAATTAATACCTATTATTTTACATTTGAGAACTATTGGAGAATCAAATTAAAACTCCGAATCACTAAGAGGCAAATCAATGAATATGAACTTAGAGGAAATTATCAAAGAGAAGGATAAAATACAATCCTATGCTAATGATTTAAAAAGAAAACGGGATGCTGTGCATTCTAAAACCAAGAAGATGGTTACAGAGAGAGATGAGATTAACTCTAAGATCAGAGAGATACGTAATGAAATGAGTGCTCATAGGAGATCGCGCGATGAATTCAACGAACGTGTTAAGCAAATAAAAGAAGAGAGAAACAACCTTTTAAAGAGATATAATGAGTTAAAAAAAACAATTAAAAACCTAGAGAAAGAAAGGACAGCGCATAAAGGTATTAATCTTAACAGGCTTAAACAACAACTCAGAAAACTTGAGAATGAACAAATGACACAGATACTATCACCGCAGAATGAAAAAAAGCTGGTAGAGGAGATAGCTGAGATACATAAAAAGATCAAAGAGCATGAAGAACTACTACTAAAAGATCCGAAACTGAAAGAAAATCTAGAGGAAGAAAAGAGTTTAAAGAAAAAGATCGAAAAATACAATGAGAATATAGCAAAGTTAGCTAAACGCGCTCAGGAGGAGCACGAAGAATTAATAAAGCTTATTAAATCAGTTGAAGAGCTTACAAAGAGAGCTACAGCCATACAAGAGGAGATAGTACTATCAAAGATCGAAGCTGATAAAATACATAAAGAATTCATTGATCATGTTAACAGGATACATGAATTAGAGAGATTAATATCAGAATCAGAGAAGAAGAAACGTGTTGAAAAGAAAAGGGAATCACTTTCAGCTGATCAAAAAGAAGCTGAAGAGATATTCGAGAGATTCAAACGCGGTGAGAAACTAAGCACTGAGGATCTAATGCTGCTTCAAAAAGCAGGGTTAATATAGTATTAGAGGGGAAACGTGAGAAGTTAATGCCTTGCGAAATGTGCGGTAATGATCACAAAGGATGCAAATTAGGGACAGTAGATGGTGTGAAGATGATGCTATGCCCAGATTGCATCCGTTATGCTACTGGGATAGAACAAATAAAAACACCGCAGTTGAACATACAAGTAACCACTCAAAAAAAACGAGACACGCGACCCGCTGGATCAGAGAAGGATGTTTTTGCTAAGATGGAAAAAGAACTGGTATCTGACTGGCCTGTTAGAATTAAAACAGCTCGTGAAAAAAAAGGATTAAGTAGGGAGGAGTTAGGATTTAGAATAGGAGAACGTACAGTAACAATATCAAAGATTGAGAAAGGTGACCTTAGACCATCTGATAAAATGATAGAAAAACTTGAGAAAGAGCTAGGTATCACGTTACTGGAAGATGTTGTTAAACCCTCATATCAAGGTACACGTTCACATAGTACTGGTTTAACCCTTGGTGATTTCATAAGAAAAGAAGAGGAATAGTCTTTAAGGGTGGTTGATTTATGCGTAGGATAGATATACGTGCAGCTTTGAAAGCGTTAAAAGCAGGTGGGGTTATAGTATACCCGACTGATACGTTATACGCTCTAGGTGCTGATGCTTATAATAAATCAGCGGTTGAAAAGGTATTCTCTATAAAGGAGAGACCGTTGTCTCAACCTTTACCAGTAGCAGTCGCGTCTTTAGATGAAATGAAGAAGATAGTAGAAGTTACCCCTACAGCTGAGAGGGTTGCATCAAGATTTCTCCCTGGTCCTTTAACCATTGTTTTAAAACGTAAACCTGGTGTAATGGATTATATTAGCGGTGGTAGGGACACATTAGCAGTTAGGATACCAAAAAATGATGTAGCGCTTAATCTGCTTATGCAAGTTGGCCCGATAACAGTGACAAGTGCCAATATACATGATACCAAGCCGCTACCTGAAGTATCATTGATTAAAAAACATTTTGATGAACGAGGTAAGGAGATAGATGTTTATCTTGATGCAGGTGTATTAAACGATGTTCCCTCCACGATTGTTGATCTTAGTGGTGATAAATGGGTTATACTACGTAAAGGTTCAATCACTGATGATATGATTAAAGATGCGGTAGAACATGGATGAGAGTACACTGGAGAAGTATAGAGAAGCAGGGCGTATCGCTGCTGATGCTCGTAAATATGGTTTAACCTTGATTAAGGAGAATGCTTTATTATTGGATGTTGCTACGCTTATAGAGGCGAGGATATTAGAGGAGGGTGGTGGTTTAGCTTTCCCTGTTAATATCTCAGTGAATGAGGTATCAGCACATTATACCCCTCGTGTTAATGATGATATGGTTTTCAACAGAGGGGATGTTGTGAAATTAGATGTAGGTGTGCATATTGATGGTTATATAGCTGATACAGCTGCGACTATAGAGGTTGGGACCAATAGGTACAGCGCTCTTATCAGAGCATCTGATGAGGCGCTCAGAAACGCTATTGATACGCTTAATAAACATGCTTCACTAAATGACGTGGGACAAGTGATAGAGGAGACTATCACTTCTTATGGTTATAAGCCTATAAATAATCTCACAGGGCATAGTTTACGTAGGTACGTGTTACATGCTGGAGTCTCTGTTCCTAACATACGTGATAGTAATATGGTTATGATAAAACCAAAGGTTGATGATGTGTTAGCAGTTGAACCATTTGCTACTGATGGAGCAGGGTATGTTGTATCAGGGGAGGGTGGTAATATTTTTCTTTATCAGGGATCGTTGAGATCAAGATTTATACATGATAAAAAACTGAAGAGATCAGCGATTATTTTAAAAGATAAATTCGGTACGTTACCATTTGCAGAACGATGGTGTTCCACTCTTCTGCCTAGTCATGGGTTAGTATTAAAACACCTCTCAGCATACGGTTTACTTAGACATTACCCTATGCTCATAGAGAAGGGTAGAGGAGTAGTATCACAGGCTGAGCATACTGTGATTATAACAAAGGATGGATGCCTGGTGACAACATGAGAAAAAATTCTAAGAATCAATCATCATGTAATTCAATGCTAATCTTAGAAGAGATGAGTTACAAGAAGATAGATAGTTTATCACGGGATAAAACAATGTTCTTCCAGCCTATAAGCCCGATGGAGGTGC
>JAVYLV010000088.1:0-4292 GCA_038740425.1 Thermoplasmatota archaeon | reverse complement strand
ATTGACCCATAGAAAAATACGACTGAAGGTCACAAGAGGTGAATTATGAACCAAGGCCGCTATTTTGCGCTCTGTGAGGCTATCTCTGGAAAGGTTGGTGTTATAGAAGACAAAAAAACACAGAGGATATATAAATACAAAAAGTCCATCAATAACTAGATATATAGTAGATAGAATTTTTGGAGTTAAATCTTAGATTATGATTTGTTTAATGCCTCTTTGATGTTGAGAATGATTCCCATTTAGATATGTTATTGTATTATATCAAATACGGTATATCGATTTACATATAACGATAATTGTTACACAAAACAGATCAATCACATATGTTTAAATAGTAATTTTTTATTCAGATGTTTAAATTTATTTTAATTAAATATTACGGTTGATTTATGATTGAAAAACGTTTTAAATGCCCAGGATGTAATAAAACAGTGATATTCACAGGCGAGTTAGGTGAAAATAGGGTTGAATCTTGTCCTTCATGTGGTGTAAAAGCTAATATAAGATTCTCAAAGGGTGTAGTTAGAAGTGATATTAAAGCCATAGAAGTAATAAACCTAAGGAAGGTTTATGGTGACGTAGTAGCTGTTGATGGTATCTCATTTGTTGTTAAGAAAGGAGAGATATTCGCTTTTCTAGGTCCTAATGGTGCTGGTAAAACTACTACCGTGGAGATTATTGAATCTATAAGGACACCTACATCCGGTGTAGTTAAAATATTAGGTAGGGATGTTCAGAAAGAGTTTAACGAGGTTAAAGAGCTTATAGGTGTGTTACCTCAGGAGTATCACTCTTTTGAACGTTTAACTGTCAGAGAGACATTGCATTATTTCTCTTTGTTATATAAGAAGAGAGTTGATGTGGATGAAATTCTTCAGATGATGGATCTCAAGGGGTATGCTGATAAGCTATACCGTAATCTTTCAGGTGGTCTTAAGCAGCGTGTTGGTGTGGCTTTGTCACTGGTTAATGATCCTGAGATTATATTCCTAGATGAGCCTACTACTGGTCTAGATCCAAGAGCTAGAAGGGAGGTTTGGGGTGTTATAGCTGGTTTGAAGAAAAGAGGTAAAACCATATTTCTCACTACTCATTATATGGAGGAGGCTGAGTATCTAGCTGATCATATAGCTATTATCCATAAGGGTCGTATTATAGCAGAGGGTAGCTTGGAGGAGCTTATTGGTAGGTATGGTGGTGATGTCACTATGCGTATAATGGGTTGTAAGGATTCTGCTTTAGCTGAGGAGGTATTATCAGATCGCGGGTTTAGGGTTATAAAAGGTGCTAATGGTGATCTCTCTGTGAAGATACCATACAAGGAGATGGTTTTAGAGGTGTTATCTGATTTCCGTCTCGCATGTATAGAATATGACAATATAGATATTAGGCGGGGGAATCTAGAGGAGGTTTTTTTGAATCTTACAGGTTCAAGGTTATCTGAGGAGGGAGTGGAATGAATTTTAGGATTATAGCTGTTGACTTTTGGTATAATATAAAAGCATGGTTCCGTAGCAGAGGTACGGTATTCTGGTCTCTGCTCTTTCCGGTTATGCTTATAATGTTATTTGGTGCTATATTTTCAGGTATTGGGGATGCTAAATATACGTTGTATGTACAGGATCTTGATAATACCGATATGTCCCATATGCTTATAGATATGATAGAGAAGACTGGTATAGTGGAAGTGAAGAATGTATCTACTAGTCAGCCTATAACTGATTATATACATGATAAGAATATTAAGAACTTGTTGGTTATACCTGATGGTTATAAGGATGCTGTTATTAGGTCAGCTTTGGATGACACAGTGATTGTTAATCTGACGTATTATTTTGATCCTGCTGAACAACAGACAAATCAGGTACTGGATAATGTTATATCTAATATACTCCAGGGTTTAAACATGGGTTTGACTAACAGTCGGAGTATAGTTAGGGTTAACCGTGAGAGTACTATAACTGAGAGTTTTGGCTTCATAGATTTCTTCGTACCTGGTATGATAGGTTTCACTATAATGCAGCAGAGTATATATGGTAGTATTGAACGTAACACTAAGTATAGGAAGGATGGTATACTCCGTAAACTTCATACTACGCCTATAACAAGGTATGAGTGGATACTGGCTAAGATGTTGTTCATGCTATTCCTAGCTTTTTTGTCAACTACGGTCTCTATAACGGTGGGTATACTAGTATTTGGGATAAAGGTTAATATAAACCTGTTATCCCTGGTTATAATAGTGTCAACAAGCTTCCTGTTCTCTGGCATAGGTATGATTATAGGTAGATTCGTGAAGGAGGAGGAGACTGCTGATATGGCTGCTGGTGCTATAAGCTTCCCTATGATGTTCCTAGCTGGTACTTTCTTCGCTGTGGATGCTATGCCTTCTGTGATACAGGCTATAGCGCGTGTACTGCCATTGTATTATGTTAATGAAGGTTTGAGGAACTCTATGATATATGGTAATGAATCACTGGCTGTGATGAATACTGTTATAGTCTTGGTGTTTGCTTGTATATTTTTTATAGCGGGCGTATTGATAACAAGATGGAAGGAGGATTGAAACTTTATATTCCAGGGTAGTTGAAGTTAGTATCCTTAAAAAATGGGAGGTACATGCCTGACCAGTCATTGTAATCATATAAACCATTAGAGCCGCTAGAGTAATCAAATGTCTTATACGTGTATATATAGTTCATACAGCTTTTATAATTCCTGTATTTTAGCCATTCCTTTGTGAGTAATTTAACAGCTATAAGGTTATCTATCCCTCTGTGATCATCTACATTCAAACCAAGTGTATGGCCTAGTTCATGAACCATTCCACCTATAATTAATTGCCCTCGTTGATATCTCGGTTGACTTATCTGTAGATCCTCTGCTGATATTAGGAATGAGTCTAGATGATCCCAGCCTACAAAAGCGAATCCTCGTCCGGGGCCGTAGTCACATATTATACTATAACGGAATATGCCTTTCCTAGGGTTGTTTGGGTTGTTATGTAGGAAGTATTCCCAGTATAAGTCGCATAGGTCACTGAATGAGAAGTTAGACTTGTATGGTAATATTTCTCCTCCGCCTAGTTCACCTGTGTCAACATATAGCGCTATGTTGTGTTCAAGGAATATATTCTTCAATCTCTCTATGAGGTTAGGGTCTGGTTTATTAGATACCCCTGGTATTTTTGATTCCATGTAGTCAACCTCTAGGAATATATCCTGTCTGTAAGGGTGTGAGCCGTATTGATAAGTGTAGCATTCCTCTATGTTGTTTAAACCATCAAGGTCAGGGTCTAGGGTTGTATGGTTATCGTATGTGTATGGGTCGTAACCGTATAGTGTCTCCCACCAGTCAGGTACTTTATCGTTGTCTGTATCTTTACCTGGCAGGTTTATATTACTCCATCTGGTTGTTAGTAAGTATCCTGGTAGCATTGTATTGTAGATAGGTTGGGATTGCATACCTGCATCTTTGATTTTTGAGGGAAGACGAGATGATAATAGTATTTCTCCTTTTTTTGAACCTATTTGTTCTCTTAATAATTTATCTCTAGTTGATGGCTTCATGATAGACCCCCAGTGATTTCGCCTAGCGTCGCATATACTGTTATCTGCGTATAGACTGAGGAGATTGTCGTGTATGTTACAGTTATGTATATTGCATGTGCTATCCTGGGTGTATACACCGTATCTTAGGTTGTTAGTTATATTAGAGTAAGTAACCTCTATATTATCTGAGAAGGTATCGATCTTTATACCAAAATGTGTATTATAGGTTATATCTGAGTGGTTTATGCATATTCTGTTACTTTTTACTATCTTTATACCTGCGCCGTTATGATAAGCGTTGCAGTATGTTATGGTGATATCCCGGCTGTTGTCGACTGTGAAACCGTTCTGGTTGTCATTGTTGTTACGAGCAGTGCATAATTTGAATATATTATTTATTGAATGTGTGATGTAGAAGCCTATACCATTAGTATCAGCTAGGCATTTATCTATTATTGTTCTCTCTGATTTTCTAATATTTAACCCTATGGCGTTATGATAGAAGAAGCAATCCTTGATTGTTGTTCCGTATGAGGTGTTGAGATGGATGCCGTTACCATTGGAGTAGAAAGTACAGTTATCTATCTTGTTGTTATTTGCTGTTTCTATCAGAATACCGGTTCTAGTCCTGTATATAATGCAGTTTGATATTGTATTGTATGTTGATTTTATTCTTATTCCTGCATTATTATTCATACCGTAAGAGTTTCTAATGGTGAGGTTGTGTAGATTCACATG
>JAVYLV010000087.1:0-4609 GCA_038740425.1 Thermoplasmatota archaeon | reverse complement strand
GATACTTGGATAAGCATATAAAATACATTAGAGAATTGTATAAGCATAAAAGAGATGTGATGATTAAAGCGTTAGAGGAGTACTTCCCAAAGGAGGCTAAATGGACAGTACCTAAAGGGGGCATGTTCCTATGGGTTACTCTGCCTAAACACATCAATACCAGGCTTATGTTTAAAAAAGCAATCGCTAAGAAAGTCGCCTATGTAGTTGGTGATGCTTTTTATCCTGATGGTAGTAATTATAACTCTATGCGTCTTAATTTCTCTTACTCTGAGGATGAGATTATACGTGAGGGTATTAGGAGATTAGCGGAGGTTATAAAAGAGGAGTTGTTAACATCTGTTGATAAGGAATCTTATTATGCTGAAGGGGTATAGATAAGGTAGATTTTTTTCCTTCTCTTGATTTTACCTGTTTATGATTTTTTTTATGAAAGATTTATAAGTCCTTTCTGTGATAAGAGTAAATGAGTCGATAAGAGAATATTGAGAGTATTGGTGAGTGAGGAGTTGTAGATGTATACAAACAAATCATATAATAGTAAGTTATGTTATGGTGTTTCAGGTGTTATAGAAGCTCTTTTGATCATAGCGTTGGTAGCTATAGTTATTGGTATTATACAGACTGTTTACATCCCTGAGGTTATGAAGCAACGTGAAGCTGAACATATGGATGAGGTGTCAAATCAATTCTCATATATGAAGGCTATGATGGATATAACAGCTGGTTCAAATGTACCAGTATTCTCTACTGTTACACTTGCTAGTAGTGAGTTACCGTATTTTGTTACCGCTAGGTCGTATGGTACTCTAAGAGTTATTGATAAGGATGATGCTAAATCTCATATAAATATCTCTTTTCAGACAGGTCCGCCAGTGTATCTAACATCTATAACCTCTATCAAATACGAGGCTGATAACTCGTACTTTGTTGATCAGATTTATGTGCTTGAAGGTGGTGGTATATTTATCGATCAACCTGATGGTAATTCAACTATGCGTGTGCCATCTAGTGTATCTTTTGTTAATGGTTCATCTGTTGTTACAGTTAGATTTGATCTGCCTGTTTTTATTGGAGTACCTGGTAAAAAGACAACAGAGGAGATAGGTGGTAACTTAATGAAGTGTATTATTCGTACTAATTATTCTCGCAACGATCCATTATATTCCGTACCTAATGTGAATAGTATACAGATTTATACTGATTATGTTCATGCTTGGAAGGATGCTTTGAAAGATCTCGCCAAAGGTGCCGTTAATGCTGCTATCTCATCTAATGGCGACTATGTTGAATTAACTTCACCTAATAAGACTTTTACTGTGGAGGTTAATAAGATTTATTATTACGTTCAGATAGGTCCTGGTTGGATTAGATAAGATAGAAAACGTGTATGTTTAACTGGAGTTTTTATTTCACTCTTTTTTTTGCTGCAAAGATAGCGTGTTGCGATGTTTCATGTTTCTAATGTTTGGTTAGAATTTTTTACAGAAAGTTTTTTATCATTGAGGTAAAATATGGTAGAATCAGTGAATAGGTTTAATTGGGATAAACTATTTACTGTCTTTGAGTATCGGGTGTATGAGTACAGTGGCTGATGGTAAGGTTATTGATAAGAAGAAGGAGGGTGTGCTGAAGACTTATATTAGTGGATTTGATGAGTTGTTCTCTGAGGGTGGTATACCTAAAGGTAGTACGATTCTGGTTGCTGGTGGTGCTGGTGTTGGTAAGAGTACGTTATGTCGTCAGATATGTTATAACTTGGTTTCTAAGGGTAAGAAATGCATGTATGTTAGTTGCGAGGAGACTATTGAACGTATCGAGCGTAGTATGCTTAATTTTGGTTGGGATATAACTCCTTATAAGAAGGATGGCTATTTTTTGTTGCAGAAGGTTAATCCTTTAGATATCCTTCGTATGAAGTTTGGTTCTCTCGGTGGTTCAGGTTCTGCTACTGATGTATCTTATAAGATTAAACCCTTGGTTATACCTAAGGATTTTAAACCTGATGTTATAGCTGTTGATTCTTTGACTGCTATTATCGCTGCTTCTATTAGTAAGGAGAAGAATTATCGTTTGTATCTTCAGCAGTTGTTTAGTTTTTTTGAGGAGACTGGTGCTACTAGTTTTCTTATAAGTGAGACTGAGCAGATTCCTACTCGTTATAGTGATACTGGTATTGAGGAGTTTCTTGCTGATGGTATTGTTGTCTTGTATAATATACAGCGTGGTGATGTGCGTGAGAGCGCTATTGAGGTGGTTAAGATGAGGTATTCATCTCATCAGAAGAAGATAGTGTCTATGGAGATCACCGATAATGGTATTATTATTCATCCTGATAAGCGTGTTCTTTTGGTTATAAATAAATAGTATTAGCCATCTTTTTATAGATAGGTGAATGGTTCTTTATTTTGGTTGTTTAATCTTTTTGCTTCTGCTGATGTTAATGTAGCTTCTATATTCTTTATTTGTGCTGGTGTTAAACCAGTTCTTTTTAGAAGGACGTTGTCATATTGATCGTATATTGTTATGGTTCCTTCTTCGATTCGACATATAGCTTTCATGACTTGACCATTTTGTAGCCAGACCCATATTCTCATGTTACATTTTGACATATATGCGCCTTCTATTATTTTTATATCTGATATAATATTTTATTTTAATACTATATAAATATTTTCAAAAAAATATAAAAATATGTTTTAAAATTTGTTGTATGCTAACAATTAACAAAAGATAAACTAATTATATACGCAAGTGTATACCATCTTGGTATGTCACTCTTACAACCTGAATCAACAATGCCATCAATTAAAGCAAAGGAAAGCACTCTAGAACGTGTAAAAACCGGGATAGTAGGTCTAGATAACCTATTACAGGGCGGTATACCAAAATATACAACAGTACTAGTATCAGGCCAACCAGGTAGCGGTAAAACGATACTATGTTACCAATTTCTATATGAAGGAATAAAAAACAAAGAAAAATGCCTATTCCTCACATTGGATAAAAAGGTAGATGGATTACTAACACAAGCTAAGGAGTTAAGCATAGATTTCCAGCCAGCTATAGAAGAAGGAATCATAAAATTCTTATTCCTAGATATAAACAAGAAACTAATATACGAAACCATGACCAATGAGATCCTCTCAGGGGGTTACAATCGTATAGTGTTAGACTCTATAACACCCTTATCAGAGATGCCTATCTACCTAGATGAATTAACACTTAAAAGAAAGGATATAAGCATTATAAACCCTGAGGAATTCTCACCAGATGGAAACTTCCCGATAAGACGATTACATCTACACTATATAATGAACATACTAGAAAACTCGAAAGCCACTTGCATAGTAACCTCAGAACTACCCTTAGGATCAAACGCTCTATCCAGAGATGGGATATCAGAATTCCTAGCAGATGGCGTAATAGTATTAACCGTTGATACTACAATGGATAGAAGAAAGCTAGCTGTTATAAAGATGCGGAGCACAAAACATTCACTTAAACCTCAAGAAATAGAAATACTAAAAGGTGGAATACAATTCAAATAATCTAATCCTTTTTCCGAACGGTGATCCATGTTCAATTATAAACCACCTAAGGAGCTAAGAGCTTTGTTCATCATTCATTACGCCCCGCTACTCTTGATAATAATGATAGGCCCATTAACCCCATATGCTGGTGTATGGATTATACCAACTCCTTTCATTCCTACGGTTATACTAGGCTTAGTAATATTTCTATCTGGTGCTATACTTTATTTCAAATGGGAGATATTCTGGCAGAGAACATACAAAGGTCAGCTAGTAACATCAGGGGTTTTTAGATATATACGTCATCCTCATTATACCTCCCTCATAATAATAGGTTTTGGGTTAGCCTTATTCTTCTACTCATTGGCAGCTCTTTTAATAGCTTCTATAGCAGTGCCTATAATGATCATAAGTATAATAGATGAAGAAAGACATCTTATAAGACAGTACGGGGAAGCTTACTTAGAATATAAACAGAGAGTGCCTTATAGAATAATACCAGGTATCTTCTAAAAATATGATAGTTTATATCAAATATGATAAGATTACTATTAGTTTGTAATTGTCTAACATAGCCGTTGGTGTATCACATGTTTATATGTATTATCATATCCTATATGATATGAAATATCTAATAAATCCTATAAAATTTTTAATGAGTAATAATAAAAATAATTATAACAAATATGATATGATACAAGATAAAAAGATATAAAATATGGAGTATCATATCATATATGATATAAAATGGCGGAACTTGTACAACAGATTAATTTTTTATATAAACCTATTAAATAAAAAAACACAAAAATTTATTAAATAACTAAAGGTATAATAGTAAAATAATGGATAAAAATAAAATACTAAAAATACTCTCTTGCCTACTCCTATTAATTATAATATCACCAAATGTAATCAGCATACCTACTAAAAACATTAACAACAACGATAACGATAATAACGATATCAACAAATTAATAATATACACCGACAGGTATTTCACAAGAACATATAACTTTTCACCCCCGACCATACGTAACCATACTAGTTATTCCACCATACACATAAACGAATCA
>JAVYLV010000086.1:0-4627 GCA_038740425.1 Thermoplasmatota archaeon | reverse complement strand
GATAAAGATACATACAAGTCTAGTATTAATTATAAGATAAAAGAGGGTTTTATATATGGGACGAAAAGAGGATAATGTCCTGAAGGCAACTAATATAATGCATAACCTTGATTTAATCAGGAATATAGGTACAGCTGCACATATAGATCATGGTAAAACAACGTTTTCAGATAACCTCCTCGCTGGGTGTGGTATGATGAGCGAAGAGCTAGCTGGGAAACAACTTGTACTTGATTACGATGAACAAGAACAAGCTAGAGGTATCACTATCAACGCTGCATCAGCATCCATGGTTCATAAATTTGAAGATAAAGAGTATTTGATAAACCTGATTGATACACCAGGGCATGTTGATTTCGGTGGTGACGTAACAAGAGCAATGAGAGCCATTGATGGTTGCATCGTGCTAGTATGCGCTGTTGAGGGTGCTATGCCTCAGACTGAGACTGTTATAAGACAAGCTCTAAGAGAGAAGGTGAAACCAGTTTTATTCATCAACAAAGTTGATCGTCTGATAAATGAGTTGAGGGTAACACCTCAAGAGATGCAGCAGAGATTCATCAAGATTATAAACAAGTTCAATGAGCTGCTTCAGAAGTACGCCCCTGAAGATCTTAAAAATAAATGGATGGTTAAAGTGGAGGATGGTACTGTAGCTTTTGGTTCAGCGTTCCATAACTGGGCTATATCTTATCCATTTATGAAGAAAACAGGGTTAAGTTTCAAGGATGTATATGAGTATTGTAAGAATAATGATCAGAAAACATTAGCGAAGAGGCTACCTATACACGAGGTTATACTAGACATGGTCGTTGATCATTTACCTTCACCTAAAGAAGCGCAGAAATACAGGGTGCCTCATATATGGCGAGGGGATCTTGAAAGCGAAGTTGGTAGGAGTATGATCGAATGCAATGCTAATGGACCATTAGCTTTGATGATCACTAAGATTATAATTGATCCGCATGCAGGTGAAGTGGCAGTTGGTAGGATATTCAGCGGTAAGATAACACGAGGTCAAGAGGTATACGTAGCAGGTATGCCTAATAAGAACCGTGTACAACAAGTTAACATCATGGTTGGCGCTGATCGTATACCATTAGAGTTCGTAAGCGCTGGTAACATAGTAGCTGCAACAGGGATAAAAGATGCTATCGCTGGTAGCACAATCACAGATAAACCAGATGTGGAACCATTTGAACGCATAGTTCATATATCTGAACCTGTGGTCACAGTAGCTGTAGAAGCGAAAAACATGAAGGATCTACCAAGACTCGTTGAGGTTCTACGTATGATATCCAAAGCTGATCCCAGCATACAAGTGCAGATAAATCAAGAGACTGGTGAAAATCTGATGTCAGGTATGGGTGAGCTACACCTTGAGATCACAGAGTACCGGATCAGAAATGATTACAAACTTGATATAATCTGCTCACCACCAATAGTAGTTTATAGAGAAAGTGTAGGTAAGAAAAGTCCACATAGTTTCGAAGGTAAATCTCCGAATAAACATAACCGTTTCTACATAGAGGTAGAGCCTCTACCTGAACCTGTTATAAAAGCGTTATACAATAACGAGATACCTGATAATGTTAAAAAATTTAAAAAAGAGGTGGCGAAGCAGCTTCAGGATCTAGGCATGGGTAAAGAGGAAGCTAAAGGTGTATTTGGTATATATGGCTTAAACATGATCACTGATGTTACTAAAGGTATACAGCATTTATTTGAGACTAGGGATCTGATAAAAGAAGCATTCGATGAAGTTATGAAAAGTGGACCTATAGCATCAGAGCCTTGTCAGGGTATACTAGTGAAACTTGTAGATGCAAAATTACATGAAGACGCTATACATCGTGGACCAGCACAGGTTATACCAGCGGCACGTAACGCTATATACGGTGCTATAATGATCTCTGATCCTATAATACTGGAGCCCATACAGAAAGTATACATCAATACCCCACAGGATCTAATGGGTGATGCTACAAGAGAGCTTAGTCAGAGACGAGCAGTTGTTAAGGATATGACAACTGAAGGCGATAGTGTAAATATAGAATCGCATGCGCCTGTAGCTGAGATGTTTGGTTTTGCTTCAGCTATAAGATCAGCTACTGGTGGTAGGGTACTATGGAACACAGAGAATCTAGGTTTCGAACCATTACCCAAGCAGATGCAACCAGATGTCGTCAGGAAGATACGCGAAAGAAAAGGTTTAAAACCAGAGCCTTATCCACCTGAGTACTATATGGATTAGAAGAGAACAAAAAAGTATAATCCACAATGAACCTCCTGAAATTTATATAAGACAATGTAAAATAGCTATATCTGCAGATAAGGTTAAAACCATGTTTGTTTTTTAAAAAATTAATAATTATTATATATAGTAATTGAAATTACAACAACCCTGAAAAAAAGTTGATTCTGCATTAAAAAAAATTAGGAGGGGTCTACTAGAGATGAAAAGAGCGGTTATACCTATAAACAATTATTATGAATTAGAGCTACGTTACTACGAGCGGGATATCAGTTATAAATACTTTAATCGTAAATTCGAGATTTATCTTCTAAAGAAGGAGAAAATTAAGAGAACATATATACTCCATATGGATAATTGTGATACCAGAGAAGGGAGATGGGCACCTCATATACATAAGATACCTGATGTTGACAGGAAACTTTATTTTCCTGCTACAACCATCAACTGGAATGATATAAAAAAGAATCTCTACGAATGCATAACATCTGAGATAGGATTAGATTATAAAAACGATGTAAAAAAAGCGATAGCGAAGATCCCTTCACCTAAAATATAAAAAAAGAGATTGTATTTTAACTATTCAATCTTTCACCTAGAAGGTACATAAGGGGTAAACGCAGGGTCACCATATAAGGTATACTCCTGGAATGACATATACTTATTATCCAGATGTTCATTTAGATCACTACTTGAACCAGCTTTCATTAGAGAAACCAGTTTACTATCTAGATCATGTACACCTGTTACAAGTAACGGTGGAGACCACCATACCTTCCATGATGCATCTTCAGGTAAATACCTGTTCTTAGCCCTCTGGAACGCTAACCCTAAACTCACGTCATCGTTCTTTAACTCATTGCAGATATCCTGATATATCTTAAAACCAAAATGCATATCAGGGTATACCCCCTTCTTAGTATTTCTATAAGCTCTGATAAAACGCAACAGAGTCTGACCTGGGAGATCATACTTAGTATTCTTAGGTTCTATATACCCACCAGCTATGTTAGAGCTAGTTGTAGAGGAGATAACAGCTGCACAGCCAGCATGTAGATAAGCCTGTGTTATAACCTGTTTAGGATACATACCATCAAGTTTACCACATATACAGCTCTCTATGAATAAGAAAGACGGACCTAGATTCATATTTTCAACGTTCCTGGTACTGTAATAACCATGATCGCTAAGTGAAAAACCAGGCCCATAACTAATAAGTGTAGCTAGCTTCCTTAGTACTTTAGGTAATAAACCATTCGGTAAACCCAAACCTATACTATACAAACCAACATCACCCATACCAAACATATGCTGATTACCATGAGCGTTAGCAAAGATAAAGTTACTCTTCTCCTGTAAAACTCCTCCTTTAACAACATCTACACCAACTTCTTTCTTCAACTGCCTCGGTGACAGCATCAACATATTCAAAAGATTAGCCTTCTTTAATTTAAGAATAGCCTCATCAGTGAAACCCTGATATGTAGCCTGGTTTTCACGTATATAAACCGTGTTGAAACCCATAGGTTCAAGAACCTTCTTCTGCAACGTCAAACCATTAAGATAAGAAGCACCAGTATCCATCTTCATAGGCTCCCCACGAGGAATCATTTTAAGCAACTCACCGAATACCTTATACCTAACTAATGGTTTCTGGAAATCGTTACCCCCACCTAGTTGAACCACAGCATTATCCTTCCAATCACCCATCCTATCGATTATATCATTATAGAATACTGTACGAGATATCAAAGCACTTACATCTTGAGTGTCCCAACCAGTGATCCTACCTACTATATTCTCCTGGTATGGATACTCAGTGTAGATATCAGGAGCCTGACTGCTCCATCTACGCTCATCCCTACAAGGATCTATATTACCATATATGAAGTCACTGGGTACACCGCCACCAAAATAATAAGCAACCTCCTCAGGTGGAGATACAGGGTCTATAGAGCTATCATATATAAGCTGAGGTATCATAGTACCATCACCAACAAGCGCTACATAGACAGGGTTATGCTGGTAATACTCCCTCAGATATCTAATGTCGCTCTCCCTCTCGATATTTATACCAGCTAGTTTAGCTAACAGCTTGTTTATAGAGTCATGTATCTTGAATACATGATCATTAAACGCACCTGTCAAGACCGGGTTGCGTCTAGGTTGAGAGAAACCAGGTGATGGTTTACCTTCATACAGTACATGATCATCAGCAGCATAAGCGAAACTAGTCTTACTATATATAATACCTTTACGATACGCTGTTAGATAAGGTGCTAAAGAGGATAAACCCTTCATCATAGGATACCGTGGATCCTTTAACTTCTCTATCGTGATCTCAACCTTAACATCACCTTCTTTGTCAACAAG
>JAVYLV010000085.1:0-4645 GCA_038740425.1 Thermoplasmatota archaeon | reverse complement strand
GCAACTAGTACAGGCACCAACAAAACCCGTTGATGTTACGCCTTGGCATATCAACCCAGATGATCTGAATAAAGCTCTAGGTGAACAATCAACGATCTTATATACTTATCAAAGTAGTTCTTCTAATGTCGGGACAGATATATATTACAAATTCTACTGGGGCGATGGTAATGATAGTGGATGGCTCGGTCCATATATCACAGGAAATGTCGTGCAAGCTATCTATAATCAATGGTCCATT
Source organism: Thermoplasmatota archaeon (assembly GCA_038740425.1). Taxonomy (GTDB): domain Archaea; phylum Thermoplasmatota; class E2; order DHVEG-1; family DHVEG-1; genus JAVYLV01. The sequence goes on along the minus strand of JAVYLV010000085.1, from coordinate 4,404 downwards.
GGCACATATGAAGTAACAGTCACTTGTAAAATTGGTGCTGGTGGTATAGAAAGTAGTCCATCACCTGCTCAGGCGGTAAAAACCTTTAAACGCGGCGATATAAATGGTGACGGCAAGGTTGATTTCGGTGACATCAACCCGTTTGTGTTAATGCTCTCTAATTCCGCTGCTTGGTACCAACGATATGGAGATATTGGATACTATTATACTGGTGACTGTAATTTAGACACTAGAGTTAATTTCGGTGACATCAACCCCTTTATTAGATTACTAACAATTTGATTAAAAATGAGAGAGTAATTAACCCACTATTCGGTGTTCATAGCGATAATCAACTCTTTTGTTGTCATGAGATTAAGTAGATGTTTCTCTTTTTTTATTAAATCAACCTTACATTATTAAGAATATTTTTCTATATTAGTTTACCTATAGCGTTTTCTTCATCTGCAACAACAAGTTCAATACCAGGTGAATACAAATCAAAGTCACCTGGAGTGAAACATGTTATTGGTGATGGTGAAATCCAATGGGTGCAAGATATCCATTGTTGATGTTGATTGTATGGATCTTTCCAGATTAAAATTATTTGTTTGTTTACTGCAGCTATGATCTCGTTTCCATTATGTATATGAGTGATATCTGCTATGGCTATATCAGCGACTATGTCTGTGCTGTTGAAAAGAATGTTTGTCGTCCAGATATTGCTATCTTCTGATAAAAGAACAAGGTAAGGTATATATCGTGTTCGTACAAGTATTTCATTGCCAGGATGATCAGGGTCTATGTCTCCTATCTCTGCTTCTCTACCTGCCCAATCCATAGGCGGATCCCAGATCATATTGGTTTCCCATTTGTTACCATTTTGTACGAGTTGGAAATAGTCACCATCCTCATCGAACATGATGATTTCATTACCTGGGTGTGATGCGTTGAATTCACCAACTGGCGCGTCCATGACGACCATGTTCCCTACGTAGATCTGGGTGTCAGACCATGTAATCCCGTTGAATCCATGTATGTGGACATCAGCGAAATCCATAGGGTTCTCCCAGCAGAGACATATCTCATCTCCAGGGTTTGTCGTGTTGTAGTCTCCAACTCTGAACCCCCAGAGAGCACCATATCCACATGTCCCTGGTACGTATCTAAGCATCCAGTTATCATCGTATTGTTCGAGGATGTAGATACATTGTCCGCAGTTGCTACCTGAGGCGAAAGCAATTTCATCTCCTGGGTGGAGAGGGTTGATATCACCGATTCCTATGAAATAGATTGGCCCTTCCATGGTTGCGAGTGTTGTAGTTTTCCAGGTTCTTCCGTATCTGGAGATCATAAGGATTTGTTTTGAGTCTCCTCCGCAGATGATTTCTTGCCCATGGTTTGTTGAATCAACATCTCCGATGGCGATGCAGCGTATAGGTGCTTTGTCTCGCCATAGGAGTTGATATCTAAGTTCCGATGGTTCGTTTTCTGATCTGATGATTGATACAATGCTTTGTGTGATAAGGAGAATGATTATAATTGGTACTATAACGATTTTAATTACGCATGTGATTTTCATGTCGTATTCTCCTATAATAATAGTTAACTAAACAAATATATAAAATTTGTCTTATAATATTAGATTTTGATCGAAATAAAACAAGAAAACAAGCAGATATCCCTAGGATCAAGATTCAAGATGTATGAAGTCTATTATAAAAAGATAAATAGAAAGTATCTTTGATATCATATCTTGTTTTCATCTATAATGTATCCTCTTGGGTGTTACAATATATCATCCTATAGAGCATGTCTATGCGCAAATAATAATAAACTATTGTATTATTCAGGTTAAACGCTGATATATGATAACTATACCTAGTAAAGATATAAAAGAGAGTGAACTAAAAGCATTAAAGATAATAGAGAAGGCAAAGAGAGAATCAGAGAGGATCATAGAAGAAGCTAAAAGAAAAGCTGATGAAGAGAGGAAAAAGATCATAGATGAAGCGTACAATAAATTGAAAAACCTCTGTAAAGAAACAGAAGATGCTACACTCAGAGAGATTAAAAAATTAAAAGAACAAAGAAAAAATGAGAAAGATAGGATAAATGAAATATCTGTTAAAAAAATACCATCAGCTGTTGATTTAATAATAGAAAAGATCATCAAGGAGGGGTAAATTTATCGTATTATTTCCAGCATCAATGAAAAAAGCCTCCATTATTGTACATGCTGATTACGTAGAAAGAGTTGTAAAGAGACTGCATGAGACTGGTTTATTGGAGATCATCGAGATAAAAAGAGAGAATGAAGAGGATGTAACAAATAATGAACATTATGATGACACAGAACCGGTATTAGAGCTATGCCTAAACTATGGGAACAGGCTCAAAAGAATAATCGATATTCTACAAGCTTACTCTAAGAAAAACAAAGGCATACGCTCTCTACTACACCCAGAACAGATAAAACCGAAAACGATAACTGAACGCTCCTTAGACGAAATAAACAGAGAGATAGAGGAAGAGCTGAAAAAAATCGAAACAGAGGTGATTAAAAACCAGGAAACTATTGAGCAGTTAAAAGAGCAGATACAGACAACACAGCAGGATATAAATCAATTAAGATATCTTCAAGGTTACACAGTTGATTTTTCAAAGTTGAATGATTCAAGATTCATTGTATACAAAGCCGGTATAACAGAGGACATATCTTCATTACAGTCAGCTCTGCGATCTGATGATATAGAGATATACTCTAAGGAGATAACCTCTAAGAAGAAGAGATTATGGGTGGTTATAATCATAGGTCATGTAACTGAGAAGGAAATCATTGATAGGGTTACTCAGGATAAGATAGTACCCTTCCCTTCACGTATCCTAGAGGGTGAGCCTAGAGAGACTTATAGGAATCTGCAGAGGATGGAGGAGAGACTCATATGTAAGTTGAAAAAATTAGAGGAGCATATGAGTAAACAATCTAAGAGGAAACTGGGTGACCTGCTTGCTTTATATGAAGAGATAATGATTGAACGTATAAGAGGGGAGGTTAAAGGTAAGTTACCTAGGACGTATTATACTTATATTATAAACGGGTGGGTGTTGGAGAAAAACCAGGAGGTGTTACAATCTTCATTAGAGGAGGTATCTGATGATCATGTAGCTTGCAGCTTCGAGGAACCATCATTGAACCCTGATGATCCACCAGTTCACCTTGAGACGCCTAGATGGGCTTCTATGTTCGCTATGTTCCTACGTTTATTTGCTACACCGCGTTACAACGAGTTAAACCCTTCTATCTTCATAGGTGTATTTTTTATTTTATTCTTTGCGTTGATGCTGGGTGATGCAGGTTATGGTCTAGTGATCCTACTGTTATCAATATATGGGTATCTGCATATAGGTAGGTATAGCCCGGTTATCAAGGATTGGTCATTTCTAGGTATTCTACTAGGCGGTTCTACAGTAGTTGTAGGATTACTAATGAATAGTTTCTTTGGTGATCTTATACCGAGATTCATCTATAATGACCCAGATAGATTGTTGTACCAGGTTGATCTTATGGGGCTGAGACTACCATTAGATGCTTTAAAGGATCCTGTAGTGATATTAACAATAGCTTTAGTATGTGGTTTGATACATCTGAACCTGGGTTTGATATTGGGGGTTATTCAGTCGATAAGACAAAGGGATTATAGATCAATGTTGACGAGATATATCTCTTGGTTCCCCTTGCAGATTGGCGGTGGTCTTTTAATAGGTTATTTCATATTGAAATGGGAGTATAGTATGATTATACTTGTGACCGCTGGTGTACTTGTAGTTGCTGGGTTCATACTAGTGTTTGTTAACTCTGGTCCTACTGGTTTTTTTAATATAACAGGTTATGTTGGTGACTGGCTCTCTTATGCTAGATTATTAGCGTTAGGGCTTGCTACCTCAGGTATGGCTCTAGCTTTTAATGTTGTAGGTGAGGTTATCTCAAGGATGATACCATTGATAGGTGTGGTTCTACTACCTGTTATATTGGTATTTGCCCATATGGCTAACCTTGTCATACAGGCTTTAGGTGCTGGTGTGCATTCACTTCGTTTACAGTATGTAGAGTTCTTTAATCGTTTCTACGAGGGGGGCGGGCGGGAGTTTAAACCATTCCATATTAAAAGGAGGTATACTTTAGTTAAAGATAAATATGTTAGTAGATGAGAGATAATTGGAGGTATGATAAAACATGAAGAATATGAAAAGAAAGAATATGAGGATGTTATTATTTGTAGTGTTGATGACACTCTTCATAGGGAGTGTACAAGCTCAGGAAGCTGGTGATAACACTATTGATAGTCAGAATAAGATATACCTAATTCTAGGTTGCGCTCTAGCTGTATGCGTAGCTGGTGTATCTTCTGCTATTGGTCTAGC
>JAVYLV010000084.1:0-4935 GCA_038740425.1 Thermoplasmatota archaeon | reverse complement strand
CCACTTTAACTGTGCTTACACCTTCTTCATCCTCAGTTACTGTTATTGTATTATCAGTATAATTCTTCACATCGTCTATATGGGTCACTAGAAATATCTGTCTGAATTTTGATGATAAACCATGCAAGGCTTTTATTATATTCTGTCTACGTATATTATCCTGTGAGCCGAATATCTCATCAAGTATAACAAAATTAAATGCTCCTCCTGCCCGCTCAGTTATAATCTCAGATATAGCCAGTCTAAGACATAGGTTAGCTAGATCCTCTTCGCCGCCTGAGAATCGTTCAATACTGTAAGGGTTGCCATCATCAACAATACGTATATTATAAGAGTCATCAATGAGGATCTCCTGGTATTTACCATCAGTTAAACGTTCAAAGTAATCTGAGGCGTATACTGAGAGCGTAGGTTGTATACGAGATATAAGATGATCCCTGAACTGCAACATTACATCGTTTAGCACATTCAAATACTTTAAACTTGTTTTCTCATCTTTTATCCTTAATCTCTTATCCTCTAACTCCTTCTTTTTAGATTCAAGATTTTTCAACTCTTGTGATATAAGTTTTTTTTCTCCTTCTCCTCTTTCTATCTCTATCTCCTTTTTATTGTGATCCTTTTTTATATCATCCAACGTTTTTAGCATCCTCTGGTATTTACTATAACATAGATCAACTTGTTCTTTTATCCTGTTGTACTCCAGTATATCAAAAGATACTATCTTGATTGCTTCTAGCTCTTTTTCCATCTCCTCTTTTTCCTTCTCTTCTCGTTCTATCTCTTTTTTAAGATGCTGCGTAACTGTTAGGATGTGTTTCCTTTCATGTAACAGCGTATCTATATAATCCTTCTTCTTCTGTAAGGCTTTGTACTCATTTGTTATTTTACCTTGCTCGACATTAATCTTCTTTAACTCATCCTCCATGTTTTTTATGTTCTTATGTCTCTCCTCTATCTCCTTGTCAAACTTCTTTAATAGTATATTGTATTGCTCACCTAGGATTCTCTCGCATGTAGGGCATTCTGCATCCGCTCCCATCTTGTTTATGTTTTTTTTACGTGATTCTACTTCTTCTATCTCTTTCTTTAATCTATCAATTATAGTTCGTTTTGATTCTATTATCTTTATAAACCCTTCTTTTTTCTCATCTATCTCTTGTAAACGTTTCTCCACTTCTTTTTTGTCAGTATCTGTTATATTCAAATCCTTTAGTTTATTCTCATGTGTTTTGATATCATCCTTTCTTTTTGCTATACGTGTTTTAAGATTTGTTACCCCTTCTTCGAGTTTCTTCTTTCTCTCGTATATACTTTTTTTCTCTGATAGTTTTTTGAATATGTGCTGTGTTTCTTCGTAGTTTTTCCTCTGTTCAATAGAGTCTTTCTCTGTTTTATTTATCTTATCTTTTATTATTTTTAACTCATCCTTCTTCCTCTGTAAGCTCTCATCTATACTCTTGTATTTTAGCTTTAATTCCTCTATCTCTTTCTCTATTTTTTCTGCTCGATCATCTCCTTTTTCATCTACAAGATCCATTTGTAGTTTATCTATAAGTGTGTTCTTGTTTTTTGCATCAGCTCTTATCTCCCTTATAACATGATCGAGTGTATCTATACCTAGCATTCTCAGTATTAATAATCGTCTCTCACTAGGGTTAATCATTGATAACACATTCAACTCTTTTTGTTTTGCAAATATAGATGTAAAGAAAGAACGATGATCCATGGAGAGTCTTTTCTCTATGAATCTTGTTACCACTTCTGCACCAGTAGCTGCTAACGCTCCATCAATCAATATGGTCGCTGATGGTGTAAGACTTTTACCTGCCATCTCTCTTGTAACCCTGTAGGTATGCTCTTCGAATATGAATTCTAACTCTACTCGGCAAGAGTCCTTTGGTTCTGCTCCTTCGCGTTTTATTTGATCGGTTGATGTTCTAGATGCATCTGAACCGTATAACGCCCATGCTATAGCCTCAAACAATGTTGATTTGCCTGTACCGTTTAAACCTACTATAGCTGTTATACCATCAGGGAAATCGATAACCGCGTGTTTATACTTTCTATAGTTATGAAGTGTTAATGTTTTAAGGATCATATCTCCTCTTTTTTATCTATATTCCTTTCGATATACTCTACTCCTAGATTGATGATTTTATCCTTCTCCTCCAGGTTCTGTTGATCCATGAATCTGCGGAACTCATATGTTAGTGAGCTGATACGTGAAGCACCTGTTGTACTTATGTATCGTTCAGTATTGTATACTGGTTTGATCTCGTAGTGCAGACTATCCTTGCATAACTCCTTTATCCTTTTGAAGTCGATACCTCGGTATACGCTTGTCTGGATGTTATCCAGGTTGATGCGTATTATCTTGCCACTTGGTTTGATGTTTTGTAAGAGTTGTTCTATCTGCTTCATGATCCATTGTGTACCTTGATTAGTACAATCTATAGCCTCAGTGTCGATCATCGCCCTTGTCTCTAGCTCTATGAATACCGGCTTTAATTTCTCATCTAGTTTTATGTATCCTTTTTTATCGTTTGCCTCCGTAAACGTAAGGTGCTCAATGGAGCCTGAGTACCATGCGTTCTCCTTTATCTGTGTATGTTTATGATAATGCCCTAATGCTATATAATCAAAATCTGGGGTTAGTAAGGAGGGTGATAACGAGAGCTCATTGAATTCGTTCATTGAGTAATCATAGTTATGTACACCTTTTACTGATCCATGTGTTAGAAGTATGTTATAATCACATGAGTCCTGTATTTTTATCTTTTTGAATTCTTGTTCGTATCTGCTACTTGAGTTGCAATGAGGTAACGCATGGATCGCTATCTTTTTCCCTCTGCATTCAATGTTGATGGTTCTGTAAGTCTCATTGTACACAGGGTAGACATGATCAATATGTTCAAAGATACGGAATATATGCCCTGTCTCTCTTAGTTTTGGGTGTTCATGGTTACCATCAATTATAACAAGAGGTATACCCAGCTTGGATAATCTAAGCATCTCTTCCAAAGCGAAAGTGATAGCTCTGTTATTTGGTCTCACCGAATCGAAGAGATCACCAGCGTGCAGTATGACATCAGGTTTCTCTTTTATAGCTTGATCTATGAAACCGTTGAAGGCATCGTAGATATCCTGTTCGCGTTGATTCACACCCTCGTCAGTGGTTCTCCTATAAGCAGCGTACCCTAGATGTGTATCAGCTACGTGTAATATCTTCATATTTTAACTCATCTTTTCTTTTTTAATTTAATAGAACATACATCAGCTGCTAATGTTAAGGGATCAAGAGTAGGTGCTACAGGTGGGGCGTAGGCTGTCTCTAATTTTCTCATTTCATCTACTGTCATGCCTTTCAGTATCGCTGATGCGTATACATTGATACGCTGAGCTGCGTTATCACCTATAGCTTGAGCGTATAGTATCCTATTTGATTCTGTATCAGCTCCTATCTTTATTGTAACTGGTTCTCCACCAGGGTAGTACTCAGGTAACGACGATCCTTTGAAACGTGCGTTAACAAGTTTAGTATTCTTCTCTAACGTGGAGGAGAGTGGACCTACAGCGGCTACTTCTAAGTCAAAGAAACATGATGTACGTGTGTATAGTACACCTGGTGGTAGATTGTACTCCCCGCCAGATGCGTTAACACCCGCTGCTATCCCTTGTCTAACAACTATACTACCCAATCCTATTAGGATAGATTCTTTGGTTATTAGATCCTTGTACTCTGTGCAATCACCGATAGCGTATACGTCCTCTACTGACGTCTCTGTTTTTTCATTCACTATTATACCACCTGATGCTCCTATACTGCATCCTATGGATTTAGCTAGATCTGTATCAGGTTTGCATCCTGTTGCGATTATCAATATATCGGTTGGTATCTCTTTTTCTTCGTTGGTTGCATTATCTTTTATCACGATTTTTTTAACACGGTTGTTACCTGTTTCTACCGATGTAGCGATATGGTTAGTGTAGAGTGTAGTATGTTTTTTTATCTCCTCTGTTATTATACTCACCATATCCTCATCAAGTGTGTTAGCTAGTATCCTAGGTAGAGCCTCTACTATACTAACTTTTAATCCTTTTTTAACTAATGCTTCTGCTGTTTCTAAACCAATTAAACCCGCTCCGATTATGGTAGCTTTCTCGCTTTTTTTAATATCGTTGATTATACCTTTGGCGTCATCTATTGTCCTTAATGTGTATACACCGTTCATGAGTTTATCATTCTTCATTATGTTTTTTATAGGTGGGATAAATGGTTTAGCGCCTGTCGCTATTATTAAACGATCAAAATCTTTCTCTAGGTATTCATTGTTTTTCTTAGCTATAATTACACGTTTATTTATATCGATCTTTTCCACTGTTGTACCTAACAGTAGATTAATCCTCTCTTTTTTGAACCAGTCTTCGTTGAATTCTATTAGATTATTAACATCTGGTATGACACCTGATATAGCGTAAGGTAATCCGCATTTAGAATACTGCGGGTAAACCCCTTTTTCAAATATTGTTATATCTACGTCTCTATTGTTTTTACGTGCGAACTGTGCAGCTGTACCGCCACCTGCTCCTCCACCTATGATGATGATATCGTTATCACTCATGGTTTAAACCCCATTTTTTTAGAGTATTGTTTAATATCAAATATTTTTTAATGTTTTGCTGGATTAAAATATGAGTATATGCATATTTTTGTATCTTTTGGGATGGTTATATTTATTAAATAACACAATTTTTTTTAATTATTATTCGTTCTTCCTCGTTGCTTTTTTCTCTTTTATATAATCGTAGATATCCCATACTATCGGTATCGCTATCACTACACCTAACACTATGAAGAAGCATATGTAGCTATCCTGATGGATATTCTGGAGTGTGCTTTTGCCATGTAGTATATCCTCAAAGAATAGGTGC
>JAVYLV010000083.1:0-4975 GCA_038740425.1 Thermoplasmatota archaeon | reverse complement strand
GGAGGCGAAGAATGAAAAAGGATAGTAAAAAGAGTAAAAAAAAGCCTTCTGATAAAAAAATTAAAAAGATTGATAAAAACAAAAAGAAACCTGAAAAAAAAGGTTTGAAAGGTAAGATCAGGATAGGGCCTGCTGGTATACCTTTATCCTGCAAAGGTAGAACACATAAAGACGGGGTTGTATACACCAAAAAAGTACTGGATCTAGACGCCATAGAGATACAATTTGTACGTGGATTATACGTTATGACCGATGAAGAGGCGCAGTTCATACGTGAATTCTCAACTGAGAACGATATAGAAGTACATGTCCATGCCCCATATTACATAAACCTCGCCGGCGACCCTGAAGAAGTGAAGATGAGCTTTGAAAAGATAAAGAACTCAGCTATCATGGCTGATAAGATGGGGGCTAAAACAGTTATTATACACCCTGGTTTCTACGGGTCAAACTCTGAAAAGATAACCCTTAATAAGATCATTAAAAACACAGGTAAGATCATCGATATACTTAAAAAAGAGAAGATTAAAACAAACCTAGGCATAGAGACCATGGGTAAACAGAAAGTTTTCGGCAGTATAGAAGAAGTTGTAGCTGTATGCAAAGAAGTAAAGGATCTAATCCCAGTTATCGACCTAGGGCATATACACGCAAGGGGTAACGGTTGTCTAAAAGAAAGAGAGGATTTTGAAAGAATATTCAACCTCCTGAAACCATTAAGATTAAAGCATTATCTTATACATGTCACAGGGGTATTATACGAGAACGGTAATGAATACTACCATATACCTATAAAAAAAGGAGACATGCCACTTATGCCCCTTATAGACGTCATACTTGATAACGGTTATAACGTCACATTGATATCAGAGTCGCCTCTACTTGAACATGACGCAGTATATATCCGTCTACAAGTTGAAAAAGCAATAATGAAACGAACTGGAAAAGAAACAGCTAACTATAAGGACTTATCAGATATATATGGATGAGGAAACAATATTTAAAAAATCAGTTAACTATATCCATAAAAAGCTAAACATTATACTAAAGAACATACCCCACTCTGTTATATCAGAAGCTTGTTCTCTATTCTTTGAGGCTAACCGTGTATTTGTATACGGAGCTGGTAGATCAGGCTTAGTCGCTAAAGCCTTCGCTATAAGACTAGTTCATCTAGGTTTCCAAACCTTTGTTATAGGTGAAACCATAGGAGCCCCTGTTAAAAAAGGCGACCTGGTAGTAATAGTATCAGGTTCAGGTGAAACCATACCAGCAGTTATGACATCCGAGATCGCACATAACATAGGAGCAACTGTACTGGTTATAACCGGTTCTAGTAAATCCCGCATAACAAAGTACGCTACTATATGTATATGTTTAGAACCAGATGATAACGATGAAAAAAAGAAGCTAGCACCATTAGGTACGTTATTCGAAGCGAGCGCATGGGTCCTACTTGACGGGTTAATAGCTGAGCTAATGGATCGTAAAGGAGAAACTGAACGTTCAATGCAGCTAAGACATGCAACACTTGAATAAAAAAACAAAAAAACATCATAATAATAGAAACAATATTAAGCATCTTTTATTATAACCATCAAACGTGTTTCAGATACCTAGAGGAACAAGGGATATACCCCCAGATGAAATGTACAAACGTCGTTATGTAGAGTCAACAATGAGACGTACATTTATATCATTTGGTTACAGGGAGATACAGACACCCACCTTTGAACATCTAGAGTTATTCACTGCTAAATCAGGTGAAGGTATAATCAATGAGATATACTCATTCAAAGACAAAAGCGGCAGGGACCTAGCACTGAGACCAGAGTTAACAGCACCAGTCATAAGATTCTACGTAGATCAGATGCAGATGCAACCCAAACCCTTGAAACTATTCTACTTTGGTAACTGCTTCAGATATGATAGACCACAAAAAGGGAGATATAGAGAATTCCAACAAGCTGGATGCGAACTAATAGGAGCTGGTACACCAGAGGCACATGCTGAACTTATAGCATTAGCTTATAATATACTTAAAAACACCGGTCTATCAGATATAAGATTATACATCGGCAATCTAACAATACTACATCATCTATTCAAAATGATGGGGTTAACAGATGAACAGAAGAGATACATAACACCATTAATCGATAAAGCACTATACGACGAACTATCATCATTCCTAGAAGAGATAAAAATAGATAAAAACATGATACACGAATTTCTTGATCTAATACAAAACAACAATATAGAAAAAATACAACCATACATAAACAAAAACGATGACACAGTCAAATCCCTAGAACATCTAAAAGAGATAACAGTACTACTAGAAGACTCATACTCAATCAAAAACTACAACCTTAAACTAGGGATAGTAAGAGGACTTGACTACTACCAAGACATAGTATTTGAAATAGAAGCACCAAAACTAGGAGCTGAGAAACAACTATGCGGCGGTGGAGCATACAACCTAGTTAAACTATTCGGCGGAACAGACATACCAACATCTGGTTTCGCCATAGGTTTCGACCGTACAATAATAGCATTAGAATCAGAGGGTTATAAATTCCCAACCCACACCCTAGACACCTACATCATACCTGTAGGTGAAGATATGATACCAGTATCACTCAAATTATCAACAAAACTAAGAGAAACAGGAATAACAGTAGACGTTGACCTACTACGACGAGGATTAAGCAAATCCCTAAAATACGCCAGCAGTATAAAAGCTAAGAACGCGATCATCATAGGATCAGAAGAATACAAAAACAACACAGTGATAATACGCGACCTAGAAACAGGCGAACAAAAAACCACAAAGATAGACGACATAAACAACGTTGTTAAAAAAACGAAGCAGAATAATAAATAACCTACCTCTATTCATTATATAAAAAATATCTTATATCTTATGAAGACAAAGAAAAAAGTAATCATTATCGACACATCAGCGATACTATCAGGTAAACCAATAGCGATAAACAACGCAAAGATGATCACCGCATCATCAATACTACAAGAGATAAGACCAGGAGGAAGGGATCATCATAACCTTGAATACCTAATAAACAAGGATTTAAACATTGAAACACCCTCAAAAGAGTCCATAAACACTGTAAAAAAAACAGCTGAGAAAACCGGGGATCTAGACAGATTATCAGAAGTAGACATCGATATAGCAGCGTTAGCGTTAGACTATCATAAAAAAGATGAAGATGAAGTAACCATACTAACAGATGATTACTCAATACAAAACATAGCAGAAACATTACACATAAAATTCCAAGGTTTAAACCAAGTAGGCATAACAAAGAAATTTAAATGGATTCATCAATGCCCAGGATGCAAAAAAAAATACAATAAAAATATAAAGACATGTCTGATATGCGGAACAAAAACCAGATTAATACCAGTAAAGAAGATAGACATCAAAGAGCAGAAAAAACAGGGTTGATAAACAAATATGCGGATCAAAGAAGCATTCTTAAGGTTCTGGCGGAGCACAAACGACATAGTCGTTATAATAAGAGATGCAATATTCGCACTTATAGCAGTACTAATACTACTACTAATACTCTGGGGTTACACTGGTCAATGGTTCGCTGCACCAATGGTAGCTATCGAATCAGGGAGTATGGAGCATCCTAACCCGCCATTTGGTAGACTAGGCACCATAGACGCCGGCGACATGGTACTAGTTAAAAAAGTAACCAAACATGAAGATATAACACCACATGGCGGACCGTACGGTGGAGCAGAAAAAGAGAACGGATGGCGAACATACGGGGATTACGGGGATGTCATAATATACAAACCCTTAGGTGATGATAACGTATCCCAGATCATACATAGATGCATAACATATGTCACAGTAACCAAAGATGAACATGGGAACACGTACTATACCATACCTGACTACAACATCTACAATGAGACATCTATAACCATCAGATCACTGGGTTTATATCATTTCCCACCCTCACCTGAGTACCATTGGAAACATTCAGGCTACCTCACAAAAGGTGACAACAATAACGTAGTTGACCAAGCGACTACAATATGTCCTCAACCAGTAAAGCTAGAATGGATAACAGGTAAAGCAAGAGGGGAGATACCATGGTTCGGTATAGTTAACCTATTCTTCGAGGATATAATACACGGTAAAAACACGTTGAAGAATATACATCAGGATAGCTATATCTGTTTCTTTATAGTACTCGGGGTCGTAGTAGCAATACCTATAACATGGGATATATATGATTATATAAAAGAAAAGAAGACGATGAAAAATAAAGATAAACAATAAAGAGAAATGATAAGAGTTCTTCTCTTTTTTTTGTATTTGAAGTAGTCATCAAAAAATATTTGATACTAGACCATATTCTCAGAGGATGATATGATGACTGATAAAAGGATCGCTATTATAGGTGGAGGAGCCGGTGGATGTACCGCTGCTCAGTTTGCGCGTAAAACCAATAGAGACGTAGAGATAACCGTATATGAAGAAGGGGTTTATCCACAGTACTCCAAATGCGGTTTACCTTATACTATATCGGGTGTTATACCAGATGTTCAAAACCTGATAGAATTCAGCGAGGAATGGTTCAAAAAAGAGAGGATAAACCTCCTACTAGGTACATCGGTAGAGAGTATCGATATAGATAAAAATATAATTATAGCTAGAAGAGGAGATGAATCCATTGAAAAGGGTTTTGATCGTTTAATCATCGCGACAGGTGCTAAACCATTTATACCACCTATAAAAAACATCATTAAGAATAACAGACTGGTTAAAGGTGTCTACACACTAAGAACAATAGACGACGCTAGAGGTATAAGTAGCTATATAAAAAAAGACAAGGACGCTGTTATCATCGGTGCTGGTCTTATAGGGTTAGAGACAGCGGAGGCTCTAACTAGAAAGGGTCTAAGGGTAAGTATAGTAGAGGCTCTACCTGGT
>JAVYLV010000082.1:0-5017 GCA_038740425.1 Thermoplasmatota archaeon | reverse complement strand
ATGATATCTCAGGAGAAAAACCATTAGGTTTTATATCAAAAGAATCTAAGGATTGGATGAGTAAGAATATACCTGGTTTTTCTTATAAAGAGGAACGTGACTTATTTGATTATGTTTATAGAGCATATGATCTAGCGAATCTACCTGGATCAGCTTATAGTAAGATCCGTAACCGTCTTAATAAATTCAAGAACCAGTATAAATACACCACAGAGAGTATAACCAGTGAGAATATAAACGAGGTGGAAGAATTCCTTAAAAGATGGTGTATATGGCGTGATTGTAGCTCAGATGAACTCTTAGAGAATGAACGTAAAGCTATAATATACTCAATGAATCATTTCTTTGACCTAGGTTTATCAGGTATAATTCTTCGTATTTATGATAACATCGAAGCTATATCAGTATTTGAAAGATTGAATAATGATACAGTTGTTGTGCATTACGAGAAAGGCTCATATGATTATGATGGTGTATACAAAGCTGTCAATATGGAAACCGCGAGATACCTACAAGGGATGTATCAATTCATTGACAGAGCAGAGGATTTGGGCATACCAGGTCTAAGACAAGCAAAGATGTCATATAACCCGCATCATTTTATAGAGGTTTACTCAGTTATAAGATGAAAAAAACAAAAATAGATCTATTTTTTTCTAACGATGCTTTTTTAGTCACATCCACAAGTATCAAAAGAGAAGATCCCTCTGGATCTAAGTATCTTACAGATTCTACATGTTTCTTTAGTTAAAACAGTTGATTCATGTTTTAGGATCATGCCTGCAGAGCGTTTTATTTCGTTCAATATCTCTTCATCTATTATTTTAGTTTGTCCTCTTTTGTTGGAGATATACTGTGATACCGCTGCCGGTGTTACACCTAATTTCTCAGCTGCTTTTTTCTGCGTTAATTCATAATCTCTTATAAGACTCTCAGCTATCTCCTTCCGTATAACAGGTAAAACACTCCACATCATATGCTCACATGGTGTACGTCGCATCCAATCATGTATGAATACAATTTTTAATACTTATAATTATCCACATCAAACATTTTTTTGGTTTAGATGATGCCTGATATCCCTCTAAAAGGAGACGTTATCTTTAATGGTAACATTCTTTAATGACATCCTATTTACACAAAAGGAGGTTTTCATGATGAAATTCATACCTAACTCCTGTATAAAAGACGAGATGTTAAAGATATTAGGATACAATAATATCAACGATCTATTCGATGATATCCCCTCATCTATACGAATCGATAACTTGAATATATCATCATCAAAGAGTCAACAGGAGGTAGAATATCATCTGCGTAGGATAGCAAGTAAAAACAGAACTTACTATGATACCCCCTGTTTCATAGGTGGGGGTCAACCGCATTATGTACCATCAGTAGTTAAATCAATACTCTCCAGATCAGAATTCTACACTGCTTACACTCCTTATCAACCAGAGGCATCACAGGGCTTTCTACAAGCTATGTTTGAATATCAGAGTATGATAACAGAGCTAACAGGCATGGATATATCTAATGCATCGTTGTATGATGGTGCCACTGCTTTAGGTGAAGCAGCGTTAATGTCACATAGGATAAATAAAAAACCTGTTTTTCTCATATCAGAGTGTGTATCACATGAAAAAAAATCGGTCCTGAGAAATTATACAAAGGGTGCTGGTATAACCATCCGTGAAGTACCCTACAATGAGGAGGAAGGTACTGTTGATATAGATGCTTTGTCAGGTATGATATCCTCTGAAGTATCAGGGGTATATATAGAGAATCCTAATTTCTTTGGTATATTTGAAGAGGATGCTGAAGAGGTGGGTAAGATAGTTCATGATAATGAATCATTGTTCATTGTTGGTGTTGACCCATTCACTCTTGGTATAGTTAAAAAACCTGGCGAGTACAATGCAGATATAGTGATAGGCGAGGGTCGTGGTTTAGGGACAACGATGGAGCTGGGTGGATGCGGTCTAGGGATATTCTCATGTAAGAACGAGTTTTTAAGGCAGATACCTGGTAGGATTATAGGTATGAGTAAGGATTCTAATGGTAAACGTGCGTTCTGTATGACCATGCAGACAAGAGAGCAGCATATAAGACGTGAAAAAGCAACTAGTAATATCTGTACTAATGAGGGTTTATGCGCATTAGCCGCAGTTGTATATCTAGCATGGTTAGGGGAAGAAGGGTTAGAAGAGATAGGACGTATCAACCTTGAAAGAGGTCATATGCTTTCTGACTCTATAAGTAGTATAAATGGTTTTGAGAGAGTATTCAGAGGTGTTCATTTCAATGAGTTTGTTATGCGATACAAGGATGATCCTCATGTTTTAAATAAGAACTTATTGAAACATGGCTTCCAAGGGGGTTTGATACTGAGTTCATTTAATCCTGATTTTGATAATTGTTTATTATTTGGTGTATCTGAGATTCAAACCGATGATCAGATCACAGGGTTCTTGAAAACCTTAAGGGAGGTGGCTTAGAGGATGTATCGTACAGGCTGTTATGATGAACCATTGATCAATGAGTTATCTTGTGTTAGGATAAAAAAAGAAAAGAAGCGTTTATCTATACCTGATTCGCTAAGGCGTGTATCTAAATTGGATATACCCTCACTTAATGAGATAGAGTTGATACGTCATTTCACTCGTTTAAGTCATATGAACTATGGTGTTGATACAGGTATATACCCCTTAGGGTCATGTACGATGAAGTATAACCCTAAGATATGTGAAGATATCAGTAGATGGGATGGTTTTTCTGCTCTTCATCCTTATCAGGATGAGTCAACTATTCAGGGTGCATTACAGGTTTTATATGAGACTGAGCAGATGCTCTGTGAGATAGCAGGTATGGATGCTTTCACGTTACAACCCGCTGCTGGTGCTCATGGTGAATTTACTGGTTTGCTATTAACAAGGGCGTACCATGAGAAGAATGATGATGGTGAACGAGATGAGGTTATAATACCTGATACAGCTCATGGTACAAACCCTGCTAGTGCAGCGATGGCTGGTTATAGAGTTATAGAGATACCTTCAACTAGTGATGGTACTGTTGATCTAGACGCTCTCAGTAGAGCTCTTTCTGATAGAACCGCTTGTTTCATGCTTACTAATCCTAATACTCTTGGTGTCTTCGAGTCCGACATATTGGAGATAGCAAGATTAGTACATGATGCTGGTGCTCTACTATATTACGATGGTGCTAATATGAACGCGATATTAGGCAGAACCAGGCCTGGTGATATGGGTTTTGACATTGTTCATCTCAATCTGCATAAAACATTTTCTACTCCCCATGGTGGGGGTGGTCCGGGATCAGGGCCTGTAGGTGTAAAGAAACATTTAAGTTGTTTCCTTCCAGTTCCGAGGATAAAGATGAGAGGGGGTTCTTATTCATTTGATTACAACCATCCTGATTCAATAGGTAAGATCAGGGGTTTCTATGGTAATTTCTCTGTTATATTGAAAGCGTATGTTTATATATTACTTATGGGTAGAGAGGGTTTGTCAGAGGTATCAGATATCGCAGTGTTGAATGCTAACTATATGAAGAAGAAACTTGTTGATTCTGGTTGTTATGATCTGCCTTTTAAGAGTCTACGTAAACATGAATTTGTTTTAAGCTGTGAGCGTCTGATGAGGGAGAAGGGTATAAGAGCTATGGATATAGCTAAGCGATTACTGGATCATGGTTTACATCCACCTACAGTCTATTTTCCTTTGATAGTTAAAGAGGCGTTGATGATAGAACCTACAGAATCAGAACCAAGAGACTTTGGATAGATATATTGATGCTTTGATAAGTATATCTAAGGAGGACCCAAGTATTGTCACTAAAGCACCTTATAATACACCTGTTGGTAGAATAGATGAAGTTAACGCTGTGAAAAACCCTGTGTTAACCTATAAGATGATCCCCAAGGATTTAAAATCCTGAGTTATTCGCTTCGATGATGATTAGATTATCCGACATTATTATATAGAAATTACCTGTTTATCATCAGGTTAAGATACTTTAAATCGATCTGAGAGATGGATGAGTGTAAGGTGTTTATGATGAGAACAAAACTTATAACGGGTTTACCTAAAGAGACCACGTCACTATGCCCTGAATGCTTAAAGGTTATAACAGCTACCATCTACGAGAAGGATAACAAGGTGATGATGAAGAAGACATGTCCTGAGCATGGATCCTTTGAGGATATTTACTGGTCAGATGCTGATATGTATCTTAAAGCAGAACGATGGTCATTTGATGGTAAAGGAGTAGACAATCCATACATAAAAGATGCATCCTCTTGTCCTGATAACTGCGGTCTATGCAACTTGCATATGTCTCATACATGTCTCGCTTTGATTGATCTAACTAATAGATGTAATCTTCAATGTCCTATATGCTTCGCTAATGCTAATGCTGCTGGTTACGTCTATGAACCATCTTATGAGGATGTTGTTAGGATGATGGAGAACCTCAGAGCTGAACAACCCGTACCATGTAAAGCAATACAGTTCGCTGGTGGCGAACCAACAATATACCCATGGTTCTTCGAAGTGATCAAAAAAGCAAAGGAGTTAGGGTTCTCGCAGATACAAGTAGCGACTAACGGTGTGAAAATGGTTGATTTTGATTTCTGCCAGAGGATGCGCGATGCTGGTATGAATACTATATACCTACAATTCGATGGTTTAAGAGAGGAGGATTATACTAGTACACGTGGTAGAAAACTCTTAGACATTAAGTTAAAAGCGGTTGAGAACTGTAAAAAAGTTAAACCTAAACCATTATCAACGGTTCTAGTACCAACGATTGTTAAAACAATAAATGATGATCAAGTAGGAGCAATAGTCAATTACGCTGTTGCTAACAGTGAGGCTATACGCGGTGTTAACTTCCAACCTGTATCCTTCACTGGTAGGATTGATAAGGACCAATTAGCCAAACAACGATACACTATACCTGATCTAGTTAAAGATCTGGAGAGACAGACTGATTTCCT
>JAVYLV010000081.1:0-5055 GCA_038740425.1 Thermoplasmatota archaeon | reverse complement strand
AAACAATTTCTTAGAGGTGTGGGGTGTTATGGTGCTGAGGCGAAGATAGAGGGATTCTCAGGTTATCTGTGTGAGTTGTTAATCATTAAATACAAGACGTTCTACTCTTTGCTTATTGAGGCTAAAAGTTGGAGGTATATGACAAGGATTGTAATAGATAAAGATTCAGATGCTATGTTTGATAATCCCCTTATTGTTGTAGATCCTGTGGATCCTAGGAGGAATGTAGCGTCAGCTCTCTCGAAGGATAAATTTGACTTGTTTATTGTAGCCTCTAGGGAGTATATCAGAAAACCTAGTTTGAGGTTCTTCTACCCTGAAAGTGTGAGACCATGGTCGATTGATAAGATAAAAAAGGAGTTGAAGAGGAGATCAGGTGTATTCCTGGGTGTAGAGCTGGATAAGCCAGATATACTAGATGAAAATCTGTATCCTCAGCTGAGGAAGGCGATAAGAGTATTGAAAGAGACATGTGAGCGTTATGGGTTCAGCATAATAGATATAGGTTTCACTGTGTTGGATGATAAAAAGAAGATATACATTATTATAAACACTGCGCAGGACAGTCTTCCACCATTTGAGGTGCATATGGGCCCACCTGTTTATCTTAAAAATAATGTTGATGATTTTATGGGTAAATGGATGGATGATCCTAGGGTGGTGAAAAAGCCTTATATCAAGGATGGTAGGGTGTATGTGGAGAAGAGACGTGAATACGATAATATATATAAAATGTTAGAGAAAGGATTAAAGGGTTTGAGTCTAGGTAAAGATATAACAAATATGTTAAAAAAAGGGTATAGAGTGATAAAAGAAGAGGATGTAATAACATCTGATCTAAGAGGGTACTGGACTATTTATTTGGATGGTAGATATCCTTGGGAACGTGAGGGGGATGAAAAATTAGCAGGATGATTTCTATGAAAAAAAGATAATAAAATCAGGTTATAATATATCTTATAACCTTGGCATCCCTTAATTTGTGATTGGGTTTTAGGTTTTACTTGTTTATTTCTTTATGGTTGGTTTCTGTTGATTCCTTTGGAATGATATAGATAAAAACGCGGTTGATTAGTCGATAGGAATATTTTTATTGTACTAATTTATGTATACTATGTTGTTAAACGGGTTGGTGGGATGAAACAGAAGATAATCACAGGGATGTGTGTAATGATATTAATCATATTAGAGGTTTATTTATCATTTCATACTTTTACTACGGTGGCTGCTCAGGGTAATAAGTTATTTGTTGATGATAACTATAATGCGACTACGCCTGGATGGGGTGAGGATCATTTTAACTCTATACAATCCGCCATTGATAAGGCTTTAGATAATTACACTATCATAGTGTATAATGGTACGTATAATGAGATTTTAACTATTAGGAAACCTTTAACAATAATCGGTGAAAATCAGAGTTCAACTATAATAAACGGGGGTGGAGCTGGTGAGGTTATAACTATAAACACAAGTTATGTTAATATAAGTCATTTCACTATCAAGAATGGTAATAGAAGTACAGGTCATGCTGTTATCACAGTGAATGCTGATAGGGTTATACTATATGACAACTGTATAAAAGATGGCTATCATGGTGTAGAGTTATCCAGCTCTGATAATAGCATACTATACAAGAATATTATAACAGGTAATAATGGCGATGGTTTGCATCTCATAGAGTCATCTGATAATAATATACTGTATAATACTATCAATAACAATCTTAATGGTTTATTCCTCTATAAATCCAACTCCAATAATATCAGATATAACAGGATAGCTGGTAATAACATGCATGGTGTTTTCTTTAATGATACATGTAACAGTAACAATCTATCCTTGAACACTATAATGGATAATGATATGAATGGTTTATTCCTTCTGAATTACTGTACAGGTAATATAATCGGATCAAATGAGATATCTCTTAATATAGGTAGTGGTGTAAAGATTGAGAACTCGAGTTTTAATAATATCAGTCTTAATACTATAGATAATAACATCCAGTATGGTTTATTGATCACAGGTTCTTCTAATATCTTTTATAAGAATAAAGTCTCATCTAATATGCGTGATGGTGTATTTTTACTAGGTGATACAAGTACAAATATCATTGCTAATACTATACAGGGTAATGTGTATGATGGTGTCAAGGGTTACAAATCTTCATCAGGTACGATCCGTGGTAACATGATCTATGGTAATAAGGGTCGTGGGGTTTTCCTTGATATGTTTACAAAGGATAACAGGATATACGATAACAGGATTTATAATAACAATCAGAGGAACACACAAGATGAGAGTATAACAAATACTAACATATGGAATACATCAAAGAATAATGCTAGTTGTAATATAATCAATGGCTCATATCTGGGTGGTAATTATTATGATGATTATACAGGTGTTGATAGTAACGGTGATGGTCTAGGTGATACACCATACCAGGTTTACGGTACTGTGTATGATAAATTACCTTTGGTTGATGTTACACCACCTACTATAACCAATGTCAATGTGAATCCAAGTGTTCAGACAACCCAGGGATACGTAAACATATCAGCTTATGTGACTGATGATCTATACCTCTACGATGTTAGACTCATAGTTATATATCCAAATAAACAGACTTTTAATTACTCTATAAAACAGAATAAGACAGGTAACACGTATTACTGCAGGAGAAACTTTAACATCGTAGGGGAATATACATATAATATAAAAGCTACTGATAGGAGGAACTGGAGATCATCATCCAACAAGACTTTTATCATACAACAGGGTATACCACCAACGATCACTGATAATACACCAACATCGGGTTCACCTTTCACTTTTTTTGTTTTTAACGCGACCGTAGTGGATGATACTGATAAAGCATCTGATCTAACAGTTAAAGTGAATTTGAGTCATGGTAAATTAAAGGGTAACATCTCAATGGTCAACACTGTTGGTGATTACTTTGAATTGTCTGTACTGTTAGATAAAAGTGTATCTGATTTAACTTATTTTATATACGCTAGTGACAGGTGGGGTAACGCTTTCACGACTAGTGAGAAAACTGTTAGCATAATTGATACTAAGCCACCTTGTATAACTGTTACTAGGTATGGTCCTTCATTTAGTCAAACGCCAAATAGTTTCACGTATCGCGCTTTGATAACGGATGATGTATCTGTTAAGAATGTTACCATAGGATACTGGTATAATGGTAGCGGCGTTATCACTGCAACTATGGATAAAAAGACTAATGATTACTATGAGAAGGTTATAGTTCTACCAGTTAGTATTAGTAGATTATACTGTATTATAAGAGCTGAGGATACCTCAGGTAATTATAATGATACACGTAACCCATCAGCTAGACTATCCTCAGCTTCCTATAAAGGAGTAGTTTCTGTACCGGTTGAATTCAAGGGTTATAAGAGCTTTGATCTAGATGGTGATATAGTAGACTATACCTGGGATTTTGGTGATGGGAGTACTAGTGCTGGAGTGAATACTACACATATATATACTGCTACTGGGAATTACACATTGAAGTTAACAGTCAAGGATAACGAAGGGCGTAAAGGTGTTAACACAACTACAGTCAGGATTTGCTCTCTTGTTAAGAAATACTGTTCAACCCTAGTTCTAAACAGGATAAAAACATCGTATAATATAACACTTAATGAACCGTTCTGTACTTATGACAGTGATGGTGATAACGTGTATGATGTGTTCGTGGATCCTAATGGTTTACTATCTGTTGTGCATGATGGCTCAATTAACCTGAGTGGTAATATCTCCTTTTTGATATCTATAGACGATGCTTTGATACCTGAGTTCATCTGGAGTCCTACTACTGATAATATACTACGTGTTAATCATACAACTGGTAGGGTTACACATAGTGTAGAGGAGGGAAACAACGCTACTACTATCATAACGGTTAATAAGACATCGGGATGGTTATTCATTGAGACTAATGATCAGTACCCACATGCTAATATAACAGTGGAGCGTGACACTGGTGTTATACCAGATGATCGTATATTTAGAAAAGAGGAGAGGATATTTATACTGGACGATCCTGCTTTGAATTATACTATAAGGTATAGTGATATACTCACACCGCCGGTCCTGTCTATAACTTTATCGCCCGCTGAAGGAGGTTTGATAGATAAGGATAATCCCTCGATCACTATAACATGTAATCTACCAGTTAGGATAAAAGAAGCTTCCTTTGGATCTTTACCTATATCACCAGATGAGTTCATTACAACCGATCATAAAGTTTTTGTTTATACGCCCCCCTCAGATCTAGAGGATAAAACATATACGTTCTATATCCTAGTTGAGGATGATTATGGTAACACAGCTGAAACTGGTGCTGTCTATTTTTATTTCTCATATGCTGTTATCTCAGAGGGAAAAACCACTGATGTATATATTTTTCCATATATACTTATAGGTGTTTGTATATCTATAATAATTGTATTTTATCTGCTGGTTAAATACAAGAAGATATCATTTGATGATTACATCTACATAAAGAATAAACGCATAATACCATTCTTTAAACCATTGATACTAGGACCTGTAAGCATCAAGGTAGATAATGAGGGTATAAGCAAAGCTGAATTCTATGTTGATGGTGCATTAAAAAAGAGTGTTGAAGAACCACCGTTCCAATGGGAGTGGGATGAAAGAGTATTCCTTAAACATACTATAGAGACAAGGGTATACGACGAGGAGGGTAACAGTACTAGCACAGGTGAGATACCTATCTACATCTTCAACCCATGGTCAAAGACATTCAAAGAGTAGGTAGGGATATAGTGAATACACTACCTTTACCTACATCACTCTTCAATGTTATATCACCTTTATGTTTCTTTATGATCTCTTTACATATGAACAAACCTAGACCAGCACCTTCATTCCTTCTATCTGGACCAGTATACGCCTGATAAAACTTCGTAAACAACTTCTTTTGCTCATCCTTAGAGATACCTATACCTGTATCCTCAACCGCTATATACAGCGTCTTATCCTTATACCATGATG
>JAVYLV010000080.1:0-5381 GCA_038740425.1 Thermoplasmatota archaeon | reverse complement strand
TTCTTTATATCGCTCCTCAGATGGTTCAACCTCAACTGATAAAGAGTACGACTCACCTACCCTAGTTTTAACTATCTGATAATTATCACTAAGACCAGGAACCTGCATTAGAGCAGCCTCTATCTGAGAGGGGAACACTATGACTCCTTTAACCTTCATCATATCATCACTGCGTCCTTTTATACGCGATTGTATAGGCAGGGTTCTACCGCATTCGCACTCCTCATCTGTTATACACGCCAAGTCGCGTGTCCTGAATCTGATCGCTGGGAAAGCCTCTTTAGTAAGAGTAGTGAATACCAACTCACCTTCCTCATTGAAACCCATAGGTTCTAGTGTATCTGGGTCAATAACCTCGGGTAGGAAATGATCCGCGTTGATATGTAGTTTCTTATATTCGCATTCAGTGACCACACCTGGTCCTATAAGCTCTGTTAAACCATAATGTTCATGAGCTACTATACCCCACCTTTTCTCTATATTACTCCTCATTTTGTCACTCCAAGCCTCAGCGCCGAATGCACCTATACGTAATTTGAAATCCTTAGATGGTTCGAATCCTTTCTCCTCAGCTATCTCAGCTATATGGAGTGAATATGATGGTGTGCATGCTAATACTGTGCTACCGAAATCATGCATAATATCAACTTGGCGTTCTGTGTTACCTGAGCTTATTGTTATAACCATAGCGCCTATACGTTGAGCGCCTTTTTCGAATCCATGTGCACCTGTGAATAAACCATAACCATAAGCATTGTGTAGAATATCAGATTTCCTTACACCGTTGGCGTATAATGAACGAGCCATTACATCAGCCCATATCTCAGCATCTTTCTTAGTGTATGGTCCTACGACTGGTTTACCTGTAGTACCTGACGAAGCATGCACTTCTATTATATCATCAAGTGGTGTGCATACTAAACCAAATGGGTAGTACTCTCTAAGATCCTGTTTGGTTAGAAACGGGAGTTTAACTACATCTTCAACAGTTTTTATGTCAGATGGTTTAACCTTGACTTGATCAAATTTACTCTTATAGTATTTGTTACTCTTGTATACTCTGGTGAGTAGTAAACGTAAGCGTTTACCTTGTAGTTCTTTCAGTTTCTCATGTGTTATAGCCTCTATCTTTGGATCCCATAGCGTCTTATCTACCATATAATCTTATCACTCCCAAGCCCTGAATATCATCTACGATTAATAATGATTATGAAAAAAATCTAAATTCCTTGTTATCATCCTAGTATGCACGCCATCTGTAACCGCATTTTACACAGGTGTATATACGAGTCTCAGGTTCATCAGCTCGTCTGGTTTGCCGGAGTATCCAGTAAGCTTCATTATGGTTGCATTTAGGGCATCCAACACGCTCTTTAGGTAGGAGATCAAGTTTTTTGGTATCCTCTATTATAACAGTCTCCTGCTCCCTCTGCTTTGAGATTACTATAGTCTTATCCTGGTTTTTTTCTTTCTTATAACCACATCTATGACAAATCATCATATCTTTATCAGGTAGCATTAGGGCTTTGCATTTCGGGCAGAACATAACATGATCACTCCTTCTGCAATGCATCATTTACGATTCTATTATGATCAAAAGCTAGAACCGGTAAGTTATCAAATTTAAAAAACCTTGCATCCGCTGCATCATCATCACCTCTTATATTATCAATACTGTCTATTGCATCTAAACGATAAGCAATAGTTATAGTATGTCCTCTAGGGTCGCGTTTAGGATCAGAGTATACGCCTATAAGTGATCTTATACGCGTCTTTATACCAGTCTCCTCCAGTATCTCTCTCACTATAGCTGACTCTGTGGTTTCACCGTATTCCACGAATCCTCCAGGTAAAGCCCATTTATCCTTGAATGGTTGCTTTCTACGTTTAACTAATAATATCGCATCATCTTTGATCACCACACCGTCAACAGTTACACGTGGGTTTTTATAACGCATAGTAATTCAATACACTAATAGGTTGATGTATATTTAAAAACGTTCATTTATTTTATGAAGAAATTATACCATTCGTTAATATGTTTAAGTTATTTACAGATCCTGAGAGGGGATGATGGCAAGTTATCCCCCACAAATCTTATAAATACTATACTCTTACACTACTGTTCGCTCATCTTGGAGACGAGCTTTATGCCGAAGCAGAGTAAAAAAACCAATCCGAGGTTAAACAACCTGATACAGGATCTCAAAAAATTATCAGCAGAGCAGGATGTGTCCATCTGGAAGGATATCGCTCTTAGATTAGAGAAACCTCTTCGGAACTGGCCTGTTGTTAATCTAAATAAGATTGATAGGTATATTAATGAGAATGAGATAGCACTGATCCCCGGTAAAGTCTTATCTTCAGGTAAACTCACAAAAAGAGTGACTATTGCCGCATGGGCGTTCTCGGATGTGTCCATCGATAAGATTAAAAAAGCAGGTGGTAAAACTATAACCATAGAGGAGTTGATAAAAAAACATCCAAAAGGAGAGAATATAAGGATACTAGGTTAGAGGTTTGTTTATGGTTACAGTTATCAATGCTGAAGGAGCTGTAATAGGGCGTTTAGGAGCTATTGTTGCAAAGCGTTTACTAAAAGGAGAAGAGATCGCTATAGTAAACTCTGAGAAGGCTATAATAACAGGTAAGAAAAAGATGATAAAAGCAGAGTATAGACAGAAGAGAGAGGTTGGTACGTATCGTAAAGGACCTTACTTCCCACGTATGCCTGATGCTATACTAAAGAGAACCATTAGAGGTATGATGCCGTACCAGACGCCTCATGGGAGAGCAGCTTTTAAAAGATTGAAATGCTATATCAATGTACCAGATGAGTTTAAAGATAAGGAGTTTCAGATTATAGAAAAAGCTAAGAAACAACCAGCTGATTATATAACAGTAGGTGATTTGTCAAGATTTCTAGGGGCGAAATTCTAATGGTGAAAAAAGCAGCAGTAAACACGTCAGGTAAAAGAAAGACAGCTATTGCTCGTGCAACAGTTAAAAAAGGTGTAGGTCGTGTGAGAATAAACAATAAACCAGTTGAGATATACGAGCCTGAAGTTGCACGTTTAAAGATAATGGAGCCTTTAAAATTAGCTGAGCAATATAGTGATAAGGTTGATATAGATGTCGATGTGCATGGTGGGGGTTTCATGAGTCAGGCTAATGCTGCACGTACAGCTATAGCTAGAGGTTTGGTTGCGTACACAGGTGACCCTGCCCTGAAGTTATCATTCCTGAGTTATGATAGGACCCTCCTAGTTAACGATACTAGGATTAAAGAGACTAAGAAACCTCTTGGCCGTGGAGCACGTAAGAAACGGCAGAAGTCATATAGGTGAATGCATGATTATACCTGTTCGTTGTTTCACATGTGGAAAGGTTATAGCTCCGTTATATGAGGAGTACAAAAAACGATACGAAGAGTATGAGAAATCTGTTAAAGCAGGTGAAAAACCAAAAGAGACACCTAAGATGATCCTTGATAGTCTAGGGTTAGATCGTTACTGCTGTAGACGTATGATTATATCACATGTTGAACTATTGAAGGATGCTGCGCCTTACGAGTAGATCGATGTTATCCTGAATCCTTTTTTGTTTTGTGGATAAGTCAAATCTTAGGTTCTATTCTTTTAATGATATATCTATATATATTGACAAGTGTCATGACGAAGATGCCTGTGCTGAAACCTAGGATTACAAATATTACACCAGGCATATCGAAACAACTCCTTCGTCTTTTATTTTAAGAGTATTATACATCATGGTTTCTTTTCACCTTCAAGACCCTAAACATTATTGATATTAACTATCATGATATGTTTTATCATTACATGTTTATATATTTTTTGCAGTAAACCGTCATTTCGACAAAATGATAGATGAAGAAATCGAGAAAAATAACAAATCAAAAAAATAAATCGAAAAGCATATAACACACCATTCTATTCTCAGCATCATGGGTGATGGCTGATGCAGAAGACATTGTTTGATTTCTTCGACGTTGAATCTGATGAGAAAAAAAGGCAAAACTGAAAAATAACAAAAAACCAGATACATTAAAAGCCTCTTTTGGTAACAGAGGCGACCTAATAAAAGTACAGTAGTTAAAAAAAACCCTCTGGGCAGTTATACTAATTCTACAAAGAAGGGATAAAGACTACTCAGTGTTAACATTAACATTCAAAATATCAAACCTTCTGTGTTTTATTCTCCCATAAACGCCATATCGACACACACAGCATGATAAAAAACACAGACAAAAACAATATACCTACATACAGATTAAAAGGATCCTGATAGACAACCTGAGCGTTACCCTGATCAAGTACAAGCCTCATGTTATCACCCAACGCAGGATAGATCTGATCATGTGATCCATCAAAAACCTCCAACTTATTTTGCCTTATATAAAGATCCATATAACGACAGAATATCTCCTTCATTCTAGGTATACGCTCAACGATTTTAGGTATACTGTAAAAGGATTTTTCATATAAACCAAGCATACCAGAGTAATCCTGGATAGAATTACCCTCCATGAGTAGTGTATGATCAATTACGCTATATTTCATATTAGTAACAGTACCCCTAGCATACGTTAAAAGTTGAAGTATACCCAACCAGAGACTTATAAAAGTAACAGTGAAGAATACAACTATTCTACTGTTCTCAGGGTGAAGCAATGATTCGCCTTTCCATGTTAACCGATAATAAACCCATTTATGCCCCTCACGCCATTGACGTTTAACCAAGCCTACCTCTGTAAGTTTAGACAAATGTTCATGAAGTGTTGCTTTATTTAGATTAGTAGTTCTCATTAGATCAGTGAGGTTTAATTGTTTACCATCAAGTGCTTTGAGTATATCCAACCTGGTATCAGAGGCTAACGCTTTGAAGGTCTCACGATCCAATACAATCTTAGACATTTATCCGTCCTTAAAAAGTATTAATCCTGCTATATTTAAATAATCTTGTTTTTTGTTTGGTTTGAACCGAACAAAAAAAAAACAAAAACTATTTTTTATGATTTAAAAATGAACCTTTTACCTGTGATTTTCTCATAAGCCTCCTGATACTTCCTCTGAGTATTCAGGATAACCTCCTCAGCTAGACTAGGCGGTGGTGACTCCTTATCCCATTTTATAGACTCTAGGTAATCACGTACATACTGCTTATCAAAACTTGGTTGTGATCTACCAGGCTTATAACTATCAGCTGGCCAGAAACGAGAAGAATCAGGTGTTAAAACCTCATCTATAAGTATTATCTCATCATCAATCAAACCAAATTCAAATTTCGTATCAGCTATGATTATACCTCTTTTCTCAGCATATACAGAAGCCTTATTATATATCATCAAGGAGTAATCACGT
>JAVYLV010000079.1:0-5386 GCA_038740425.1 Thermoplasmatota archaeon | reverse complement strand
GAAACAACAATCTTCTTATCCATACTAGGATTCATCCTCCCTCTGTTTAGTTGATCTTATAGCTATAATAAGGATAGCAGTTGATAGACATGCACCTACACCAGCTTGAGCTATAGCCACATCAGGAGCATGTAGAATATAGAACTCTAATGATAACAAAAGACTCATAGCTGCTAATGCCACCACTGCTGCTAATAAGTCACGTAAAAAAACAGCTATAAGAGCTGATACAATCATAGATAAAAGGATAAGTATATGTATAAACTCAATCAGCATGTATCTATCTCACCTCCCCACCCTGGTTAAACATACTGTTACCCCTCTTATTCTTGTTATTCTTATTTTTATTCTTCAAATCATCCACCACTGCTCTAGACGGCTCTACACCGCTCCTATGAGCAGCACGTGCTATAGCATGAGCACCTACAGGGTTAGTTAGTAGTATAGCTACCAGAGCAGCAGCTGAGTGTATCGCTATAACAGACCCGTTAACATCACCTTGCCACCATGCCTTTAAACCTAATAGTACAACAGAGCCTATTATAAATATAGAACCAAAGGTCGTGCATTTAGTACCTGCATGCAGACGCGTGTAAACATCGGGGAATCTAAGTAAACCTATACCTGCTAAAAGATTAAAGAAAACACCTATAGCAAGCATTACATATATTATTATATCAAATATCATAGCTTACCACCCTCCAGGTATTTAGCTATGAATAATGTAGATATGAACGAGAGGAGAGCGTATACTATAGCCACATCGATGTATATCACCTCATAGAAGGCTGCACCAAAAGCAACCATAGCTACTATCACTATCGTATTTATCGTATCAACACCTACTACTCTATCAGGGGTTGTAGGTCCTAGTATAATCCTTATTATACCGAAGAAGCAGCATAGTACAAGCGCTATCAGAACACCTAAATAAGTTGATTGTAAACCATACAATAACTCTATCATTCAGCGATCCTCCTAACCCAGTCAGGGAAACTACCACATATATAATGATAATCAACAGGTTTACTCTCAAGGCTACGTTCATCAACATTTATCCAATGCACGTATAAATCATTAGACTCCTCATCCACATCAACACTTAATGTACCAGGGGTGAGAGTTATAGAGTTAGCAAGCATTGATACTCCCAGATCAGTCTTCAAACCAGGTGATATCCTGACTATACCTGGTCTTATCCTACCTGTTATGACACGGTAAGCCACATCAAGATTAGCCTTACATAACGCTAAAAAGAAAGGACCTATCAAATAGGCTAATAGTACAAACCATCGAACAGGGTTAAGCATACGTAGATTATCCTTTACTAAAACCCTGTAAGATATATAACCTATGATTAATGACAATATTATACCTATAATGCATTCTTCGATACTCCATAAACCTAACACAGCTGAACCACTACCAGTGGTAAAAAGCAGATATACTATGAATGATAGTATACTAGTAACTATAAAACCTATTATCCTCTTCATTTTTTCATCCTCGAAACAAGGTTTAATCTCATATCTTATTTTTACTATTGTTTCTACGCATAGTGTAATCAAATTGTTTTTTTATATGTTTTTATTTTTAATCTAGGAAGGATTAATTACAATCCATATCTTCTAAAAAAACAAATTTTTCTATAAATTTATGATAGCATAATATGGCAGTGTGAACGAAAGTATAGTCAACATTGACCCTAAACCAACTATAAGAAGGGTTAATCTTTTATGTAGACCTAACAAGCTACATATTATAGTAGTAGACATTGCACCTGTACCCTGAAAAGGGATAAACATGAATAATAATAGCATCAAAGGCAGTATCTTACCATAGTTCCTAGACTGTATCCTAGCAGTTCTATAATGAAGTCTCTGATACCATGTCTCTAATGATACACGTGTCTTATAAATATAGGGTTTTCTTCTCTTTAACCCTATAAAAGGGAATGACGGTACAGCTCTTATGAGAGCTTCTATTATCCACCAGTTAGTGATTAAAGCAAGACAAACCAAGATATCAAATAACCATAGTGTCGTAGACCATGACAAAACAGGTATACCCCTATTTAAACCTACTATGACCACAGTCTCTTTACCCATAGGTGGGATAAAATAAGCAACTGATAATGTTATATACCATCTCTGCTGCTCAGAAGGTAAAGTATTATAGATGAACATGAAGAAGAGAATACCAACAAGGATGATCAATAAAAATATGATAAATTGTTTCTTGTTAAAACGAGATAAATTATTATCTTTATGATGCATCTTCTTCACTTTTACGCCTTCCTAAAACCCTTTTCTTACTTTATTTTTCTTCAACCTTTTAAAAATATATATTTTAAATCTAATTTTTGTTCAAATAAGGCCCAATCCTAATTACTCTACTATCAAATCCTTTGAGTACTTATCGGTATCTGAAAGCAAGAATTCATTACTCATAGACAAACATGATACAGGGCAGACGTCGTTACATTGAGAGCAGAATGTACATCTAGCCAGGTATATCTTTATCTTTTTCTCCTCTGTTTTGTACTCTATAGCCGCTGATGGACATACTTGCAAACATAGCTTACAACCTATGCATTTATCCTTATCATATGATATCTTACCCCTGAATCTTTCAGGTACTTGTACAGGTGGATTTATCCTAACTTCTCCTTTATTAACCCTTTCCATTAGTCTAGTAGGTGACGATGGTGTATATTTAACCGGGAATTTATTAGTAAATGGTTTTTTAAACATTTGAGCTAGTAACACCGGTACCATGGAGAACCTCATAATATCAACCTCCTTGTCTTCTCAACACTCAACCTATGTAACTCCTCACTGCTTATAACACTCCTCTTATTATTAGAGACCACTGCCACGCGGTTAGTACATGACATGCATGGATCAGTTGACGCTGCTACTATAGGTATATCAGCTATCTGCTGACCTATAAGCATTGGTATCCACGGTAATATATTATTATACGTTGGTGCTCTAACCTTCCATACATAAGGATTACCTGTCCCATTTAAACGTACATAGTGGAACACTTCACCACGTGGCGCCTCCATACGACCTACGCCCTCACCATTAACTTTTTTAAGCATAGCTAATAGCTTAGGTATCTTAGGCTCTGCTAGTATATCACCTTTAGGCATCTGTTCAAGACATTGTTCTATAAGATCCATTGATTGTTTTATCTCTAGTAACCTAACAATTATCCTATCGTATACATCACCGTTAATCTCACCTGTTAGTATATCAGGTGTTATATAATCAAAATCAAGGTCACTATAAGCGAAATAACCCTGATCCAATCTTACATCTTTCTTAACACCTGACGCTCGAGCTGTTGGTCCCACTGCGCATAGTCTAAGAGCATCCTCCCTGGTTAGTACACCACAGTTTTTACATCTAAGTTGAAATGTTTTATCATTTAGAAACACTCGTTTGATCTTATCTATTTTAACTTTAATGTTTTCTAATGATTGTTTAACCCGTGGTATCATATCATCTGTTATATCACGTCTTACACCACCTATCATGGTTATACCCTTAGTGACACGGTTACCTGTTAAGTATTCTGTTAGATCCAATCCTTCTTCTCTTATCTGCCATGTTAAGAACAAGACAGAATCGAATCCTATCTCATGAGCCGCTACGCCAGCCCATAACACATGTGAACATATCCTTTCAAGCTCACCTTGTATAACCCTCAAGTACTGAGCGCGTTCAGGTACCTCTATGCCTGCTGCTCTCTCAACAGCTAAAGCGAAACTCATAGGATGACAATAAGAGCATATACCACATATACGCTCAGCTAAGTATAATACTTGTACAGGGTTACGTCTTGTACCAGCCCATTCTATACCCCTATGTACCTGACCTAGTTTAACATCAACATTTATGATTTTTTCACCATCAAGTTGGAATTCAAACATTACTGGTTCTTTCAAGGCTGGGTGTATAGGACCTATAGGTAACTGATACGTTGTCTTTGTTGTTTTCACCATACTATCTCTATTCCTCCCTATGTAAGTTCCGTATCATCTTATCAGGACCAGATTCATCATGTCTCCAAGGATATACATTCTCTGGGAAGTCATCTGATATAAATACACGTTGATTTTTAGGTATACCCTTCACTATTACTCCTAGCATCTCTTGTTTCTCCTGCTCTGATATCACAGCACCTGGTAGGAGATCAGCGATAGTATCAATTGATGGATCGTTTTTAGGTAAAGAAACTGTTATATTCAACGATACCTCGTTATCACGTGAGCCGTGGTATATCGAGAAATGATATACTAAATCTATCTTATCATTGATATCATAACCTGATGTCACAGCAAAATGAGGATACTCATCAAATATGAATATATGTTTAACAATGTTTTTGAATGATTCTCTCTTAACATTTAGCCATATACTAGAAATCTCTATCTTTTTTTTACCTGTTACTCGTTTCTCTATCCTAGCATCTATTATGTTATCAGTGAAATTATCTTTAAATGATTGAAGGATTTCTTCAGGTTTTAACTGTTTATCCCTGCTCATGGGTCTTTTACACCTCTTTCCTTTCTAAACACTCGAGTTTTAACCATGCTTTCAGAACACCGTTTATTATATTTTCAGGGCGTGGCGGACAACCTACAACATAGACGTCAACAGGGATAACCTTATCTATAGGCCCCACAAGATTATATGACTCGTAAAATACGTCACCTGTGTTACCACAGTTCCCTACACATATAACAGCTTTTGGCTCAGGCATCTGGTCGTATACTCTTTTAACCTTGTCAACAAGTTGTCTGGTTACAGGCCCTGTAATGAGCAATACATCAGCATGTCTAGGCGAACCCACCAGTCTGATACCGAATCGTTCCACATCGTATCGTGGGCAGAGAGCAGCTATGATCTCAATATCACATCCATTACATGAACCTGAATTACAATGGTAAACCCATAAAGCTTTCTTGAAGGATTTAGATATAACTCTTCTCATAGTGATATTACACCTTTTAGTGTCCTCTAAAATCAAGACAAATGTAACTATTTTTAGTATTAGAAATTTCCGATTAAAAACAAGCAGATAGGTGAACTCAGCAATTCTATTACAAAGTGTTGAAAACAACACCGATTATATCAAGAGTGTTATATAGCAAACAAAGCATTTAAATAAGGATAACAAATCTGTGCCATGATAAAGGGGGTTAGAAGATAATTATGAAAAATAAGAGAAATATTACCAATATATGCTACCGATATATATCTCTCCTGTTATCCAGTTTTCTACTCATAGCAGCATCTATCCCAGTGATGAATATATCAGGAGAAAAAAACCTATCATCTATCTCTGAATCAGTCGATTCTTGCAGGGTGGCAGA
>JAVYLV010000078.1:0-5441 GCA_038740425.1 Thermoplasmatota archaeon | reverse complement strand
CCATATTCTGCCATACATCAGAATACCAGCTAGTAGCCCATGGATCCATTATCTGGAAGACTGAGCCATGACGCATCAACGCAAGATGCAGGTATTTACCAGCTGGTAGACATGCCACACTGCTAATACCAACAGAATGAATATTCTTTAAAGCATCATCTATCTCAATACCTGTATACCAGCTAGTACCAAATCTACCTAAGAAGACAGTTATGATAACACCATCATAGTAATCCTGAGTATCTCTAAGCCACTCAGGTGTAAATAAACGTATAACGGGGAGATTAGCTGCTCTACCGATAGCATCTCTTACAGGCCTCTTAGCTAGAGCCCAGTCAAGTGCAGTACTCATTAACCTGGCGCCTCTAGGATCAGGATTACCTGCTAAGGCCGCTATAACACCATGGATCTCAGACGTCATAGTATCAGGCTCAGATGTTGAACCCATAAGCCATTCATAAGCCCTCCATGGGTTAGGTTCCTTCTTATACCCTGCAAAGGGGATAGCAGGATATCCACGTGGATTCTCATTGTTAACATCCCAGAACATTAATAAACCACCATCAGATGGGCCACCATGAGTATTAACCATCCATAACAGTACACCACGGTTTAGATTCTCCATGTTAGCATCGAAACTAGTTGAGAATACAGGACTGTAACCAGCTCTTTTTAAGTAGAACGGTTGAACCTCTGAACCACTCATATCAGCAAGGAACGCACCTTTAGCACCACTCACCGCTTCCATCACACCCTCATCTATAGGCTCAAAGGATTGCGACACACCAGGTATAGTACCATCTGCACATGTATAAGTGAAACCCCAATATTTACTAGCGCGAGTGTTAAACTTATGTAGATAACATATCAGAGTATCCAACACAGGGTATTTGAACGTCTCTTCTTGTGATGGTTTAGTAATCTTCAAACCTGAGCGACCACGCCATAACGTCAAAACACCTAGTAATCCTCCTCTTTTACTACTACTACCATTTATCATCTTTACACCTGATGGATTCTTCAACGCCGGGTTCTCAAAGACTAACATCGGGTAGAATACATTTCTACTAACCCAGACTGAGAGATCAACAGGTGAACCTATGAATCTACCTGGTTTAGCCTTCCCTACAAAAACCCTATCCCATGATAAACCTATATCAAATTGATCAGCAACTGTGATTATGGATTCATCACCCTCCTTATCCATCCCTAATCTCTTCAATAGGTCATATACTCTCCTCCCTGTTAGGTACATCTCAGAAACCATAGGTAGTTTAGAATGGCCATCAGGATGACGTCTCCACAATTCATTATGCCATACAACAGCTGATGATAACTCAGGATGATTATCTACTATAAGCACAGGGCATCCATGATGAGCAGCTATGTACGCGGCAGGCCCTATACTCAATGAGTGTTTTTTCTCACCAGCTACCGCTAATTCCGTAGCATACCAGTAACTCCACGGATCAATTGTTGAGAAAACTATACTCCTACTGCCTGTCTTGGATAATATCCTGTTATAAACCTCATCTAGGCTAGTTATATAATCAACGTTTCTGAACATCTGATTTAACTTGTTTTTAATATCACTTTTTATACGAGAATCTATATCAATTAGGGTCACATCTTTTACACCTAGTTTATATAAAGCATCAGTTGTATAAGATGATAATTCGCTCTCTGAAGTGTATAGTAAAGGAGCGTTCAACAGAGAGGCTAATACAGCCCCTTCAGTAGCAGAGGTTAAACCATACCCTTCCTCTTTGCTGATGTTCTGTTCCCAGGTGTAGGTAATGGTAAACTCTGGTGAACTGGTCATCTTATTCTGAGCAAATACGCACACAGAGTAACACTCACCTGGTAGACATTCACCGAGTCGCTCAACATATAGCTCATTCTCAGAGCCTATAGGCATAGCCATCTCATTTGGATCACTAGGTATGGTACACTTAGAGGATACACCGCTCTCCCTGGTTGATAGTATCTCCTCGCCAGAGGGTCCAATCAATGAGAAACCCAGAGCTACAGATGGATCATTCCATGATAACTCAAAATGAGCATTACGGCAACCATAGGACGGTATATCAGGTATCTCCACTATAACCCCTGGGTACATCTCTACATCAACATTATATGTTACTTTGCGTATATTACGCAGTATATCAATTATCCGCCCGTATCTACCAAAACCAATGTTCAGTATCCTATGATGTCTCTGTGGTTCTAGATCTGACTCCGTTTTAGCTGATAATGATATTAAATCTGTATAATATGATTTAGTAGGTACATCAGTTATAGCAACACTCCATTTACCACTCTTATAGACGTATACTGTTGTTTTATCTCTATCCATCCCCCCTTGTGCGTTCCAAGCATTGGTTATACCTGTCATCATCCATTGTCCATTGTAATCACAGTAAACCTGCATATCACGATCCCCTGCAGGTATTGATATGTTAACTATACTCTCGAATCCACCTGGGATACCAGCATCTATATAGAAACTAGGATACCATGATCTAACTTTTAATAGTTTATACCCTTCAGGTACATTGAATTCATGATAGATAGGGTATACTTGATTGGTTTTAGGCACCTCGAAATGTTCCTCTTTTATCTCTTTTTTTTCTAGTTTATATCTTATCTCTCCCCGGGTTTGATTCTTTGGTTTCTCATATTTATCATTGACCACTGCTATAACCGCATCATCAGAGAATGACCAGTCATGCAGGGCTATCTCTTTTGCTAACTCGTATATGTTGTCACTATTTATAATTGATATCTTATTAGCTCTCCATTCTTCTCTCATTTTACTTCTGGGTACATTCACCAGCGTGATTTGATCCATGTAACCGTTACAATACGAGATCCAATCCTCCATTAGGTAATCGATACCTTGTCTAGCGTTGAATACCCTCTCTTTATCTTCTTTTACTTTGTTTTCATCCTCGTAGAACAGAAGGGGATTAGTGTATATTATCTTGTTTTTGTCATCATAAAAAACTGATGAAGGCACAGATGATAAATAAGATAAATCATCGATCATACTATCCTCATCATGACCTATAAATGTTAAACGTTTCATAGGTATGATCGGCGCCCATGACACCCCTCGATCAAAACCTGTGCTGTTATTTTTATCATCTGCGTTTACAGATGGTATGATCGCGCTAGATATCAATATGATTACAATAATACATATCGCATGGATGTTCTTCTGCATAGTTTTTTTCACCTTTACTAATTGAGTTAAACCTCCAATACTTTTATTAATTTAAATGCTTTCTAATATAGATGTATAGTGTATATATAATTTATTATAAAAATATTTACTTTATTTGAAATGATTACTTTAGATACTTATAGATAACGAAATATTTTAGAGGAACAATCAGAAACGATAATAAAACAATTGAGCTATAAAGGATGTGTTAGAATAGATTATGAATGTAGATATCAAGAGAGTGCTTGAGAAACAGAGCTATTCAATTATAGGTGAGCACTCCGCTGTTAAACTGTGTCATTGGATGAAACAGAGTTTGCTTTATAACAGGGAGTGCTATAAACAATTATTTTATGGTATTGACTCTCATAGATGTTTGCAGATGTCACCATCTATTACTCAATGCACTCAGATGTGTTTATTCTGCTGGCGGGTACATCAATTCACTGAGGAGCAAAATAGACATGTTGATGATCCTGAGTTTATACTAGATGAAGCTATACGTGCACAACGTAAGTTGATAACCGGTTTTAAAGGCGACCCGAGATGTGATCATAAAAAATGGTTAGAGGCTAACGATCCTAATATGATAGCGTGCTCTTTATCTGGCGAACCCACCATGTATCCTCGTTTAGGGGAGTTTCTAGAGGTTAGTCATCGCAGAGGATTTTTAACATTCTTAGTCACAAACGGTACAAGACCAGAGATAATCAGAGATCTTGATCCGTTACCAAAGCAGTTATATGTCTCAGTTGTGGCTCCTAATGAAGAGATACATAAAAGACTTTGTTCTCCGTTGATACCCAACGCTTGGTGTAACATAAAGCAAACCCTTGAGA
Organism: Thermoplasmatota archaeon; assembly: GCA_038740425.1. Taxonomy (GTDB): domain Archaea; phylum Thermoplasmatota; class E2; order DHVEG-1; family DHVEG-1; genus JAVYLV01. The sequence goes on along the minus strand of JAVYLV010000078.1, from coordinate 1,376 downwards.
TACTACCTTCTCTTAATACACGCACAGTGATTAGACACACGTTGGTTAATAAATGGAATATGGCTAAGGATACCGTACCCTTATACGCGAGACTAGATGAGATGGCAGAGCCACTTTTTATAGAGGTTAAAGGATACGTATTTGTAGGGGCATCACGCCATAGAATGACTATATCTAATATGCCTAAACATGAACAGATCAAGGAGTTTGGAGAGAATCTAGCAGAAGAGATAGGTTACAAAATCGCTATGGAAAAACCTGATTCCCTTGTAGTTTTACTGACTAGGGATAAGAGTAAGATAAAGATTAAAAACTGATATATCAGAAGAGGAAATATGTAGTGTATCTTTTATATGAAAATGGCTAAGCGTATCTCCCGCGGAGTTTACGTCGATCTATTTTTACATCACGGGGCGAGATGATCATAAGATTGTTACCTATACCTGCTATATCACCGTTTATATCCTGCGTCATTTTTTTCAGATCGTTTGTTATTCTTTTTAGAAGTACTTCTTCTTCAGCTATAGGCGAAAAATCAAGGATCAGCACGTTCCCACCGTACACGTAGTCAGTGAATTCTTTTAGATCCTCGTATTTTTGTATTTCACCTACACGGATATGCATCTTTGCTGGTTGTATGGTATCCTTAGTCGCTTCTACATATTTTTCTAGATCTATATAACCCTCAGTTGCTCCTGTCTTTTTTTCACCAAAAATCTTGCTTGCTATCTTCATATGAAATCGTTTCTCCTAAATTTTTAACGCATATTCTAAAATATATTTCAGTTTATAAACATTTGTCTTGGGTGTCATTGGAGGTGTCTACTTATCGACGGGATGTGCATCTTCCTATGGGGTGACATATTTTTTTGGGGTTTCTAAAGTAAGAGAATCAAACACCTAGATTACTTATCAGGTTCCAGAGTCTATCGCCTACATGATGTATATTCTTAACAGCTTTACCGTTTCTATTTGAGAGCATCTCAGGGCCTGATCTAAGAGCTATACCAATAGCTAATGGTTTTTTGTTTCTTTCATCGCAGATCCAGACCTCGTCCTCCTCCTTGATATCTTCATCGGCACAGGTTATACCTGGTGCCATGATGTCAGCACCATTTGCGATATACTTTACTGCACCCATATCAACAACGACTCTATGTCCTACAGGCTTGTATTTGTATAACCCTTGTAATGTGAAGAATATCCTATCATCCATCATAAAGAACGATATGGTATTATCAACGATTATTATACTGAACTCTTCTAGTGATGCGTATTCTATTATGCTATGTTAGCCAAAAAAGTCCTGATGGAAGGCTGATCTTAAATCATCTGCAAGTTTTATGATCTCTCTCTCTTTTAATCTGTGTCTGTTC
>JAVYLV010000077.1:877-5529 GCA_038740425.1 Thermoplasmatota archaeon | reverse complement strand
TGAAGAGATCACATTTACATCTCATCCTCATTGCGGGTACGCCACGTTCATATTTGTACATAATGATATGGTTACACCTATACCTCGGTTTGTTAACGTTGAAGGTTTATTCCAACGCATGGAGGAGCTTACTGTAAAAGCTAAGAAGTACAAGATACTGTTGAAACTAGTTAAAAAACTAAAGAAAAAGAGTGATTTACAACGATTATTTGATAAGTACTTTGGTGAATTTATTGATAAGAACCATATGCCCGAGGGTCTTGATATAGTTGATATACTATCAAATTTGGCTTTTGAGAAGAGTAAACAAGCTGTTGGTACTTTCACATGGAAGACTCTGATGATAGGTGCTATGCATTTCCAGGATGCTTATAATTATGATATAGAACGGGTGAAAAGATGTGTAATACACTACGCTACACCTGATGATCGTATAATACCCTTCTGTGCTTATAATGGTGGGCCAACATATAGAGTAGAGGTTGAAAAGAAGTTCAGTGTACCTTTAGATGAATGGCGAAAAAGAAATAAAAAAAGAGAAAAAATAGAATAGATAAATAAAAGGGTGCATTTTATCTTATGGTGATTGTATCCCCGTCTATCCTATCAGCTGATTTTGCACGTTTAGGAGAGGAGATAAAAGCTGTTGAAGATGCAGGTGCTGACTGGATACATATAGATGTTATGGATGGTCATTTTGTGCCTAACATCACTATAGGACCTGTTGTGGTATCCAAGATCCGTGGTTTGACAGATCTATTATTCGATGTTCATCTCATGATTGAGAAACCTGATCGATTCATAGATGCTTTTATAGATGCTGGTGCAGATCTTTTAACAATACATAGCGAAACATGTGAAGACATCCTGAAGGTTATAGAAGGTATTAAATCTAGATCATGCAAAGCAGGTGTATCGATAAACCCTGATACCCCTGTTGAGAGTATACGTGATGTCATAGATCATGTTGATCTTATACTAGTGATGTCTGTTCATCCTGGTTTCAGCGGTCAAAGATTCATACCATCTTCCATAGATAAGATCAAAAAAACCAGAGGCTTAATCGATGAATCATCAAATAAGGATGTATATCTCCAGGTGGATGGTGGTGTGACAGATGAGAACGCTAAGAGCATAGTGGAGAACGGGGCTAATGTACTAGTAGCTGGTAATTATATCTTTAAAAGTAAGGATTATAAAAAGGCTATAAGGAATCTCAAGATATTTTAATTTTAAATCCAAAGTTCTTATAGACCCGATGCTAAGTCACGTATAACCTTCTCTTTATCGGCTGATTTAACTACACCACTAGCTAGTAGTACGCCATCCGCTCCTAATTCAACTGCTTTTTTAACGTCTTTACCATTTTTTATACCAGCACCACATAAAACCCTGCAGTTCTTGTTAAGGTTTTTCACGGCGTTAACAGTACCACTAACTACATCAGGATCAGCAGTGGTTACAGATATATCCCCTCCTATAAGTTCAGGCGGCTCAACCGCTATCATATGAGGATTAAAAGCGGTTATACCCCTTGACGTGTCAATGTTATTAGAACAAACTATCTGATCTAGTTGTAACTCCTTGGCTCTTTTAACACATGTGTCTATATCAGCTATTGTTAATCTACGTTCACTATGATTGATTAAAGTACCTGTTGCTCCTGCTGCTTTTACAGCTTCAGGTAATATCCATCCTGTATGACTACCAGGGTTAATGGGGTCTATATGCTGAGCGAATACCGGTATAGACACCTTTTGTACACATAAAGTTATATCAGTAGGTTGTACTGCTATAGCCATACGTACACCTGTCTCCCTGGATATTTTTTCCATAATCTCAGCGATCTCTACTGCTTTCATATTGGTTGATTCCAGATACGTTTTCACATTTACAACTATAACTGGTGTCTGCAGTATCATATATTATCAGCTACTCCTCATCCTATCTTTCTATAAATGTAATGCAATGATGTAATATAAATAGATATCATTTTATTGAATAAACTAGAAGTTTTTAGTTTGTATCTGGAAGAGGAAAAAATCATTTATAGAGTAGAATAAAAGATACCTATAAAACACACTATCATGGTGAAAAGATAAATGTTATACTTAATACTGTTGATTTTTGAGTAGGTTTATTGGTAAGATTAGCTATTTAGCTCTATGCTAGTATACTGTAGATTACTCCTGAGATGTAGAATTTACTAAGTTCGCCAAAGAATCGCCCAGTGAATGATACCTTTTGCAGTATCAATACTCCTCTCTCTGTTTCTCCTAATAGAGAGGATGTAGCATATTGGACGAATATCGCGAAGAATGTTAATGTTCGTCCTTCTGTTTTAGGTCCGATGATGAAGCCTTTTATACATGTTTTACTGAATAGCTTCTTATGGCAACCATCGGTGTTATCACCTTGAGGGTTTACCGCTATTGTTACTGGTAGCATAGCAGATATCATCAATATACATAGTGCTGCGACTATTATTTTATTCCTCATATGTTTTATCACCTTACTTTTATTTATATAGGTTGTATGATTTATAAACCTTTGCATGATTTTCAGTGTTTTTCGCCTATTTTTAGAGAGAACTCAATTTTTGTCTAAATGTAACGTTTTGGCAGATAGAAACAGAGTGACAGAAGACTTTTCGTATGACTTTTGACCAAAAAATTTTTATTACAGGTGAACTTTTTATAATTAATTACAGGTAGAGTATGATTTTAGATCGATTAGAGTCGCCGAAAATTGCAAATTGTTTTTCTGCGGACTGTACTATTGTTTTACATGAAGGAGATACTTACGAGTTTATTAAAACAATTCCAGACAAATCAATTAAATTGATTATAAGTTCACCACCATACAATATTGGCAAGATATATGAGAAACGCATTGGGATAAAAGAGTATCTGCGTGATCAAGAAAAAGTAATTGATGAATTAGTGCGTTTACTCAGAGATGATGGAAGTATATGTTGGGAGGTTGGTAATTACATTGAAAATGGTGAAGTATATCCATTAGATATCTTTTATTATGATATTTTTAAAGATCATGGTTTGAAACTGAGAAACAGAATAATATGGCGCTTTGGCCATGGGCTTCATGCTTCGAAACGTTTTTCAGGGCGTTACGAAACTATCCTATGGTTTACAAAAAGTGATAATTATACTTTTAATCTAGATGATGTAAGAGTTCCTTCAAAGTACCCTGGTAAAAAATATTATAAAGGACCTAAGAGAGGACAGTACTCATGTAATCCAAAAGGAAAAAATCCTTCTGATGTATGGGAGGTTGTAGTGGAGGATTGGGAAAATGAGATATGGGATATCCCTAATGTAAAATCTAATCATCCTGAAAAAACTATTCATCCTTGTCAATTTCCAGTAGAGTTAGTAGAGCGTTGTGTATTAGCTTTGACTAATAAGAATGATTGGATATTGGATCCTTATTCAGGTGTTGGTAGTGCTCTCATTGCCGGAATAAAGCATGGAAGAAGAGTTATCGGAGTTGATAAAGAACCTGAATACATAAAAATTACAAAACAAAGAATAAATGATTTTTCATTTGGTAAATTAAAAATGAGACCATTAGGAAAACCAGTTTATCAACCCACAGGACGAGAGAAACAATCACAGATGCCAAAAGATATAAAAAAGACAGAGCAGAGGTTATTGGTATGATAATTGCTGGGGAATACTCTTTTAATAAAGGGAAAAGATATATCGAGAAACGTTATTTTTCTCAATTGAAAGAAATTATAAATATTATTAAACAAATTGATGCAAATGAATATATTACCAAAAAGAGTAAGGAAAAAACAATGCCTGGTCAAATGCTGTATAGCCCTATATCTCTAAACAAAGCATTCAAAAAAGAATTTGAAAAATGTGGATGGAATAGTCTGCGTGTTAAATGCAAATATTCTACAAAATATTATACAAAAAATTATAAACCCAAACCAATGAGAAGTGGACAGTTCCGTGAGATGGATTTCATAAAAGATCGATTAGGTGTTGAAATTCAATTTGGCAAGTATGCATTTATGGTTTATAATGTTGCTGCAAAGATGACGATATTCAAGAATCTTGGACATATTGATGCTGGTGTCGAGATCGTCCCTGTTAAACAATTTGCAGACAATATGTCTACGGGCGTATCTTATTTTGAACAATTTGTCTGGGATCTTGAACATAGAGGTGTCGCTGATATCGACATTCCTGTACTTATATATGGTATAGATAGTGAATAAACAAGAGACGACGTATGGCTCCGGTTGTTTTTCTTCATAATGGTACCTTTTTGTCACATATCTGCATGTAGCGTGACGTATCAAGAAAAGATTTTTATCAACCCCTGCTTTTTATAAAATAGAATAGACATGCCCGATGCAGATATGACTGGTTTTCAATCCGAGATATTAGAGATGATAAAGTTAAAACAGATCACTGACAAGAGAGAGTTACATAATGCAAAGATAAATCTCTGTAAGAAGTATAATCTGAGATCTATACCGCCTGATAGTGAAATACTCTCCTCTTTACCAGGAGAATGGTCTGATGAGGAGATATATGATGCTAGTTCTATCTTGAAGAAGAAACCTATGCGTACTATATCAGGTGTAGCTATAGTAGCGGTTATGACTTCTCCTTCAG
>JAVYLV010000077.1:0-867 GCA_038740425.1 Thermoplasmatota archaeon | reverse complement strand
ATGTCCTCATGGTCGTTGTCTTCCTTGTCCTGGTGGACCTGTTAGTAATACACCACAGAGTTATACTGGTTATGAGCCTGCTGCAAGGCGTGCTATGTCAAATAATTACGATCCATATGCTCAGACTCTGCAGAGGTTAGAACAACTTAAGGCTATAGGCCATGCGACTAGTAAAGTTGATCTGATCATTATGGGTGGTACTTTTACAGCTAGGGATCCGTGGTACCAGGAGTGGTTTGTTAAAAGATGCTTTGATGCGTTGAATAAACACGCTTCTGATACGTTAGAAGAGGCGCAAATGATGAATGAGTCAGCTAAGTCACGTTGTATTGGTTTAACAGTTGAGACTAGACCAGATTGGTTTAGATTACAACATGTTGATAACACCCTTAGATTTGGTGCTACGCGTGTTGAACTAGGTGTACAGACAGTATATGATGATATTCTTTATGTTATTGGGAGGGGTCATACAGTCCAGGATTCAGTTGATGCTACGCGTATAGCTAAGAATAGTGGTTTTAAAGTATGTTACCATATGATGCCTGGTCTACCGGGTGTGGATAACAAGAAGGATATGGATGCTTTCAGGATTATATTTAATGATCAACGATTCAAGCCTGATATGATAAAGATATATCCTACTTTAACAGTGGGGGGTACTAGACTCTATGATCTATGGAAAGATGGAGATTATGAGCCTTTGACAACTGAAAGAGCTGCACGTGTGATATCCCGTATTAAAACCATGGTTCCTGTGTGGGTTCGTATTCAACGTATTCAGCGTGATATACCCGTACAGTATATCGCCTCTGGTGTATCTAAGAGTAACCTTAGGCAGATAGTTAAAGAAGAGATGGATAAGAATGG
>JAVYLV010000076.1:0-5563 GCA_038740425.1 Thermoplasmatota archaeon | reverse complement strand
CAATAGAATAATCACAGGTAGAATACCAAGTGATATACCAAATATAACAACTGAACCTGTACTAATGATAACCCCACATAGATCAATTATATACCATTCAGGGTACTTCCAAAGGGTTAATGTGATTATCAAAGCTATAACAAATGATAAAAAAACTGTAAAGTAATCAGGGAGCAATAAAGCTAAGATAGGCAGAAGTATATAAAACGATGTATACCCCACAGCGAATAATATTATAGCCTGTATCAACCATTTCCTCCAATACTTAGCTATTATCAAAATGATAATAGTGGTAACTAACAATATAACAAGTATAATAGCTACATTAGCAGGGTTATCAGGATCCTCAAAAGTTTTCATACCAGCATCTTGAAAGGGATGAACCAAAGACAAAGAAAAGCTGTACACCAGTATGAATAAACCCATCATGATGAATATAGGTATTAACTCTCTTACCTTGGATTCTCTACTCTCACTCATCTACACATTATTATAATAAGAATAGGTCTATATATAGAGTTTGATTAATCTATATTTCCCTCGAGTTATCCAAGTATCTTTTAACTATCTCAATAGCGCATAATCTACCACACATAGAACACACCTTAGCATCCTCAGAGGGCAAACGCTTCTTACGATAACTTTTAGCCTTTTCAGGGTCTATGCATAATTCAAACATTTTATCCCAGTCTAGATTCTCCCTAGCTTTACTAAACTCTCTATCTATATCATGATCTAAACCTCTTGCAATATCAGCAGCATGAGCAGCGATCCTAGTAACTATAACACCTTCACGTACATCATCTACATCAGGTAGACAGAGATGTTCAGCTGGTGTAACATAGCATAAGAAATCAGCACCATAGTAACCAGCAAGTGCTCCACCTATACCACCAACTATATGATCATAACCAGGCGCGATATCAGTAACCAGAGGACCCAGTACAAAATAAGGAGCTCTATCAGTCACACTCTTCATTATCTGTATATTGGCCTGTATATCAGATAACGGCATATGACCAGGACCCTCAACCATAGCTTGTACACCATACCCTCGCGCCTGCTCAACAAGCTCACCTATTATAAGTAACTCTTGGATCTTAGCTCTATCATTAGAATCAGCTAAGGCACCAGATCGCATACCATCACCTAAACTAAGAGTAACCTCGTACTTCTTAGCTAACTCCAACAAGTAATCAAACCTCTTATAGAAGGGGTTCTCTTCATTATGATGCAGTATCCAAGCCATATGAAAAGAACCACCTCTAGAAACCATAGGTATCAATCTATGATTCCTCTTTAAACGTTCAACACTCTCACGTGTAACACCAACATGTACAACCATGAAATCAACACCTTGTTTAGCGTGTAACTCAAATGCTGAGAACATGTCATCTTCGGTCATATCAACCACTGCGCCATACTTCTCCAAAGCCTTAATACCAGCCTGGTATACAGGTACCGTACCCACTGGTACTTTAACACTCTTAAGGATCATCTTTCTTATATTATCCAGGTCACCACCTGTTGACAGATCCATAACAGCATGAGCACCAGCCGCTACAGCCACCTTAGCCTTAGATACCTCCTCCTTGATATCACAATGTTCACGTGATGTACCAATGTTAGCATTCACTTTTACATGCAACCCTTCACCTATACCTAGAGGATCAGGAGAATGAATCGGGTTAAAAGGTATAACAATACGACCCTGCGACAAACCCCTCTCAACAATCTCATACCCTACTTTCTCCTCTTTAACAATTTTTTTAATCTGCTCGTTGAATCTACCTTGTTTAACTAATGATGATAACGACATAGCAATCAAACCCTATCTAATAAGATAAGGGCTTTATTAATATATTTATCCAGAGTGAGTTATAAAGCCTGTTCAATGAAAAAAAAGAGAAAGAAATAACTTTAATAACACCATCCTATTTCACCCTCTAAGAAAAAAACATAGAAAAGGGTGCAACAAACATATGATCAGTGCTTATATACTAATCACAATGAAACCAGGAAATGTAGATAAAGCCATAAAAGAAATGCGTAAGATAGAGAACGTCGTAAAGATATCAGTAGTAGCTGGTGAATACGACATAGTAATCAGAGCACAAGTTAAAAACCTAGAGGAGCTACTGGAAACCACAGATAAGATACAAATGGTTGAAGGAGTAGCTAAAACCACTACCCAGATCATAGAGAAAGAAATAACACTATAACATATAACAATATCTTAAAACACTGAGAATCATGATAGTATGATGAGAATAAGAAAAAAATACCTGTTCTACACCATAGCTTTTACCTCAGCTTTTTTCGCTGCTTTAACAACATCAATTGATAGCTACGTCAACAAGAACTATATACCAGACCCCTACGCCTTCTCATTTTCCCTTTTCTTTATAGGTTTATTTGTAACCTTCATAGTCTCACTTGCATTATCTATACAACACAGAGGTAAAAGCATAGGATCAAAGCTTATAGATCCATCATTTAAACATCTCAGATTTTTAAACAAGAACGAGCTAAAATATCATATAATAGCTGGATTAACCAACGCTGTGAACACAATAGCTTACTGCGCTCTCATTTCAATAGTACTGGAACCCTCAGTACTACTATCATTCTCACAAATGGTTATACTCTACCTACTGTTAATAGAGTCAATCACTGAAAAGAACGTACCTACTCTAGCTGAAATCCAATCATCAGTTATTGTAACATTTGGAGCTATACTAGCATCCATAAGCCTCAAAGGCGAGATAGAACCAGTATCACTAGCACTAGTATTCCTAGTAATCAACCCTACATGGGCTATCTTCTCCATCTACCAGAGGAAACTAAAGATGATGAAGATCCATAACAAACCAAACGATGGTATAAATATACGATTCTGGAACGTCCTATTCTCACTATTATTCACAGGTATGATACTAGCCATCCTAGATATCATAACAGGATCAGAATACATCATAAACGGTCTAAAAGCATCCATAGAACACTACTCTTATCTTGGTTTAACCATGTTCACAACATTCTTCGCCTACGTCCTATATATCAGATCACTAGGATTAGGCAAAGCAAGTATCAACAACGCTATACGCGCATCCACCATCATATTCGCCATACCTTTCTCCATCATACTATACACCTACTTCAACATACCATTATTCTCAACTGACCCAGTTATGCTCACAATAAAAACCATAGGTATGATACTAATAGTTCTAGGTATAATATCATTCGCGCTAACACAAGTTAAAGCATACATCTTCATAACACTAAAACCAGGATTCACAAGGAAAGATATAATGAAGAGACTATGGGACATACCTGGTGTTAGCCATGTAACAGCAACAGCTGGAACATACGACTTCATCGTTAAAGTATCAACAAGAACCCTAGTTAAAGGCTACGAACGTATACTACGTAGAATAGATGATATAGAAGCTATAGAGAGCTACAAATGGAACTCTGTTTTAAAAGACTGGGAGAGGATATAGCCCAATGATCTTTATTTACTATTAACTTTTATACCCAGGATGTACGCTCAACTATCATCTTAAGCAGATTGAAACCAGCGTATATATTACCAGTTCTAAGCGCATACTCGGCCTGGATATATAACTCATCTAAAACCGGATCATGATCTACAATATGAGACAATAAAACTCGTGATAAGCCAATACTCAACGCTATATCCACTATAACCCCCTTAAGATCACCAAAGCTCATATTATCACCAAGACTAGATAATACACCACACATCTTATCAAGCGAAGTATAATAGTCAACACCCCATAACCGAGGAAGAGACAAACTACTATCAGATACATTAAAAGACAACAGTTTTTTAGCATAATTCAAATAAAAACACTCTGTGAGAAAAGCTTGCCTCTGTATACACGTATCAGAGATAGTAAAAAGAGATACAAGAATTTCAGGTTGATTAATATACCCTACAGCTAAATCCTCTAAAACATTGTTCTCTCTTATAAAAACCTGTTCAACCTGAGAGAATACATCGGTTAAAACACCATGGCCATAACAAGACAACAAAGATAATGATAAATTAGCAGCTTCACCAGTAGTATAAGGTGTATATATATCACTATCAACAATATGAACAGGGACGTATATAGAAGAACACGCGTGATTAGCTGAAAACCAACCCATACTAAATAAATCAGCGTTAACCCTAGGTATCTGATAAATCATAGCACACTCATAAATAAAACGATCCTCACACATACCTCTAAGATAAGATAGATCAGTACTATGAAGCCTAGAGAGATTCATAAGATCAACAACACTCAAAGAACCATATCTCTCATTCAACCTGCCTACTATCTCATCCTCCCACGCCTTAACTGAGGTTCTAACCCTAACAAAAGCGCCAGTAGAAACATAATCAACAAACCATACATCAAAATCACCTACACGACGATGCTCACCCCGAGGTATGACAACAGGTGTACCCATAAAGATAAATCTCTCATTATACTTCACAAAAGGCAACTGTCTAACCATTATAAAAGAAGGTGTAACTCTAATAACCTTCACACCAAATAAACCACCTAAACTTATAATACCACCAGATCTAACCACCCTATCAACAAAACTATCATACGAGGACGCTATAGATAAACACTTATAAACCTGGGTACTCCAAAGATTTACAGGATAATTAGACATCACCCATACACCGTCAGAGAAAGAATGAACATGATATCTATAAGCATCAGCTTCCACCACCACACCCTTATCACCACTCACTACAAATAAATTCTCAGATACACCAGGAGCATGCATACCATCAACCACATCAACAGTCAACAACTTAACGGCTTCATCAATATCTGACGCTTTTTCAGCACTATAACGCAACCAGTCAAAATCATCCCACGCAAACCTAGAAGGATTAACCCAATTAGACATAGTATCAGCATCCCCATAAGCCAAACCAGCATCAGTAAACAACATACCAGCTTTAAAAATATTAGGAGAAGTATCACCCACCGTCGCCACACCTATATAAGAATGATTAACCCTAAAAGTCATAACAGCTCCACTCCACGGATGAGTAAAATTATATTCATAACCACAAGGCACCATTGTTAAAACCTGCAAACCAGGTCTGCTAGGATCCCTAACTTTCAACAATAGATTATAATCCCCTGCTGAGGCATCACCACATACTATGATATCTTTACAACAGATACCACTAGATGAATAAAAAACAGAAGAAAAAAGTATACACATGAACAATAGCATCGAACGATATGAGGTTTTATCCATATCAACACTATAAATATACTCTTTTAATATATATTCCTATCCTCACTTATTCCTGTATCGCGTTTTATTCCACATTGAAAATTTCTTAAAAGAGATATCAGCATAAAAAAACAAAATCAAAAAAAAGAAAGAGAGAGGTTGAAGGTACCAATCCCTTTTTTTGTACCTTCAAATTAGTACCCAATCCGGCACACTTATCCTGGCTTATCTACAGTAACTCAGAGGTATACGGTGTACAATACCAATACTGCGCGAAGTAACC
>JAVYLV010000075.1:0-5975 GCA_038740425.1 Thermoplasmatota archaeon | reverse complement strand
TAGAGGAGCTTAGTGAGATATGTCAAGAGGAGGAGGTATTCCTCCATGTTGACGCAGCTTTCGGAGGGTATGTTATACCTTTCTTGAAACGTTTAGGATACAACACACCTGATTTCGATTTTATATTGAAAGGTGTTAGCTCATTATCAATCGATGCGCATAAGATGGGTTGCTCGGTTATACCGTTGGGTATGGTTATAGTACGTGACAAGGAATGGATTGATCAGATATCAGTTGACTCACCATATATAAGTGTGAAGAGACAAGCAGGTATACTAGGTACGAGATCAGGGGGACCTGTAGCGGCGGCCTACGCTCTGGCAAGATACTTAGGAGTAGAAGGTTATACTAAGATAGTGGAGAAATGTCTTAGTAACACTAGATACCTCGAAGGTTTAATCACAGATATAGGATTGAATTTAGTGGTTAAACCAACAATGAATGTCCTAGGTGTAAGGTTAAATAGACTATCAAGGATAACTGATATGTTATCAGAGAATGGATGGAGGGTTAATAAGATAGAATCATTATCCTGTATTAGAATCGTTGTTATGCCCCATGTTACAAAAAGAGTGATAGATGAATTCATCCCTGTACTGAGACGTATATGTCGTGAGGTGGGTGAGATATGAAATTAAAAAAATTAGAGGAATCAATATATAAAGCACCAATTGTGAAAAAAGGCAACTATGACTATATAGTGCATCCTATAACTGATGGTGTACCTAGTATAGAACCTGGTCTTTTAAAGGAGATAACAAAAGAATTCAAAGTGTTATCAAAAAAATTTCTACCCTTTGATCGCATAGTAACAATGGAGGCTATGGGCATACCCTTAGCATCAGCATTATCACTTGAAACCGGTATACCGTTTACTATCATCAGGAAACGTGAATACGGGTTGCCAGGTGAGGTATCAGTTGAACAAACTACAGGTTACTCAAAGTCAAGAATGTTTATAAATGGATTATCAAAGGGGGATAGGATCATAATAGTTGATGATGTACTAAGTACTGGTGGTACTCTACGTGCAGTTTTATCCTCTCTTCAGAACATAGGTGTTGTAGTAAAGGGTGTATTCATAGTGTTGAATAAAGGAGCTAGTCTAACGTCTATAAGTAAAGAATTCAACGTGCCTATCATTACGTTGGTATCCATTGATATTATTGACGGTAAGGTCATTATACAAAAATAATAAAAATAAGATAACTACTATAGGCTAAATTAAGGAGTATCTTAGGATGGTTAAATAAATGTCTAAAACAACCACTGAGAAGATAGTTCAGCATACACATTGTCAGATATGCGGTAAGGCTATACCTATGAATGAGACACTCTGCTCTGAGGATTGCAAACAGCGTTATCAGAAAATGCTCAGGACACGTAAATGGTACCTCTATATCATGTATGGTCTAATCGCGATTGTGGTGCTGATATTCATATTGGGCAGTATCAGATAAACAGGTAGAGAACAACCACGATTTTTTGCTAACCCTGTCGAAGACACAAAAAAAACAAAGCGCGAATTAATCAGATATGAGGTATTTAGATAGAGGATTATTCTGTCGTCTACAACTATGCTCCATGTAATTGAATAAATTCTCTTATATAATAACTTATAGTAAAATTATGAAATCTCTAATGGGAACAATATTAGAAATGCAAATAGAAGTTATACGAATGGTATTGCGAACTAAACTTCTAAAAATTAAAAAAATTTTTAGGAAAAATAGTATAGTGTTTATTCACCTAGTTCCTCTTGCAGATCGATAACCATCTCTGTTAAAACATCTTCGAATATCTGATGGCGATATTCCTTAACAGAGCCGCTTGATAAGTGGACACGAGCTACGAAATCTCTACCATCCTTTATAATCTCTATATGACAGACAGTCTCCATATAAACTCACTGTTTTTTTATCTGATTTATCTACCTCGTATTCATCAACTGTTTTTATATTTTTTGTGGATTAAGGCAGAAGAGTGACGACAAGTTAGAATAAATGATGCATTTATACTTTTATCCATTTTTTTATCATTCTTTCAACAATGTTAAAATAATAGATAATTGATATAAAAACTAGGGGAATTAGTGTTTATGAGATCTGCGGATTTTGCGTACCAAGGCTGGTATCCATACGACAATAAAACCTGCAGAAGAGAGATAGAGGGATTCCAGAAAAAAGCTAAAAAAATTAGCATAGAACATATTAAAAAAAAGGGCGGTATAGTGCCTCATGCAGGTTGGTTCTTCTCAGGTGTATTAGCTTTTAGTGTATTATATAATCTCATCGGGGATCATAAAACTGATACGATTATAATGGTAGGTAAACATTCAAATCAAGAAGAGTATTCATCTAGAAGGAATACTATAATGCTCTCTGGTGAATGGGAGACACCTTTTGGTCCTTTAAATATAGATGAAGAGATCGCAGGTTTGATAAACGATAAACATGGATTACAAGTAGAAACAGAGGAGGATTATGAATTTGATAATACAGTTGAACTCCAACTACCTTTTATAAAATATCTATGCCCTGAGACTAAGATAGTACCTCTGGGTGTAGTTGAACGATCCAAGAAATCTCTGAAGATAGGAGAAACCATAGGAGATATTATAAAGAGATCAGATAAGAGCATTAAGATTATAGGTACTACAGATATGACACATTACGGACCAGGTTACGGTTTCACACCTCAAGGCTATGGGGAAAATGCTGTCAGATGGGTTACAGATGTTAATGATAAACGCATGATCGACTTATTCCTAGGTTTAAAAGCAGATGATATACTAGAAGAATCATCAAGGAATTACAACTGCTGTTGCCCTGTAGCAGTCGCAACAGCTTTAACAGCGTTAAGGGCACTCGGTGTACATAAGGGTTATCTAGTTGATTACTATACGAGTTACTCTGTTAGACCTAGTAGTGATTTTGTAGGATACGCAGGTGTCATATACTAAAAAATGATACATGCATCCACTCTCCAATAATGAATAATAACGAATAAATAAGACAGCAGTATAGAAGTGTAAAATATGAAAAAGGAGATAGTACAGGATATAAACCTTGATAGATGCAGGAGTACAAACCACTTGGTTAAATCCCTCTATAATGCAGGTGGATTTACAGCTAAGAAACTAGCTACAGGAGTTGATATACTAGAGAGAATGATCAAGGATAAAAACTGTGTTAGATTCTTATCTTTCCCAGCTTGTATAATATCAACAGGGGTGAGAGGCGTTATAAAAGATCTGATAAAAAGAGGTTTATTCAACGTGGTTATTACAACAACAGGGACACTTGATCATGATTTAGCACGTCTATGGAGACCATACCTGCATGGATCGTTCCAAGCTGATGACAGAGAACTACACAGGAAAGGTATACATAGACTAGGTAACATATTCATACCAAAGGAGAGCTACGGTGGTATATTAGAAGAAAAGTTACAACCTATAATCAACGACTTATATAATACTAGTAAAAGATGGTCAACTAAGAATCTCATATGGGAGATAGGTAGATGCATAGAGAAAGAGAGAAACAGTAGAGACTCTATAATCTACTGGGCGTGGAGGAATAAGATACCTGTTTATATCCCTGGTATCACTGATGGGGCAGTAGGATCACAATTATGGATGTATTACCAGACTCATCGTGATTTAACCATTGATCTACTACAGGATGAGCAGGAGTTAGCTGATATAGTATTCACAGCTAAAAAAACAGGTGGATTAGTGATGGGAGGGGGTATATCAAAACATCATACCATATGGTGGAATCAATTCAAAGATGGTTTAGATTACACAGTATATGTTACTACTGCTGTTGAATATGATGGTAGTCTCTCAGGCGCACAAACAAGAGAAGCTGTATCATGGGGTAAGATAAAGGAGGATGCTTATGAGATCACAGTAGAAGGTGATGCCACAGTTCTTCTACCATTAATGATAAAAGCTTTATTTGAAAGATTGAAAATATAAATAAAAACCACTATCATCAAAAATATTTATATAACATGTAGAATAATACATTTTATAGGATTATAGTATGGGTATCTTAAGAAGAATGAGTTTATGCTACTTGGTAATATTATTGATTTTATCAACATCTATATTGTCATCCAGAGGGGGTATCTTTTATGAGCCTCTTAATGATGAGATATACGCTGGTCAATACGGTAAAGGTTACAGATATAATACACAGGGATGGGTCTATCTTCACATAGAAGGTAATCCTTATGAGAGAGGCTTCCAACATGGATACTTATTGTCATCTGAGATTATTGATTTGATTATACGATGGAGTAGGATGATACATAACCATCCAGCTATAAAACAGGTAACCAGTAGACTCAGTCAGCAGATGTATGATAAAATATCAGAGATATGGTGGGATTTCTGTGTAGATCAATGCACTAGGATATACTATGATAAATATCCACTTGAATACAAAGAGGAGATAAGAGGGATCTCTGATGGTGTTAAATACAGAGGTGAAGGTGTATTCTCTAGGGATGTAACATGCTATGATATTTTAACGTTAAATGAGATGTACGAGTTCTTATCAAGATTAACAATTAGTCAACGTGGGTTCCATCCGTTTAAAACATTTTTCAATAGCTTGAAAGGTATATCTGAGTTGTCAACACTTTCAGATACTTTTTCTCTTTCATGTTTCGTAGAAGATGACAACATGCCTCATCATTGTAATGGTTTCATAGCTACAGGTAACGCTACCACTCAGGGTCAGATAGTTATATCAAACTCTATGTGGAGTAGTAGTACAGGTGGTGGGTTATGGTGGTGGACTTATTACATAACAGCTCGATGGAATATAATACTTGATATAACACCTATCCATGGTTATAGGGTTATCATGGCGTCAGCACCAGGTTTCATATGGAGTAACCATGATTTCTATCAGAATAATGCAGGGATCGTTCTATTGGAGACTACCCTCCCGCAAGGGCCTTGGAGTACTACTGGTTTACCTTTAGCTGTTAGAGCTAGAACCGCTATTCAATACGGTGATAGTATAGACGATGTTGTACATCATCTAAAGTATCGTAATGATGGCGGTATGAATGCTGTATGGCTCATAGGTGATACAAAGACAGGTGAGATCGCACGTTTCGAACTGGGCTTAGCTCACTCTGCTATATATCGTACATTTAATGGTTTCTACTGGTCATGTAACAACCCTATAGATACAAACGTAAGGTTAGAGAACCTGAATATACGGATGATACTGAAAAGGATGTTATCATATATCATATCCAAACACAGAGGTTATGAGTATTATCTCCCTAGATACCATCCGTCAGATAGGGATATATTATTCGAAGAGTTAGGTAGAAGATACTATGGTAGAATAGATGTGGATACAGTTAAACGTATAATGTCATCTGATAACATAGTGAAACATTCACCTGATTGCAAGATAACAGACTCTGATCTAGTCTCACATAACGGTTTATGGGTCTTTATGGGTAATCCAAAGGGAAACGTATTGGATATTTATGATCTTCAACATCCAGATGTAAGAGCAGAGAAGTTACCACCTGTAGGTTGGTTGAAGGTTTATGGTTTGCCAGAGAAGAATAACTACAAATTAATGCAGCGTGATAGCAACCAGGGTCAACAACCACTTATGTTATGGAGATACAATACATCCTATATATCTAACGATCTCTACGCAGATGGCATACTACATAATGATACGCTTTATTATACCACATCGAATGGTGAGATCTTAGCGTTGAATAAATCTGACGGTTCGTTGTATTGGAGTATAAAAATCGATGAATACCCAGCATACTTGACAAAGCCACTATACTACAATAATCATCTATATGTGGGTTATTCCAAAGGTATAATAAGTGTCAATTTGACAGGTCATATAGTATGGATCAAACCCTTATACAACATATCATGTAACCCTGTATTATCTGATGATGTGCTGATCATTGGG
>JAVYLV010000074.1:0-6084 GCA_038740425.1 Thermoplasmatota archaeon | reverse complement strand
CTTTGTAGTAGTAGAATTCTTTCCCCAGTCTTTTTAGTTGTAATGCAACAAGATTTTCTAGTAATGCCCCTTGTTTTTCATTAATGCCTGGTGTTGTTTTAGTTATAATTCCATTGTCAACACAATATATTTTCTTCGGGTTTTTATCAAATTGTTTTAATTTCTTTTCATATCGATGGACTGAAAACACGAGGTAAGCCTCTTCTGCGTATTCAACATATTTTTGAACAGTATTTGCACTTTGTATTTTAAAATTATTTCGTATCGATCGATATGTAATCGGATTTGCTGTATTTGCAATGAGAAATTTAATCACGTTTTTCAGTTCTGTTGGTTTTCTGACATTGTACCGATTTACGATGTCTCTTTGAATAATATCGTTCAATACTTGTGGGAGTATTGTTTCATTAGAGAAGACAACTACCTCTGGCATGCCTCCTTTTTTGAGATACTGTTTAAAGTGTCGTAGTAATAGTGCTTTTTCTTCAGTGGAGTATATGCCTTTTTTTGGTATATTTATATGATGTGCTGATAGATATTCAACGAATGAAAAAGGGTAAAGCTCAATATCAACATGTCGTCCAGTGAGGTGGGTGCCGAGTTCTTTGCTTAGAAGATTAGCGTTTGAACCGGTAATAAAAACCTTGTATCCTTGACGAAGCATTCTATTGACAAAAAGTTCCCATCCTGTGATGTTTTGGATCTCATCAAAGCATACATATTTCTTTTTCCCGAATAACTCAATCATGGTTTCTATGAGATGTTGAAAATTTTCTGATGTAAAATTGGTGAGTCGTTCATCATCGAAGTTAAAATACCAGAAATCATTTTTTTTCTGCGTCATCATGATTTGTTTTAATAATGTGCTTTTACCACATCGTCGTAATCCTTTTATGACAACTGCTGACGCACCTTGGTATGGAGTTTTTTTTGATAATATGGTTCGTGGTACTGTATCTTTTAGTTCCTCAAATTCCTGTAGTTGATCTTTGATAATAGTTCCGAGTAATGATTTTGAAATCATAGATAATGTTAACAGCAAATACGTATATAAATATTGCTCATTATAATGAGCAAAAATATGTATTATTGCTCAATAGAAAGATTATTAAAAACTACGGTCTCCACGAAAAAGTATGGTTCTGGTACAAATCTCTATTTCACTTTATGATATGACAAGATGATGACCTCTCGACTCTAAAAGTTTGACCATCTTCGGTAGATAGTGTTTAAACTCAACTTCGCCACACACAAAAACTAAAATTGTTTTTGTACTGTCGAACTACTTAAGAGGGTAGTGAAAACTAACACACATTAAGAGCAAAAAATAAATTTTGACTATGTCAAAACTCAAGCTTTCCACGTTGCTCAAGTGGAAGACTTCTTAATGCGATACGTTAGTTTCAATAGCCCATCGAGCCATTAATTTTATATATGAACATTAATTAGTTAGACATATGTTAAAGATAGAATTTCTATATTACGATAAAAATACATGTAATAGATGTGCTTCTACAAATGAATCTGTTATATTATCTCTGAAAGAATTAAAAAATGCAATAAATAAAACTGATTTTAAAATTGATCTTAAAGAAAAAAAGTTGCCGAAATCAAAAATTCATCTTTCACCTTCTATCTTAATTAATAGCAATGATATCGAAAAAATCGTTAATAAAAATTCAAAATTAAAATCCAATAAGTGTTCAGATTGTTGCCAAATGGTTGGTCATACTGTAAATTGTAGAACTTTCACTTACAAAGGAAAAACTTATGATTATATACCAAAAGAAATGATACTGGAAGCAATCGAAATTTCTTCAAAGACACAATAAGGCTCGATGGGCTATTCTTCGTCGCTTCGCTCTTCGTCTCCACTTAGTTCGAGAATATAACAGCGATTAAGAAGCAAAATCCCGCGAATTTCCAAATTTTTACTACACAAAAACTTCTTTTATGCTGTTAACATTATATAATTCTGGCGGGTTTGGACTAGACTATCATTAGATTGAATCAATATGATTTATCATGATGATCCAGTGAAATAATTCTAACAACATTTTCCTCAATTTTGTAGATAAGAACAAATGAACCAAAATGAAGTCTCCGATATCCAGCAAATATATTTTTCAGTGGTTTATAATGATCTGGATGCTGAGCCAAATCTATAAGTTTTCGCTGAATGTGCTCAAAAAGTATTTTATCTTTTTTTTTCAATTTCTTCATTGACTTTTCAAATTGAATACTAAACTCAATTATATAACTCATACTATAAGCTCTTTAGATATTTAACAGCATCTTTCTGACTGAATTTTTTTACATTCTTTCCATGAATCATCTCTTGTTCAATCTTTTGATATCGTTCTATTCGTTCAAATATTACTTTATTACGGATAAGTTCTAAAATTAATTCCTGGACATTTCGATAACCAAACTCTTTTGAATATTCCTTAGAGGCGTTCAAAAGTTTTTCTGGTATTGTGAGACTTATTTGTTTCAAAACCATAATATCACCAAATACTTATATGTACTTATATGTACGTAATAGTAGATAAATATTTCTATCAAAATTACCAAATGAATTTAATTCTGTTAGATAGAGGAGATGGAGAGTTGAATTAGTTGGTTTCTGCACCGTTTTTTCTAGTTGTCATTTATTTTTCCTTCATCAAATTTAGGAATTTTTCTGCTTTCTTTTCGTATGTGTTTTCTTTATTAGCAATCTCAATGAATTTACCCAACTCATCCTTTGATCTCATGCCAGCAAAGAACATTACCTCCTCTTTAAGTAACAAAATATTTGCAATTTTAGGCAATGCCATTAAATAGTAAGTCTCTTTTTATCAAGCATGGAAAAAATGATGCCTTTATTATCTATTTTTATGGCGCATTCTGGAAAAGGTGCAAAAATTCTGATATATGATTCTATTCCAAAAAATATAATCATACAAAACAAAATTGAACGAAATTATTATAAATAGGAACAAGGTTAAAGAATGGTTATTAATTAGGAAAAAAATCAAACAGTAGAAACAGTTATAATCAAAAATGATCTTAAAGAGGTAAGAAGAGAGAGTGTATGAAGTGAAGGTGAAAATAATATGACTGAGAAACAGAAAGCTGAAGAGAACGTTATATTTATAGGTAATAAGCCGCCGATGAGCTACGTCTTAGCGATAGTGACCCAGTTTAACAGTGGATCCAATGAGGTTATAATAAAAGCTAGAGGTAAAGCAATAAGCAGAGCAGTGGATGCAGCTGAGATAACAAGGAACCGGTTTATAACCGACGCTAAGGTTAAGGAGATAAAGATCGGGACTGAGGCAGTAACCAACGAAGAGGGTAAGACATCGAATGTCTCTTCTATAGAGATATACCTGTCTAAATAAAGGTTTTTAGATAAAGAAATATTGGGGGAGAGGAAAAGAAAAACCTCTCTTTTTTTATTTTGTTTTCTTGTTCTTTTTTTGTTTAGTTTCTGGTTCTGGTAGCATATAAGCGATATCATCCCATGGGTGTCTATATAACCCTTGTTTAAGTCGTTTCTGATCAAGGTAGTGACCTATTAGACCTATGCTTCTACCCAGAACGAATAAACCATTAAGCGCACCCATTTTTATATACTCATCAGCCTCTTCTTTTGACATCTCTGATCTTAAAAGGTCAGCGAAGCATACACCTATACATCCATCAACGTTTAATATAAGGTTATCTCTCTTTGATGTTGTTATTTTCTCTACTTCACGTGCGTAGTCTAGTATCTCTGTCTTCTTGAAGTGTTTCTTAGCGTAGCTGCTGATGATGGTTACTCTCATATCAGGGTTATGTATAGATTTTACAAGATGACCTATACCTTGTATGTTTACACCTTTTGCTTTCATATCATCTACGAATTGTTTAGGTGTTTTACCTGCGTCGTATGCCTCTGTGAACATCTGCGCGGCTCCATCTATAGCTCCTCCGAAACGTGGGCCTATAGTTAGGACTCCTGATACTAATGAGGATATAAGGTCTTTTCCTGCTCGGGTTGCTACTATAGTGTTATGTGCGCCTGATACTGCTGGTCCATGATCAGCTGTAACCATTATGCACATCTCTATAAACTTGGTAGCGTATCTAGGTAGTAATCTCTTGAACCACAGTATGCTTAGTACACCACCTATGCCTATATCCTTCTCGAAAACCTCTGATATAGTCATGTTACCGTATAGTAGTTCTTCTCCGCGGTCGTCTGATATGGTGCATATGAAGTTAGATGGTTTTCTTATGAGTTTTGCTTTGAGCGCTGCATTGTAATCCATGGGTATAGACGGTGTTTTAGGTTCTGGTTTGGGTACTATTATCATTTTCTTTACTAATCCCTCGTAGACTTCTCGTATCTTTTTATCATAGTCGTCGAATGAGTTTGGTACTATAGCTCCTGCTTCTTTCAACGCCTTGTTTTTTGCATCAGCTGTTTCTAAATCTGACCCTGCTTTAGCGCCTGCATGTCCGAATTGCACCTCAGTTTTGAACGCTTTAGCGCATGTACCTGTAACCCATATAACTAATGGTTTAGTAATAGCCTTTCTCTTGAGTGCTTCTACTATATCGTACTCATCTGTACCACCTACTTCTCCTAGGCATACTAGCATCTTGATCTCAGGGTTCTTCTCGAATCTTAACAAGTGATCTAGTAGGGTGGTGCCGGGGTATCGGTCACCGCCTATAGCTATACCTTCGTATAAACCATCGGTGTTCCTGGAGATTATGTTGTAAGCCTCATTGCTGAGACCACCTGATTTGGATACGAATCCTACTGATCCTGGTCTATGCAATTTGGATTCTATGATATTCTCTATGGTTCCACCAGTGTTCCCTATCTTGAACTGGCCTGCTACTATACCACCAACTGTAGCTGGGCCTATTATGAACTTTTTCAGTTTCTTTGCTTTAGCTATTAGTAGTTTCATTCTTCGTTCAGGTACACCTTCTGCTATTATGACGACTGTTCTGATCTGTGGTATATCCAAAGCTTCATCTGTTGACTGATAAGCTGAGCGGAATGACGCGAAGTTGATCATCACATCCACATTCTTATGTTTATCAGCTGCTTTCTTTAGTGATTTGTATACTGGTATTAGTATCTCTTTTGGGCCGAAGAATGCTTTATGGTAGCTATCAGAGCCTGTAGGGTTGACTATGGCTGCTACTGATGGTGTTGTTCTACCAGATACATAGTCGAAATCAAGCATGCGTTGTACAGCGTTTGTCTGCATGTTATATATGAACGACTGGGTATCCTTATCAAATAGTATGTAATCCTTCTTGGTCATAATGATTAACATCCTCCTTTTTCTTTAAGAGCCATTGATACTATCCTAGTCATATGAGTCTCAGGCCCATAAACCTCTATGGGTACACCTAGTTCTTCTCCTAACTCCCTCATTAGTCTTAATCCTTCTTTATAGTTGGGTCCACCTCGTCTTACATATATCTTAACATTGTTATCCTTAAGTTTCTGTTTGTATTCACGTAACGCTCGTATTATACCTTTGAATGTGTTAGCTACATCAGTGAAGTTAGCTATACCCCCACCTATTAGCAGTATCTTACCTTTCGGGTGTTTCTTACGTGTCATAAGATCTAGTATGGTTCTAGCGTAGAGATAGGTGAACTCCTCGTTAGGATCACCTGAGTATTCACCATAGTTAGCCATCTCGTTCATGTATCCTAGATCAGTTATTGTATCAGCGTATATGACTGATGCACCGCCACCAGCAACCATGGTCCATACACGCCCCTCTGGGTTTAACACTGTTAATTTCAATGACGCTCCTGTCTTAGAGTCAAGCTCCTCTATATACGCCTCCTCTTTGGTTGGTAAACGCCCGAATGGTGATGGGAACTCTATCTCACCCCATTTATCTTTGCATTCGAACTCTGCTGTATCATCTAGTTTAGCAGCTAAGTCTAACGGGTATATATTATTATCAACTACTACGAACGGGTTTATCTCAAGGTAAGCGTAGTGTAGATCAGCGTAGAATTTAAACAACCCTTCTATGAATCCTGCTACTAACCTCTGTCTCTCTTTTGGTATCCCAC
>JAVYLV010000073.1:0-6095 GCA_038740425.1 Thermoplasmatota archaeon | reverse complement strand
TAAGCATATAAAAGCAATAGTAGTGAAGGTTGAATCTGTTAATGGTTTATCTAACAACCCTGCTGATCCCATGAAGCTATCTGAGCTTGGTGTTAAGATGCATCGTGAGATACGGGATCTTGATAGATATCAATGCAACATGAGAGCAGTAGGTACAGGTCATCTTGTTGATATAATGGATGCTTATGATCTTTTACCGTCTGAGAACTATAGATTTGGTAGTTTCCCTAAAGCCTCAAATCTCTACCCATCAAGATTCTATGAGTTATTTACTAAGATAATACCCGATGGTTGCTGGTATGGTTGTACTTTAGCTTGCTCTAAGACTGTTGATGGTTATACTGTTATGACGGGTCCATATAAGGGTGATAAGGTTACAGTTGATGGCCCAGAATATGAGACTATAGCGGCAGGGTCTAATATGGGTATCTGGGATCCTAGGTGGATACTGGAGTACAATTTCTACTGTGATACGTATGGTTTAGATACTATATCAACAGGTACAGCTATGGCTTTCTACATGGAGATGTATGAGTATGGTGTATTGAATAAGGAGAGATGCGATGGTTTAGAGTTATGTTTTGGTAACGCTGAAGCGGTGATGGAGTTCATTCATCGTATAGCAAAGGGTGACAAAGGTGAGTTCATAAAAGTAGCATCTAAGGGTATAAGACGTGTGAAGGATTGGATCATAAAGAACAGATGGGGTGATCCTCAGCTTGTAGAGGATGCAGGAATGGAGAGTAAAGGATTAGAGTTCTCAGAGTATGTCACTAAGGAATCATTGGCTATGCAGGGGGGTTATGGTTTAACATTGAAAGGACCTCAACATGATGAAGCTTGGCTTATCTTTATGGATATGGTTAATAACGCTATACCAACATTCAAGGATAAAGCAGAGGCTTTGCATTATTTCCCGATGTGGCGTACATGGTTTGGTTTAAATGGTTTATGTAAGCTACCGTGGAATGATATAGAGCCTGCTAATAATGCGGAGACAGATGAACCAGCGAAAGTACCGGAGCATGTGGAGAATTATGTTCAATTCCAGAGGGCTGTTACAGGTTGGGATGTTACAAAGGAGGACCTTATACTGCAGAGTGAACGATGCTATAACTTTCAGAGGGCGTTAAACGTCTACCTTGGGAGGGGTGAACGTAAGGATGATTGGATACCTTATCGAGCTATGGGTCCTGTGACTGAGATGGAGTATATCTCCAGGAAGGATAGATATGATGCTCAGTTAGTGGAGAAGTTGGGTTTAAAGAGAGAGATGGTGGAGAGACTACCTGTAAGAGAAAAGATGAGGATGCTATATGAATACCGTAGGAATGAATATGAGAAGTTAACAGATGCTGTCTATTATAGAAGAGGATGGACGCCTAATGGTATACCCACCCCGCAGAAGATGAGACAACTAGGTATGGATGATCCTAGGATGCTTAAAATGCTGGAGGATAAGATAGAGAAGGATGAAAAAGCAGGGCTTAACGTATGGCGTGGTAGATACAGAGAGGATGAGAAGCCGCCTACTAGTAAAGGTAGATACTGGGAGTGATGGTTTATAAGAAGGAGATAATACAAATCATGTTTACCCCCAAATCCTTATAAACCCTATGTTGATAACCTATCCTTCAAGATAAAGTGATTATAATATGGAAAAACCTTTGAAGATACTTCATAATAGTTTGAATAATAGAGTTATAGTAGAGCTTAGAGGCGGTCTTGAGTATCATGGTATACTTGATGGTTACGATGTACCGCATATGAATCTTGTATTAAAGAAAGCAGATGAAACCTTTAACAATGAGATAAGAGCTAAACATGAAACTGTCATACTAAGAGGGGATAATATTATCTATATATCTCCATGAGTAAAGTTGTTATATACTTTTAAGAGGTGCGATAGAATATGACTAAAGGAACGCCATCTAAATCTGGAGGTAAACGTTTACATATAAACTGTAGGCGTTGTGGTAGACAATCCTTCCATGTTCAGAAACGCAGATGCTCATCATGTGGATTTGGTGAAACCCCCAAACTTAGAAGGTATAGTTGGGCTAAACTTAGGAGATAGAGGATACACTAGAGATATCCTTGTCTTTATTTTACCCTTTGTTTCTGCTGTGAAATATGTACCTATGAGGTATACGTTTCTTTTTACCAGTCCAGTAACCACAGTTTAAACATCTGAATTCTATAGTTACTTCCCCACCCCATATAGTCTGATTTTTAACTCTTTTTAATGATTCGTTGCATACAGGGCAACGTGTAAGCGCGCGTTTAGGATCACCCTCATATGCATGAATCTCTATGTCAGCTATCTTGTTTTTAAGTACAATGTTTCTTATACGCGCTCCGCTGATACCAGGTATCATATCTTTTGATGTTAATTCCTTTTTTACCACTTTTTGTAGTTTATTTTGTGATGGTACGATTCTATAAGAAAAAAATATTGTTTTAAGGGTTTTTATCAAATCCTCATCTGAGGGTATGTAGTAATTCATATTATCTAAGGATGGTTTTTTTATTACTTAAAATCTTTTATAGTTTGATGGTTCTCAGTAGATCAGTTCTGCTTACAACACCTACCAATGTTTCATCTTTTAACACCGGTAAAAATCCGACATTCATCTTCATCATTATCCTAGCTGCATCTGTAATCTTAGTTGATGGTGTCGTCCATATAGCAGGTGTTTTCATGGTGTCTTTTACCAATAGCTCATCTAGTTTATGTTTTTGCCTTCCAAGTGAGAATGATTTTTTAATATGAGCGAACGCAAGCGCTATCTCAAAATCAGAGATTACCCCTAGGAGTTTACCTTTATCTACTACAGGGAGTCTAGCTATGTCATTCTCGATCATGATGTGACGAGCATGTATAACCCTATCTTCAGGTGATACTGTTAGGATATTAGTCTGTAATATGGACGTTATCTCATCCTGGTTGTTTACCAATGGTAATAGATCAGCTTTTGTTATCACACCTACCAGATCCTCCTTTTCTACTAATGGTATCATTGTTGGACCTGGTTTCCCTACTTTTTGTAGTACCAATTCCAGAGGGGCATCCGGGTGCATTATCTCTATATCCTTCTCCATAACTGATGACGCATGCAGTCTGGAAGTAGAGATACTTCTTTTACGCCATGATCCTAGCTTATAAGCTATCATGTTATCTGTTGCTATCCCTATTAGTTTTTTCTTCTCCAGCACAGGTATCTTAGTTATGTTGTATTTTCTCATTAGGTTAATCACATGTTTAAGGTTATCATCCTTATCCACTGTTATTACATCCTTAACCATAATATCCCTTATCTTCATATATCCTCCTCTTTTAACCTCTTAAGCTCTTGTCTATTTTCTCTATCCCCTAATTACACATCGCTTCTATTTTTTATAGCAAAATTACATCTTACTAAACATTAAAAACCTTTTGTTGTTACATAATAATCAGTTCGATGTTATGAGCAGTCAATATGAGAGGGAATTAAAAGGTATATTTGAGGGAGATAACGTTATCCTGGAGAGAGTTACTAAGAGATGCTCAGATACAGAGAAAAGTAGATATCTATCTATAAAACAGAAAACATTTATAGTTGTACGCGCAGCTGGCTCATTTGGTTTTGATCTAGTTGCTCTTAGAGGTGATATCTCTTTTCTTATAGAAGTAAAAGCTAGTGTAACAGAGACCCTTCATTTCAGTAGTGTTAACGGTAAGCTACAGCAACAAGCAGAAAGGATAATCAAAGAATGCACCAAAACGAAGACTCTACCTATATACGCTTATCGTTTAAAATCCAAAAAAGGTGACCCTTGGAGGATATTCACCATAGATATAAAAGGAATAGAGGGTAGACTTAGGATACTACATCAGCGCTTACCTAAACTAGCAGTTAGCAAAGAAGGATGTTTTATAATGCGTTGGAATGATGGTATGCCATTATCTGAACTGATAGGGTATCTGACATCATGAGAGAAAAGATGTAATAACACTACTATTATTAAACATGATTTTTTTATCTTAATTGATGATTCTTGCACCAGTAACATCAACGTTACATACCCATACCTTACCAAACTGACATAACACCTCACATAGATTCTCGGTGTCACCCACTGCAAATACTGAGTTACCTAGCATACACATACTAGCCATACCATACCTGTTGGCCGTAGTAATAGCATCTATAACCTTTTTATGTGCTAATCCACTCTTCCATGTAAATACCTGTGAAAGCAAGAATAACGATTTAATAGAAGGTGATTCTAATAGTTTCTTAAGACAGTACCTTCCATGTGTAGCGAGATCATTAAGTTTTACACTATCAGATAGTACCGTCTTTGTTTCAAGCTCAGATCCTATCACCGCTATAACTATATCAAATTGTCCTGGTATATGTTCTATCATTCCGTAAGGGGGTAAACCTGGTTCTCGTCGTATTTCAACCCCTCCAAAGCTGCTAGATATAACATCACCTAAACCAGTGTGAGAGCATATCTCAGCTATATGCGATGCTTTGATCGCTTCATCTCTGGTTAATGATAATATATTAGCTAAGGCTAGAGAAGCGCTTAAAGCCCCAGCTGCGCTCATACCAAAACCATAACTAACTGGGAGATCTAGATGAGTGTTAACTACAAGATGATATTTTTTGTTATTTAGTAAGTATGACAATGCATAGCGTGTTACAGGAGCATCAGATGGTTTATTATTAATAAGAACATCTATTCTCTGTTCGTCAGATTCTACAGCGGTAACTTCACTGTATGCACCTAAAGTGACATTGATACCTGATCCACGTGAACCTGAACGTTGAGGATCAGTGCTATGGTATACAGGCTCAAAAAAACCTGATATATGACCAGGGGCGAACGCCGTAGATTTTTTTCCCATATTCTCTCCCCCCTTCATCATTTTTTTTATTTTATGATATCTAATATAATACGCTCAGCCAGGTAATCTTTTTTTCCTTTATATGTCTTTATGCGTCCATCTTTTTTTATTATTATGATCTCATTTGACTCAGAACCGAAACCTTTAGTGGTATTCCCAATGACAGCATCAAGATCATACTCTCTGAGTATCCTTATAGATGCCTTTTTGATTTTGTATTTTTTATCCTCGGTTTTAAAAGCAATGATGGATGTATCAGGTGCTTTTTCTCTTAGTATTTTGAGTACCACAGGTGCCGTTTTAAAACTTATATTTAGATTTTTGTTACCAGATGGTATCTTACCAGGGTATTTTATAGGTATATAATTGGGAAGTGCAGCGCATATTATTATAATATCATACTCCTTAAGTTTATGTTTTTTAATTAAATCGATTAGATCATTGATTGTTTCAAAGTATTTAACAGGTATATATGATGGTACTCTCTCTTTGGAGTAGCCGTACCATAGCTCAACTATGCCTCCATGTTCAAAAACAACTGTGGCTAATGCAATAGCGGTTTTACCTGAACTCCTATTAGTTATTATCCGTATATCATCTATCGACTCAGCTGTTGCTCCACCTATAACAAGTATTTTTTTACCATCTAAGACTCTATCCTCTGTGGTTCTTATAACATTAGCTACAATGAGATCGATGTCAGGCATTTTAGCTTTTGCCCCTAAGATTGATGGTTCTATCACTGTTATGCCAAGGGATCTGCATCTTTCGATATTTTTTTGCAATGCTGAATGATTATACATTGAAAGATGCATAGATGGTACTATGATGACAGGTACACCTGAACCTATAGCGGTACTAGCAAAGGTGGTAACAGTGGTATCGTCTATACCGTTAGATATCTTTGATAATGTATTAGCGGTACATGGGCAGATTAGTAATAAATCTACAGGATCTTTAACTAGTCCGCATAGACTTACATGCTCAGTTCTGCCTGATAGTTCAATGATGGGTTTGACACCTGTTGCGAATTCTAACGCGTCCGGGTGTATTATACGTGTAGCTGATCTACTCATTACAGGTATAATGTGTGCTCCATGGCGGATTAGTTCTCTAGCTAGGCGTATGGTTTCTACTGATGATATACTACCTGTTACTCCTAGTACTATCCTCTTGTTTTGAAGTTTTTTGCTTTTAC
>JAVYLV010000072.1:0-6260 GCA_038740425.1 Thermoplasmatota archaeon | reverse complement strand
TATTGTTTATATGCATTATAATTTAATAGGAAACCTGTCATAAATCGCAAATAAAAAACATAAACGGAGGTTTTAAATATAACACCAATAGCCATAACAAGATTATTCAAAAAAAACGTTGAACCACAAGTAACAAGACTCCTAGAAACCAAATACCGTGAAATACTCAAAAAAAAATCTGAAGAACTAGAGAAAAAATTCCTACCAAAGGAAGAAGTATCAGATAAGGTAATACAACAAGAAGAGATAAGTCTGATGCGTAAAGAATTCGAGAGAAACAAAAGCAACGTAAATATCACCTACCCGGTAAACCCACCATACGCGTTTGCACATATAATATTCGATAAACAAGCTGGTGAATTCCAATACGACCTCAAAGAACCAAAACTCAAAGACGATGAGAACCAGAAACTAGAAACAATCAAACAAAAAATCGAAGCAACCATGGATGAAGAATCTCTACCCATCGATAGAGAAGGCATGATGTTCACCGCATCACAAGAACTAAAACAATACCTAAATAAAAGATTCAAAGATATAATAGATCTATACGATATTTATATAGATGAAAAAAGACAACCTATAGTTTCATATTATATACAAAGAGACCTGATAGGACTAGGGAGGAGTGACGCGATAATAAGAGATCCGTTTGTAGAGGATATAGGTTGTAACGGACCAAAAACACCATTATTCATATACCATAGAGTCTTCGGATCAATGAAAACAAATGTAATATACAATAGTGAACTAGAACTAAATAAATTCATACTAAAACTAGCACAGATATCAGGTAAACACATAAGCGTATACCAACCTATACTAGACGCTGTACTAGCTGATGGAAGCAGGATAAACCTTACACTAGGCTCAGAGGTAACCAGAAAAGGTTCAACATTCACTATACGTAAGTTCAGCTACGACCCAATATCACCTATAGACCTGCTAAGATTCGGGTCGATATCCACACTACAGCTAGCATACTTCTGGCATCTCATAGAACATAAAAAATCAATCCTTATAAGCGGAGGGACAGCTAGTGGTAAAACAACACTCCTAAATGCTTTATGCATGTTCATAAGACCAGAAGACAAGATAGTAAGCATAGAAGATACACCAGAGATACATATCGACCATCAGAACTGGATCCAATCAGTAGCAAGAAAAGGATACGGCAAAATGCTAGGAGTATCCGGCATATCGGGGATATCTGGTATATCTGGTATATCCTCATCCAGCGGGGGACCAGGAACAATAGACATGTTCGACCTATTAGTGGCAGCATTAAGACAGAGACCAGAATACATAATAGTAGGGGAGATAAGAGGAAGAGAAGCATTCACCCTATTCCAAGCAATAGCTGTAGGACACGCGTCAATGAGCACAGTCCACGCAGGAAGCATAGAAGAACTATTACATAGAGTAGAAAACGAACCAATGAACATACCTCGTGTGTTATTCCAGAGTTTAGACGCTGTCGCATTCCAAGCACAAGTAATGTTCAATGGTAAACGTGTAAGACGAGTGAAAAACATCGTAGAAATACTAGAGATAGACCCTGACACCTGTAACCTTCTAACCAATAACATCTTCCAATGGAACCCTAAAGGAGACTTCTTCCATTACAGCGGCAGAAGCTTCATACTAGAGAAAATCGCAAAAGAAACAGGAAAAGACATCGACCAGACCATGGACGAGATCAAAAGAAAAGAATATTACCTTCGACTCATGAACAAAAAAAATCTAAACTACTATAAAGAAGTCAGCAAAGCAATAAATATGTACTACGTAGACCCCATCAAAGCAACCATGGATCTTGAAACAACAATTAAGTAGAGTACTATATATGAAAAAAAAGAAAGAAAAAAATATTAAAAAAAAACAATTAAGTAGAATATTTACTGAGAAATACAAATCACTATGTTATCGTATACTAGGAAAGTATCTTAAGATATACGAAGACGGTCCTATCCAAGAGAAACTCAGAATGGCTAACATGAAATACACGCCATCAGTTTTCTACGCTACAATAATAATAACAGATATATTAACCTTCATTATATCTCTAATTATATATAGTATTATCTTTTCAATAATATTAGCAAACGAAGCCTGGTTATTCTACACCCTTGGTTTAACTGGTTTAACCACAGGGTTAAGTATAATAATGTTCTTTTTTGTCATGAACTCTAAGATATCATCAAGGAAAGCACAGATCAACCGTGAACTACCATTCGTTCTAAGTGAACTCTCAATACTCGCAAGCACTGGTTTAACCCCTATCAAAATAATGCGGCATATGGCACAACGCAGCGGAGAACCAGCCATGACCTCAGAATTCAAAAAGATAATCTCAAAAGTAGATGT
Source organism: Thermoplasmatota archaeon (assembly GCA_038740425.1). Lineage (GTDB taxonomy): Archaea > Thermoplasmatota > E2 > DHVEG-1 > DHVEG-1 > JAVYLV01. Next base: position 3,893 of record JAVYLV010000072.1, on the reverse strand, counting down.
AGAAGGAAAAGATATAATCACAGCGATCAGCGAAACAGCAAAAGAGACACCATCATCTCTATTCAGAGAGACACTATGGGATCTCTGCAACATGATACATCAAGGAGGAGATCTTGACGCTTATCTAAGATCAAAAGCAGATATCACACTACAGATTAAAAGAGATATACAAAAAGAATTCATAGAAAAACTAGCAACCTACTCAGAAATATACTCAAGCCTAGTCTTAATTGGCGTTTTATTCCTCGGTATAGCAGCTTTTCTCTTAGATGTAATGCGGTCATCCATAGGTCCACTAACCGCTGATTCGCTACTGATACTACTATCATATGGTCTGATACCGGTCGCTTTACTCACGATAAACTCAATCATAGCTATGGCATACTCAAAAAGCGGTTAAAAATATGATGAAAAAAACATTAACCATAATACTAACTTTTCTTATCATACTATCATTAACAGTAGGATACAGTTCAGCACAAGATGATACAGAACCACCGACAATAATCATCATCTCACCATTAGAATACGAAACAATAGGGAACCAAACACCAATAATCAAAGCAGAATACAATGATAACTCCGGAGTAGATACAGGGTCAGTGAAAATCTTTATTGATCAAATAGATGTTACAGAATGGGAAGAAACAACCATAACATCATCCTATGTCTCCTACCGGGTACCTGAGATACTAAAACTAAAAGATGGTAACCATACAGTAACCATAGAAGTAAAAGATTTCTATAATAATCGTGTAACCAAAACCTGGACGTTCACTGTAGACACCACAAAAAAATTAACCCTGGAAGAAGGGATAGATCTATTCACTATTATCACATACATCATCTACGGGGTATTAATCGCATTCATCATCTTTATATTAGTTATTATATATCTGAAAAAAACAAGGAGATTCACCTTTAAGAAATTCTTCGCTAGACACCCTATACAGAGAGAAGTTGTAACATTATATATACCACTCCTGATCGGTTTTTTTATAATAATCTTCGGTTTAGCATACACTGCAAGAAACCTAGAAGAATCCCTGTTCCTACCTGAATACATCTTCACAGTAGGTATCTTTGTCGCATTAGCGCCATATACAATATCAGCAATTATAGAACGAAGGAAAATCAGTAAATACGAACAAGCATTCGCCCAGTTCCTCTTCGAGATGGCTGATGCGATGCGAGGAGGACTTGACCCAACTAAAGCAGTCATCGAGCTAGCAAAAACAAGCAAAGGTATCCTTAGGGATCATCTAGTAAAAGCATCTGAGAATATAAAAATCGGTAGACCATTTGAGGAAGTAATGGCAGCCATGGTGAAACCAATAAAAAGCGAACTAGTTAAAAGATACGCCACACTCATAGGAGAATCCTCAAAGATAGGAGGTGAAACCTCACTGGTTATATACAGAACAGCAAAAGACATGGATGATTTCATAAAAATCAACCAGGAACGCAGACGACAACTAACCGCGCAGATAACCACTATGTACATAGCATTCGGTGTACTATTAATTATTCTATATCAACTCATAATCATGTTCCCATCAATGAGTTCCATGGATATCTCTCTACTAGGGGCAACATCACTTGAATCAACAGAGGCAACCCAATCAGCTATCAGTAGGATGAGTATTGAAACCATGAAACGACGATTCCTGCACCTAATGATTATAAACTCTCTTGGAACAGGGACGCTAATGGGTATGCTTGTCGATGGGAAAATCAAATACGGATTAATCCATTCATTAATCCTAACCATATCCTCAGTGGTATTCTTCGCACTGCTAATACTATAAAAACCTTAATCAAAAAATATTTTTTCTACTCTGTAACAGATCCAACAAAATCACAATATGGACACCTAAGGATAGGATTTTTCCTGTTTAGCTCACAAGTAAATATCTTCTGGCATATCGGGCATGATACCTTAATCAATGTTTTTTCTCCTTCATCATTTAACGTATGTTTTTTATCAACATTATCATCAGAAACACAAAAATTACCTGATCTGTTTACCTTTTTTTTAAAATTTTTTTTCTTTGAAAAAACCTCTTTTTTGACTGGAATATCCCCAGCAAGCGTATTATCTATCCCTTTATCTTTTGGGTTTTTAAAAGGTACTTCTTTTTTTATAGGTATACATACCATATCAACACCCTGCTGATCCTCAAGAACCTCTATCTTTTGCTCTTTAATCATTGCGATCACTTCACTAACAACAGTTTCATCAATCATGATACAACGTTTCTTCGATGCGTAATCGATCACTACATCAGCGAGTTTAAGCAAACGACGCGGATTGCCATTCACCTCAACATTCATAAAAGAAACACCTTCAGGCGTGAAAGGATACAAAGGATCAACATCATCAACCAATCTTTTCTCCAATAGTCTCTTTGCAATCATCAACTGCGCCTCTTGATCACTTAAAGGCGGGATCACCAACTTACGATTAATACGTTCATTTAGCGACTTATAAGACCGCATAAGTGTTTCGAAAAAAACCTGATCGCTGCTAATCATGATCATCACACCCGGGTTGATATGGTCAATAAGTGCATGTAAAGTATGTAGGAAACGCTCTGCATCCTCTGCTTTAGAGAGGTTATGTAAATCATTGATTAACAAAAAAGAAGGGGTATTCTGATTTAAGGCCTCTGCAATAACACGCCCTGCTTTATCAGGATCATATTCTTTCTCAGCTCTTTTACGTTTTTTAACAACTCCTCTATACCATTTAGGAGGGAAGAATATACGGGTGAAAAAACCGAGTTTTGTCTGTTGAATGATTATATCAAGGATACCTTCGACAACCCATTTAGTTTCAAAAGTCATGTTTTGAAACACATAGAAGGCTTTGTTCCGCTTTGCTTCATTTGCAACTAGTAATAAACGTTCGGTTTTTCCAGCTCCAAGACCACCAAGCACAGCTATAACAGCCTTGTTTTCCTTGTAAAAAACTTCTTCTCGTATACGTAAAAGATCCTCATCAATACGCTGAGTAACATGAAAAATATCAACATTTTCTAGACTCTCACTTGAAAGATCCCTGAAAGGATTACTACTGAGACCGTATCTTTCATATCCTGTTTTATACATGTTTTTCCACATCCTATGTTACACGTGCACGGAGATCGATATTTATTCTTGTGCCATCAAATGAATAATAAATATTATCAGTGAATGAATATCGATTAAGCCATTTAGAAATCCTGATAAAACGAGCAATACCCTTTGTAGTTTCTCTATACAAAAAATGAATTATACCGTCAGCCAAATGATTGATCGTTATCTGGATTTTTTCATCGAGCATACCATATTCTAATGTAAGCAGAAGAATGGTATTATTCTGTTTACAGAGACTATCAAGCTCCTCAAGGATTGTTCTAACCTCAGATAATGATTTATCAAGAACCAGATAGGAGAAAGAATCAATAATAAGAACAACATCTTTTTTCACAAAATCCTTCCAATACCGATGAGAACGCTCCTCTATAACTTTAAAATGAGAAGAACCAGTATACTGTAAAAGCTCCTCACGTATCTCCTCTTTTGCTCGTGAAGAAACATATATTACCTCTTTTTTGTTTCTCTGAGCATAACCAGCAAGAATCTGAGTAAAAATAGTCTTGATAGGATCAATATCACCTTGGATAACAATAATATTCCCATCTGGGATTTCCTGTATGAATTGATCCAAACCTGGAATATTAATTGGGATCCCCATAACTATACTTACCTTTAAATTTATATATGATACTTGCAGATATTAATTAAACATATTGAATATAATCTATAGATTAACCAGTTATCTATATAGAACTATATTCATTTTATATTCTATGAGGTATAATTTTAAGATACAAAAAAAATTAAAAATT
>JAVYLV010000071.1:0-6391 GCA_038740425.1 Thermoplasmatota archaeon | reverse complement strand
GGTATGCAGATACCAGGTTTCCGCAGGGATCCACGTATACTAACACATGTACTTGAACGGTACATACCTGTAGTAACAGTCATAGGAGGAGCATCTGTTGGTGCATTAGCAGCATTCGCAGATGCTATAGGGACTATAGGTATGTACCGTTCAAGTACATGTGTTAGTATACGTGGATCCCTGCGGAAACCTGGTATCTGCATACCTGAGCTTTCTATCTGCTTTGCTACAGCAGATGGACCCATATCTGTTGTCTCAATCCAGAATTTAGCAAATAGTATCGAACCTATAACCATTATCGAGATATATATTATAATCCGGATAGCAAACTGGTATGGTTCATGTCCAGCTTCGCCTCCTCTGAGTATTGGTATTAACCATGAATGCACACCATTCTGACTCTGAAGGTACCATGCTCCACCCATCAAAGGCTGAGTACTGATAGTTGTATCGTATTTCCCTATCCACCATTGCCCACCTATCAATGGTATCTTCTTAAGTGTTGGATGAGTATAGAAGAGTAAAGCAAACATGTTTATATTAGCCAACAAGGCTGACATTAGTATAACCGGGATATTGGAGCAGTATATGAGTCTTATAGGGTATCTACCTCGTGCTCCTCTAACGTTACTATGTGTTAACGGAAGCTCTATCCTTGTGGATTCAACATACACAACTATGAAGAATATTAGTATAGTACCTATTAACGGTAATAATGAGTTTGGATAGGATACAGGGCTACCTATAAAAATGAGTTCATAACCCCCATCTACTATCTGCCCTAACGTCATATGTGATATTAGATAATAGGTACCGGGTATAGCACCTGCAGGCGGGTTACTCAGACTCCACGTAGAAGCCCCCTCTGTTGGTAACCAGTTGAACAACCCTGTAAATATAGACTCTGATACACCAGCCGCTATGAACAAGGATATACCCGAGCCTATACCCCATTTTGATATTAACTCATCCATAAGGAATACTAAAAATGCTCCCATGAATAACTGTGTTATAATTATAAGATCAGCGGCTAAGCCGCCTACACGACTCACTAGAGCGGTTGTAGGTTCAAGGTAACCAAATATCTGTGGTACAGCCTCCACAAATATCATTACTATTACTAGTATCTTCTGTGTACCTTGATATATAGCTTTATCCTCTTTCTTCGTAAGGTCTAGTTTGATGATCTTAGCACCAACAAATAACTGTAGTATAATAGAAGCGGTTACTATGGGCCCTATACCTAGATGCATTATAGAACCTGATGCACCAGCCATTATGAACCTGTAACCAGCGAATAGATCGATTATATCCTTCTTAAGACCATATATCATTATGTTAGTAAGTATGAAATATATGATAAGGCAGAGTATGGTCCATAGTAGTTTTGTACGGAAATGAACATGGACCTCTGGTTTAGTTACAGCTGGCCATCGTTCAATTATAGGTTGTAGAGCAAATAAACGACTTTTCTTCTCCTCTGCCATATACAAAACCCTTTACTATTAATTAAATACATTTTTTTCAGGTTTTAGTCTCAGTTTTTACTAATCCGCCTTTCTCGCTTATTTTTTCAATTGCTTGAGGTGTCGCCGATTTAACCGTGACATTTATCTTACTGCTAATATTTCCTCCGCCTAATAGCTTATCATATCCTTCCTTTGTTAGATCTATATCACGTTGACCTGGGAATTGTTCTTCTAATTGTCCCACATTTATAGCCTTTAGCTTTCTAGTTATTGACTTGGGTCTTTTAAAACCATGCACACCGAAATGATCAGGCATATATTTTATCATATGCATCACTTTATGTTTATGTAGACCCGCGTTACCTCTACCGCCTCTCAGACCTGCTCCACGTCCTGATTTATAACCGCGGCCATGTCTCTTAGAACCTCTGAATTTCTTAGTCTTTGTTCGAACCATAATACATCACGTCTTTTTTTATCATTATCATATCCCATATTTGTTTATTTGAAAGCGAAAGGAGGATACAATACTATATTATTATTTTTTCGTATGGTTAACATGGTTTAATTCCTTTTTCACTTTTTTAAGGTTAAATCTAATAAGGTATAATGTATTTAAAATATAAATATAGAGGGTTTGATTTTAATAATCCTTTCTTCTATTTTATCTCCTTCTCGTCCTAGATGTTTTCCTCTCAAGCAGATATCTATTCTGGTTATCTAGGTCTATAAATTGATCAGCGACTTCTAATAGTTTATGCGATGTAGTCTTACCGAAAGCCATCACTTCTGCCCTGCATCCAAGACTCTTAGCATGTTCCAATAGATCAGAGAAGTCACCGTCACCGCTTATAAGTACTATTGTATCTAGTTTAGGCGCTAAACGCATAACGTCCATAGCTATACCTACATCCCAATCTCCTTTTTTAGCTCCGCCATAGAACACCTGTAGATCCTTTGCTTTAACCTCAAATCCTATCTCTTCTAATGCTTCATGGAACATGTTTTCATCTTTGACATCTGCTTTTATAACGTATGCTATAGCTCTCACTAATTTACGGTTAGCTACGGCATCCTCTAGTAGAGTTTTGAAGTTAACCTTATTGTTGTATAGTTGTTTAGCTGAGTAGTACATATTCTGTACGTCTACAAACACGCCTACCCTTTGTGATTTATGCTGTGCTTTAATCATACTTTCATTTCTCGATTAATTTTTTCAGTTCTTTTATTACTAGTCTTAGCTTAGTGAAGATATGACTTATTTTATAGTTTTTTATTATAACATGTAGCATTTAGGTGATATTTATAGTTGTTTTAATAGTTAGCCCCCCTTCAGAGAAGAGAGATGTTGAATTATGTAGAATGAAATAACAATATACTCCTAAATACTTGCTCTCCAGTTTTTGTATAAATAATTTAAACAAAAAATTATTTAAATATAATAATATTTTAACAGGGAACATATTATAAAAACTAAGTAAGAGGGTAGTTTATAACATGAATCGAGTAAATAATAAAATATCAAATAAGCTAATTTCTCTTTCTTTTTGTTTTCTATTTTTTTTAAACGTTGGTCAACCATCTGCAACATTAGAGAAAATAGACAATGACCTTATAATCCAAAAGAGTATGCAGATTGATAGTATTGCAAATGATAAAAAGATAATAGATGATAGTGACATATCCTGTCGGTTCTTTGATAAGGATCGTATGATATATACACCGGGTGATTTACTTATAAAGTTTTCAGATTCAGTTGATGTTCTCTCGCCTGATAATATAAGAATAGTTATTGATCGTATGCAGAAGGATGATCCCTCTCTAACATCTGTTCTGTGCATTAAACCTGTGTTTCGTTCAAATCCACAAAAACAAAATGAAAAAACAGATTTGTCAAAATGGTTTAAGATAACTGTTGCCTCTGATGTAGATATTGAAGCAGAGATCCAGAGGTACAAACAGAGCTCATTAGTGGAAGAAGCACAACCAAACTATATTATGCGTGTTATGCTTGAACCTAATGATCCTTATTATCATAAGATTGGGAGTTGGGGTCAAGGATACAATGATCTCTATGGCTTACACATGATCAATGTTAAGGATGCATGGGATGTCACCATAGGGAGCAAAGATGTAATTGTAGCTGTCGTAGATACAGGTATCGACTATACCCATCCAGATATCATCAACAACCTTTGGATTAACGATGATGAAATACCTGATAACAATATAGATGATGACCAAGATGGTTTTATTGATAATATCTATGGCGCGGATTTTGCTTATGATGATGGTGATCCTAAAGATGGACATGGTCATGGGACTCATTGTGCTGGTATTATTGGCGCTGTTGGTAATAATAACCTTGGTGTAGTTGGTGTGAACTGGCATTGTAGTATCATGGCGGTTAAAGGAATGGATGATTCAGGTTCAGGACCAGTTGAGATACTTGCAGATGCTATTAGATGGGCTGCTGATCAAGGCGCTAGGGTGTTGAGTAACAGTTGGGGTCCAAGTTTACCTATTTCTCCTCTCCCTGTTGTTGAGGATGCTATAAAATACGCTTACAACCTGGGATGTGTCATAGTTTTTGCTGCGGGTAACAATGATGATGATGCGTCTTTTTACAGCCCGGCAAATATGAAAGAAACTATAGCGGTTGCTGCGTTAGATCCATATGGGCAGAGAGCTTGGTTTTCTAACTGGGGTTCAGCTGTTGATGTCTGCGCGCCTGGTGTTGATGTCTTATCATTGCGGGCTAATGGGACCGATATGTATGGTGATGAAACTCATATTGTAGATGAGGAGTATTATCGTTCAAATGGTACTAGTATGGCTTGTCCTCATGTCGCTGGGCTTGCAGCTTTAGTATTATCCATTAACAGTAGTCTTACACCCGCACAGTTAAAGGATCTTCTGGTATCAACTGGTGATGATGTAAGTTCTACTGAACCAATAGGTAAAAGGATTAATGTGTCTGATGCTGTATATAGAAGAAAACGGTTGATATCTTGTTTTGATATAAGAGATTGGGCTAATGTAAAAGGAAATTACGCTATAAAAGGTACTGCTTGGGGTGAAAATTTCAGATATTATAGAATTGAGATAGGGTACGGTCGATATCCTCAGTTAGAGGGATGGGTGGAGGTTATAAATTCAACTGAATCAGTGATAAATAATACTTTAGCGGTGCTGGATACAAACGGGTTGAGAGAGGGGACTTATCATCTCAGGTTACAAGTGGTGTGTGAAAAGGATCATATTATAAAGAAGACAACTCAGATGATGATTGTTATAAACAATGAGGATAATATCTACATGGTTGGTGATGGCAAAGGTGGTTATCCAACTGTACAGTCAGCGGTGGATGATGCAGGTTTTAATGATACTATCATCATAAAAAAAGGGGTGTATATCGAGAATATATTGGTAGATCGTCCTGTTAACATAAAAGGAGAGGATATTCTTGGTACTACCATGCAAGGTCAAGATAGAGGATATGTTGTTACTATAACCGGTGACTATGTATGTTTTAGTGATATGAGTATCAAACCGCATGTTGATTCATATAATGCTATCGCTTTGTTATCTAATAATACAATTGTTACTAATCTTGTGGTATCATCATTTGGACGTTGCATTATCAAAGAGGCACACCACAACGTGTTTTCTAACGTAGTACTACAAAGTAACCACTGTCTTAAGATAAAAGGTTCACGCTATAATACTATTGCAAACTGCTCAATAGCAGGAGGTAGATACAGTGCAGTATACATCTGGACTTCTCAGTATAACACGGTAACGGATTGTACCGTTAGAGGGTACTGGATGGCGGTGGATCTTCAAGGGCATGCATCGTACAATACAATTACACGTAACTTCTTCTTGGATAATACTGAATGGGGTGTATCAATGATATACTATTGTAACAATAATACATTCACTAATAACATATTTGAGGGTAATAAAGGTGGAGTATACCTTGAAGGTGTGGCTAACAATAATACTTTTGTTGGTAATCTTATTGCATCATGTTCAACATCGCCTGGTGTTAAGACTGATCTGCTTCCTTTTTTCGGTGGTAAACCATTGGATAATATACTTTATCATAATAGCTTCATCGCTAATGTGCAGAATGCGTATGATATCTACAGGAATAAATGGTATCATGCTATGCTTGGACGGGGTAATTATTGGAGTGATTACAACGGGTCTGATCTTAATGGTGATGGTATAGGCGATACACCTTATCTTATACCGCCTTACGGTAAAAATAAGGATATGTACCCGTTGATGAGGAGTGGATTTTTTGCTTGTACAAATGGTCCTTTTTTTGCAGCTGATCATGAATGGTTTACTTGCAGAGGAAAGGTATATGGAGGGACACCACCTTATACATGGCATTGGGATTTCGGTGATGGGAATACTTCAACAGAGCAGAATGTAACGTTCATGTATGCTAAACCAGGGCGATACGTTGTAACCTTTAAGGTGACTGATGCGATGAATAACATCTCTGTTCATAAGACAACTGCTACCATCCAGGAGCCTAGGGTGTTCAACATAGATGAGAATAAAGGATACTGGTTGATACAAAGCGCTATCAACGATGCTGTTGCTAATCAGACTATACTTGTTACTAGTGATATATATTTTGAGAACGTGGTGATTGACAAACCATTGAGTTTATACGGAGAAGGTGAAAGAACCACGTATGTTGATCCTGGATCAGTGGGTAACGTTATAACTATAAAGGCAGATAATGTAACTATAAGCGGTTTTACATTGCGTAGAAGTGGATGGAACTCTGCTGCTCTTAAAATTGAAGGGGACCATTGTGTTATAACTAATAATACTTTTACTAGTAGTTATTTTGGTATTAGATCTAATCCTTCTTCATGCTTAGTTATAGAGAGGAATGC
>JAVYLV010000070.1:0-6413 GCA_038740425.1 Thermoplasmatota archaeon | reverse complement strand
CAGCAGTGTTGGTGTCCAGTCAGTTGGTAGTGGATCAGCTGATATAGGTATGGCTTCAAGGGAGCTTAAATCAAGCGAGATATCCTCATATCCCAACCTCGTGAAACATGTCATATGCAATGACGGGATAGCTATAATCGTACATCCGAGTAACAGTTATGTAGGTGATATAACATTAGCACAGTTAAAAGAGATATACAAAGGTACGTATACCAAATGGAATGAACTACAATAAAACATAAAATCTACTCTCCCTCTCTATTTTTATATCATTAACAATATACCAAAATGATATTTAGGAATTACGGATAAGAAATAGGAAAACAAAAAATGAGGGAGAAAGCAATAAAACATATCTTATTCAACATGCCTAATGCTTCAATGAGAAAAATAAAAGAGGAGACTATCAAGATACTTTTTTTCATAACAGCTATACTAGGTGTATTCATAATATTCTCGATACTAGTATTCCTATTAAAAGAAACATATCCTCTACCAGTCGATATATGGAGATTCATCTCAGGAGGGGTATGGAGCCCAACAGAATTACTGAGATTCGGGGCATACCCTATGATCATTGGAACATTACTGGTGACACTAGGGGCAATGATACTTGCTATACCTCTCAGCATAGGGGCTGCTATATTCATATCAGAGATCTCTTCTAACCGTGCTAGATCAATAATCAAACCAGCAATAGAGCTACTAGCAGGTATACCCAGTGTAGTGTACGGTTTCTTCGGTTTGATAATACTAACAACATGGATAAAGGATATATTCGGGGTGCCTACAGGTGAAACATGGCTAGCGGGCTCGATAATACTAGGTGTAATGGCTATACCAACTATCACTACAGTATCTGAGGATGCTATAAAAGCTGTACCACGAGAATACAAAGAAGGAGCGTTAGCATTAGGTGCTACTAGATGGCAGACTATAAGAAGGGTTATCCTACCATCAGCCATGTCAGGTATAACGGCAGCGATAATACTAGGGATAGGACGAGCTGTAGGGGAAACTATGGCCGTACTCATGGTGTGTGGTAACTCAGCTATAATACCTAACCCACCATGGAATGTATTCTCACCTATCAGGACTTTAACATCAACTCTTGGCATAGAGACATCTGAGGTACCTGTTGGTAGTCCACATTACCATGCATTATTCGGTTTAGCTACCCTGCTTTTATTGATAACACTAACGATAAACCTAACAGCAGTGTATGTATTGAGGAGGTTGCAGAGGAAACATAACGCAGAGTACAAGAAAGATTCCATAACCTTTAAAATACCGTTTAATCTAGCAGAAAGAATAAAAAAGATACTATTATCAGCCATGCTTTTATTATCTCTTGTAATCATTTATCTGATCACTGGTCTCGTAGTAACCATCCTCCTAACTATACTAGGGTTAATACTCTCATATACGATAAAAAAAATATCAGCTAGAACCATGGAGAAGATAGCGTTCTCAACTATTAGTATATCAATCATCGTTGTAATCATACTACTAGGTATAATTCTAGCATATATAATCATCAACGGCGCTGGCTCATTATCATGGGAGTTCCTAACCCAGCCTCCTAGAAGTCTAGGGAGAGAAGGAGGTATATCAACTGCTATAATAGGGACTCTCTACCTGGTAGGCGGGGCTGTAGCTATAGCGTTACCTATTGGTGTAGGATCAGCGATCTATCTAACAGAGTATACAAAAGAGAATATTATAACAAGGATAATACGCACAGCAGCTGACCTGTTAAATGGTACACCCTCTATAGTATTCGGGTTGTTTGGTTTTGCTTTCTTTGTACTATACCTAGGGTTCGGTTTCTCTTTGATAGCAGGCCAGATAACCCTAGCGTTCATGATCATACCAACTATACTCAGAACAACAGAGGAGGCGTTACGTAGTATACCTCAAAGTGTAAGGGAAGGGAGCTACGCTCTCGGCGCTACTAGATGGCAGACTATAAAACGCGTAGTACTACCACCAGCAACTCCAGGGATTATAACAGGTGCTATACTAAGCATAGGTAGAGCAGCAGGCGAAACAGCACCTATAATGTTCACTGCTGTGACATTCTCAGCTTTCCTACCATCCTCTATATTTGAGCCTGTGAATGCACTCCCGTATCATTTATATATAATAGCTACTAATGTACCTGGCGCTAAGGCACAGGCTGCTGGTAGCGGTACAGCCCTAGTATTACTAATACTCGTGATAGGTCTATACTCAGTAGCTGTAATGATACGTAACCATTACCATAAAAAAACGAGATGGTGATATATATAACAGAGATAAAAGATAGAGAGATCATCAGAACAGAGAATCTTAACCTATGGTACGGTGAGAAACAAGCTTTATTCGATATAAACATGAGTGTACCATATAATAATATAACCGCGCTTATAGGCCCATCAGGTTGTGGTAAATCAACACTTATACGTTGTTTTAACCGTATGAACGATGTGATACCTGACTGTAAGGTAAATGGCAGAGTGTTATTCAAAAACGTTAACATATACGACGAGAAGATTGATGCTGTAGAGATACGTAGAAAGATAGGTATGGTATTCCAGAAGCCTAACCCTTTCCCAAAGAGTGTATACGAGAACGTGGCATATGGTCCTAGAGTACAAGGTGTTAATAACAAAAAGGTGCTTGATAGTATAGTTGAACGAAGTTTGAAGGATTCTGCTCTCTGGGATGAGGTAAAAGATAGGCTACATGAGTCAGCCATGGGTCTGTCTGGGGGTCAGCAACAGAGACTATGCATAGCTAGGGCTTTAGCTATAGAACCAGAGATAATACTAATGGATGAACCCTGCAGCGCTCTAGACCCGATAGCTACAGCTAAGATAGAGGATCTAATGTTTGAGCTTAAGAAGAAGTATACTGTTATAATAGTTACGCATAACATGCAACAAGCAGCAAGGGTAAGTGATTACACAGCTTACATGTATCTAGGTAAACTCATAGAGTTTGGTAGAACAGAGCAGATATTTGAGGATCCACATGAAGAGTTAACTGAGAAGTATATAACAGGTAGATTCGGATAAATAAATTATTTGTAGGAGTGGAAGATATGAGTCATAAATTCCATGAGGAATTAAATGAACTAAAAAACGATGTAGTAAAGATGGGGAACCTGTCTAGAGATATGCTTAGGAAAGCGACTGATTCCCTTAGGGATGATAACATAGAACTTGCATCATGGGTTCTATCACAGAAAGGTATATTAGCTGATATGGACCATGATATAGAGGAGAAAGCATTGCGTCTAATAGCACTATACCAACCTATGGCTAAGGATATGCGTACGATAGCATGCTGCTTGAAGATGAATACTTATCTAGCTAGGATAGGACGATACGGCAAGGATATAGCTAAGGTCACAGAAGAGTTACACCAGGTTCCACGAATGAAGAAACTGATAAGTATACCACACATGGCTGAGATAGTATGCGGTATGATTGATGATGTGCTAAACGCTTTCATAACAGAGGATATATCCTCCTTCAGTACACTTGAGGAGAGAGAGACCATGGTTGATGAACTGAGATATTCTATATTCCGTGAATGCTTAACATACATGATGGAGAATAACAAAAATATAACACAGGGTGCGCATTATATGATGGTTGCTCGGTACCTTGAGAGATGTGGTGATCATGCATGCAAGATAGCTGAAAAGATATACTACATGGTTAAAGGTGAACATATAGAGATAGACTGCTCAGAGCATAAAATGTCACGTGCATGTCTAAGTAGACGAACGAAACAAGGGCCATAAAAAAATGGTTTAATTCAAAACCATCCTATTTTTTTAAATTTTTAAACTTACTCTTATCTCTTACTATTGTTGTACCTTTATCCCCCCGTAACGCATCCAAACCATGCTCTATATCTGATATAACCACCTTCTCTCCACCATACTCTAAAAATCTAATAGCTGCTAATATCTTAGGACCCATACTACCAGGGGGGAACTGCCCTTCGTTATAGTATCTTTTAACCTCCTCAAGGGTTATCAAACCAATAGGTTTCATTTGAGGCGTATTATAGTTAAGATACACCCTATCTATATCTGTTAATATTAATAGTACATCAGCATCTACAGCCTCAGCTAACCTCTCAGCTGCCAGATCCTTATCCACAACCGCTTCTAGACCATCAAGACCCCATCCCTCTTTCTCTATAACAGGCATACCACCACCACCTGATGCTATAACAACTACACCATCATCCAGCATCCTTCTTATCACATCACCCTCCACTATCCGTACAGGGTCTGGGGAAGGGGCTAGCATACGCCATCCACGTGGTAGTAGGGTCATACGGTAACCCTCTTTCATCATCTTTTTTGCCTCTTCTTCAGTATAGTAAGGCCCAATAGGTTTAGTAGGGTTAATGAATGTTTCATCATCCTGTTTAACTATGACCTGTGTTATAAGCGTTACAACATGCTTATCTACACCCGCCCTCTTAAGAGCGTTTGATAAACATTGCTGGATCATATAACCTATTAATCCTTCACTCTCAGCTACACATATACCAAGAGGCATAGCTGGTGTTATATCTTTAGCAGCCTCATTCTGCAGTAGTATAGCGCCAACTTGCGGACCGTTACCATGGGTTATAACTATATCCCATCCTTCCTTTATCATAGACACTATAGGCCTACAGCTCTCACGTGTATTAGCAAACTGCTCGTATATAGTACCTTTTTGCCCTTTTTTTATAAGGGCGTTTCCACCAAGTGCTATTACCGCTCTTTTATTCATAAGGGATTAAGGTAATATGATTATCCCTATAAAAAACCAAATGATGCAGTATATAAATACTAGTAATATTATTTGATGAATGGGTTACCTATGTCCACTAATAAACGAGAAGAACTAGTGGAGAAACTAGTGAGATATGGTTACATAAAATCAGATAAAGTTAAAGAGGCTATGTTATCAGTACCACGTGAACTCTTTGTCCCGTATAATCGCAGATCATGCGCTTATATTGATACACCATTAGAGATAGGTGAAGGACAGACTATATCAGCGCCCCATATGATAGCTATAATGTGTGAAGTATTAGATATAACAAAGGGAGAACATATACTAGAGATTGGTACTGGTAGTGGATATCATGCTGCTATAGTATCTAAGATGGTAGGACCACGTGGTAAAGTGTATACCATAGAGAGGATACACTCCTTAGCAGATAAAGCCAAGGTGAATCTTAAAAATGCAGGTATTAAAAACGTGGAGGTCCATGTTGGTGATGGTTCATTGGGTCTATCTGAACACGCACCTTATGATAAGATATATGTGACGTGTGCTGCACCGGTTGTACCACCACCGCTGATCGAGCAGTTGAAAGACGGAGGAAAACTACTAGTCCCTCTAGGCTCATCTATATGCTCACTTAAACTATTAGAAAAGAAAAAAGATAAGACTACTGTAACTGATCATGGTGGATGCGTATTCGTACCGCTGATAGGAGTGTATGGGCATTAGTATTAACTCATAGTTTATAACCTATGTCTCTGAGGAATTTCTTCCTCTGGTTTTTATCTTGTTTAGACTCTACACCTTTAGGTGAGAAACCATCTATGACTCCTAATATACCTCTTTTAATATTTCCATTGTCTTTGGATTCTGCTACTATGACTATTGTAGGGTTAGCTGTAGCGCAGTAGATAGAACAAACCTCAGGTACCGCCTTGATAGAGTTCAGTATGTTCAAAGGGTAACAATCCCTCATGAATACTATAAAAGTATGCCCTGCTCCTATACGTCTCATGTTCTCCTCAGCTAATCTTATAAGCTCTTTATCATTCCCCTCACTTCTTACAAGACATGCTCCACTAGCCTCTGCAAATGCTACACCGAATTTACCTTTCGGTACTGAGTTTACTATAGCCTCATAGATATCCTCTATTGATTTAATAAAATGCGTCTGACCTAGGATGAAGTTCATATCCTCTGGTTTCTCCACAGGTATCATTCTCATCTTTAACTCGATATCCTCTCTACTCATTATGGGTACCTCCCCTTTAAATTGTTTAAAATGTATAGACTACAAGGTATATAAAAATTAACAACAGAATAAATTACAAAAAATCAATATATCTTTGTACAGATAATCAGGAAACCTAACGTGAAAGCATGGATCTCAGATGATAACTGGTTTGTATCATCTTTATCACTCAGCTTAAAAATGATTTTAACTCGTCCAATCTGGAAAAAAGGCCCTATCAGTATACTCTTCTGCTCTTTAGGTAAAATATTAGGTATCTCTCCTTTAAACAATTCATTAGCAGGGTTTATAAGATAACCACCTACAACCGTCGCGTTATACTCTATATTTGATACTGTCCTAGCACCTAGATTCTTTATTGTTATATGAAGACCAAG
>JAVYLV010000069.1:0-6418 GCA_038740425.1 Thermoplasmatota archaeon | reverse complement strand
AGCCAATTAGGCATAGCGGTAACCTGGTATCTCACACCACCGCGATCATATAATACAACCTCGGTATATGTAGAATCCTCTATCACCCTACCTGTAGCATCCCTGACTGGTATGCCACCTGCGTTCGTACCACCAGCGTATATCTCAAACCGCTCAAGTCCTTCAGGTAGATCCTTTATCTGACCAGGAGACACACCACAGAAGAACTGTACACTATCACCTATTTCATCAACATGGTCAACGTTAAGATTTATACCTTTGAATTTAACCAATGCATACTTATAATCCTTAGGTATAGTAAACTCCCCTACAAACTGGTCACTCTTCCTTAGAACTTGCATCAGCTGTGTTGAAGCCATTGTACGCATACGTTTAGGCCCTAGAACAATCTTAGTACTGTTAACCACCTCAAAACGGTGAGCATCCAGAGGGTTAGTAACAGTAATATAACCAATATCACCAAATTTCTCTTTAACAAGAATAATAGAAGCATCAACTATATCATCCACTGTCCTAAGAGGCAACATTGTCCCGTAGCTACTAAGATTACCACCGCATATAATCATCTTCTTAACATTTAATTTGTTGAATAAATCCTGTACTGAATGATCTATCTCATCTGTTACTATGATGGGTATACTAAGATAGGACGCTATAGGCGCTGCTACTACCCCTAGATCATAACCTATCTCGTTATTCTCTATTAATAACACCGCATCAGTACGCTTCCAATATCTCTTAGCGAGTTCAATAGACCATTCTTTAGGTGACTTCGTATCATCAATTGAACAATCAATAGGTTTATTGATCTGATTAATAGCCCTGATAACAGATTTAGAAGGGGCACTATAGTTATAGACGTACAAAGGTATACACTCTTGCACCTGCTCTGAATCATAATGAACAGCTAATGGAGTAGCGATCAACGCGTAAAAAGGTGAAGAATCAGATACTATTATAGAATTAGGAACAAATTGAAACTCACCTGTTACGTCAAAAAAATAAGTAATAGATGAGTCCTGACTGGTTGAAACAGAAGGTGGAAACACAAAAACACCTGCTAAAACAATTAAAATAACGATAACCCCTGCTACTATCATGATCTTATCGTTTTTCTTCATATAGTATTATCCTCCATTTACATCTGTACTATTCTCTTGAAATATATCCCCAATATTTTATTTATCATTATAACACAACGATTAATAAACTATATTCCTATAAATCTATATAATATTTTCCATTATATAAAAATAGCATCATCATCCTCGATAAAAATAGAGAAGAGAAGTTGATTATTTCTAATATCAGCTTTTTAGTTATATATTTTAATTTTAATACTCTGTGATCTTATACTTGTTATGAGTAGGCTCGTATATCTGACCGTTACGTTTCAATCTATCTAAAGCATCCTCAACCTTGCTAGCCTCTATACCAGCTATCTCAGCCTCACTTATAATATCAGCTCTAGCAGCGTTACCATCAGCTGATTCACCGCATAGGCGCTTAATTATATCAATAATCATCCTCATGCGTTCATGCTGACTATGGCTGATACCTGTAGCTATTATATCTATATCGAACTTACCGGTTTCACGATCCAGCCCTACACGTCTAAGATAATGATCAATTATGTTAATAGCCCTTCTAGCATCCTCAGCTGTAACCCTTTCACTCAGTCTTACACGAGCACTAGCCTCAGCTAATCTAACAAATGCTTCAAGTTGACGAGGAGTAAAAGGTACTGAACCTTCAGATGAACTACGGAAATCCACATAATAACCCTGCAATATCTGCAAAGCCTCATCTGTTAATACAGGGAATACGTTCCGTTTAGCATAAGCCACGTATTTACGCAAGAACTCAGGATCAAATACAGGTAGCACACGTCGCATCAGAGTCTCTTCTTCCTCCTTAGTAAAAGGAGAAGACTTGGATCTAAGTATATTCTGATGTATCTCACCTGCTTTATGAGCTAACAGTATATGCGTGGATAAATCCATATCTCTCTTACGATCAGGTTTATCTAATATGGAGAAGATAAGATCAAAACGAGAAAGTAAGGCTGGAGGCATATTTATCTGCTCATGTATCGACATGAATTCATCGAAACGCCCTAATTTAGGGTTAGCAGCAGCTAAGATAGAACAACGTGACTTCAACGTAGCGTTTATACCAGCCTTAGCTACAGATATCTCCTGCTGCTCCATAGCCTGATGCATAGCACTCCTATCGGAATCATCCATCTTATCGATCTCATCTATACAAGCTAGACCCATATCAGCAAGAACTAGAGCACCAGCCTCCAATGTCCATTGACCCTCACCGAACTCATCATGTATAGCAGCAGCGGTTAAACCAGCAGCTGATGAGGATTTACCAGAAGCGTATACACTACGAGGTGAAAGCTTAGACATATAAGTCAACAGTTGTGATTTAGCTGTACCAGGATCACCAACAAATAACGTATGGATATCACCTCTTATCCTAGTCCCATCTGGCATCTCTTTAGCTATACCACCAAATAACTGTAACGCAAGCGCCTCTTTCTCTATCTCCATGCCATAGATCGTTGGTGCTATACTACCTTTTATCTTCTCGTAGATAGCAGGATCCTTACTAGCTTGGATAATACGTCTCTCATCCTCCTCAGTCACCTCAACCTCCTCAAAAGCCATCTGCTGACATTCTATACTAACAGCATCCATGGTTTTATCAAAAGAGGTTAAACGAAATGAACCTTTATGCCTCTGCATAGAGCGGACTATACCATTCACTATAACCCTATCACCAGGTGATATCTCACCTACTAGATCATCCTCAAGGTATACACTTATACGCTCAGGTTGAGCACCACCTCTTAAACCTTCTGGGTTCTCTTGAACCTCTATCTTTTGTGAATCTATGAACTCAGAGTAATTAGATGAGAGTTTGAATGATGATACACGACCACAACCCCCTTGATCCTCGTAGCATTCCGATGGCTCTTTGAGTATATCCTCATCCTGCTCAATCTTGATTATAGCGCCGCATTTCTGACATTGGAAAGCCGCTACAACTAATTTAGGCCGAACCTCGGTTCTCTTCTTAACGAGACCATCTACTGCTACCATTTTACCAAGATGAGATGCACGTAGTTTACGTATCAGTATCCTATGTGTCTGAGGAAGATTTCTAACACGGAAATGAAGAGAGAGTTTATTCTCAACAGCTGTATCAATCTGCTTAAGCGCCTCCTTAGCATGATATATCATCTTATATGGTTGACTAATAAGCAATTCTGCTAGTTTAGGATCAGATTCATCAATAAGGTCGTAATCAACATATAAACTTCTTTTATCAGGATATTCTACTGCTATCGTCTCAATCTCTGATCTACAATATTCCTCGAAGAAATTACGCCATGATGATACTATATTATCATCCTTAAGTAACCTAGCCATATCCAATAATCCCCCATTTTATTTATTACAGAATCAATCCACAGGGTAATAATAGAACAGGTTTTTAATATTAGCGGATGTAGAAACACCTAGAGTGGATGCACGTATCACACAAATGATAACCCATCTCCATTCTTAACCCTGCAACCCCTCTGAGCATCAGCAGTCTGTGGTAAGGTTGCTCACTTCCGTGCCTCGCCCGGTTCCCACAGTAAAGATGCACAAGGAACCCTCCGGCTCCTTGTAAACATCACCTCTAATCCCAGAGGACAAGGTCTCATTGTCAAGAGATGGATCATTTGATGATCGTTACACCGCCTCTTAGTTTCAACCCCAGCGTATCGGCGATTTCTGGTTACAGGGAACGCCTAACTCCCCGGTCTATTCTACATCTATCGCCATTTTTGTTTTTAAATGATATTTCTACCATGAACGTTGCATTATGATACGCAGATTCCTAAAGAATTGATAGAATATAAGTGTTAACGATACAGATAAGAAAGCGATATCACGTGCTATATAAATACCTTGCTGGAACATCTGATCACCTGTTGCGCCACTAGCTGTCAGCTTACCTGTATTATAAGAATCAATGATCAAGGCTATTATGGCTACTCCTATTATTATGAATAATACCACGTTCACATACAATGATAGCTTATTCATCAGTTGTTTATCAATCTGACTAAAAACCCTATCAGCCATATCTCTACCTATACCTCCTTTCATCTCAGGATTGGGTAGATATAATATAAACACATATAATAAAGGTTATGATTAACTAACTCACAAACAATATCGTTATAGAAAATCAGTTAATCTCATTGTTTTAACATGATCACTTATGAATAATGAATCAATGGATTTCTCAATGAGTTTTAAACGTTGATAAGCATAAGGAGAAAGATGATATCTCTCAGATATCTCCTTTGAGATGTTAAGATACTTCCGCACGGACATCTCATGCACAGTTAATGTTAGTTTACCACCGCATTTAGTACATACACCCTGGATAGGTATACGTCTATAGGTTAGATTACAAGTGGGGCATCTAACTGATTGTTTACTAAAAGCCCTTAGATTACCCTGTATATCAGGTAGAAAATGCCTCTCTATAACTTTATATGCTACATCAGCTTCGTCAACAGCTCGTATCTTAGCTGCTAATGTTAATTGAGTGTTCATCTTCTCCATCATAGTTTTCAATGTTTTATATAAGGACTCTTTAGGACCTGTTGATATATCAGTAGTATCATGTGTGAACCCGAAATGCTCATACTGTAACTCCGTACCTATACGAGAAGCGACAAGGCCCATCATTGACTCTATACTCCTAGGGTGATCATGCCTTAGGCTAGCCTCGTAGAGAGCTAACGGGTATCTGAATAATGTATCAAGATTATGCGCCTCTTTGTCAACCTCTGCTGGGTCTATCCTTGTGGTTAGTATCAGAGGTAGATCCATTCTACCTCCACGTTTATCTGGTATATACCATTTGGAGAAGTTCAACAGGGCATCCATTAAAAGCATTACACCATCCTCGTCACCATCAGCGTTTCGTCTTTTAGTAGCATGGTAGAAAGGATGAGCGAAACACACTTGCGCAGTGGTGAAACCAATGATACGACCAAGAGCGCCAGCTGATGTATGTGGTGCTAAACCAATTACTAAGTGACCTATCAGATCATCGAGTTTTTTAGCTTTGTAGAAACGATCCATATGGTAGAATTTTACAAGTAGGTCATCTATGAATCTTGACACTTGTATGAAATACTCTGCGCACTCTTTGGATATTATGACATCTTGTACTTTTAATTCACATATCTGATCATCGTATTTGAGTTCCTCCCCTCTGTAATCCTTATTGTAACCTAGTTCTATTAGACGTTGAACTGATACCCCTATTTCTCTTGGTTTGAAATGGGTTAATGGTGCATCGGTCATGTCAAAACGTATAGTACCATCTTTGAATACGTATACGTTATGTTTAGCTCTTAGTATCCCTTTTTCTAGTGGTTCAGGTGTCTTATTTTTTGATATGGTACCAATCACGCCTTTTATTATCTCAGGTAGTTCACGTTCTTTGATTCTTTTTTTAGCGAGATCGATCTCATGGGATAGATTTATCCTATGGTTTTTGACATCGCTGTTTTTAACCTCAGTGTGAGCACCACAATCACAGGTTATCTTATAAGTTGTTTTTTTGCATGCAGGGCATAACCTGCAACCTGCTTCTACCTCTATCTCTACATTCTCCGCTGCGTTCTGTAGCAAACGTTGACTACCACCGAAGTTACCAACTGGGAATAACACGTGAGGGGGTGGACGCATCTTCCTAGCAGCAGCTTTTTCAGGGCGTCCCATACGCGCACCGATCCTGAAGGGTGCACGTGCTCTTATCATAACCCCTGATAGTTTAGATACCATATCTATAGGTACATCATGGGCATCATCCAGGAGTTTGTACCTCTCAGTTTTTGTTATTTTATCATCCTTCACTTCTAAACCACAACATCTAATCAAAGGGTATGCGTATCGATCAAAAAACAGATTATTTTCTTTCTGTTTATGGAGAGCACCTAGCTCGATCAGGATTCTTTTAATGTTTTCATCATATGGGAGTTTTAGTAAGCATGTTTTATCTCCTAGGGTTATTTCACCTTTTTCTAGTATATACTTTGAGAGTATTCTTATATCCTCTGTTTTGATATCATGCCAGAATAAGTTGTAAAAGGGGTGTAGTGGAAGATTGTATCGCTCTGATAACTCAAAGGCTTCTCTAGGAGATGGCTCTTTTAAGTTGATATTATAACCAAGGTCATTGTCCACTATCTCCTGTACTTTTTTATCTGCTATCTCAATATCATCACCTGTTGTATAACTTTTTGGTAAACAGTTTAATCTTTTTTGTAGATCTTGTATCAACCATTCATAGCAGTAGCTAGCGTCAGGTAGGAGCGCGTTGTTCTCCATGA
>JAVYLV010000068.1:0-6449 GCA_038740425.1 Thermoplasmatota archaeon | reverse complement strand
ACCAGGGCGATACCAAGAACGATACAGGATGCTACCAGGTTTACATGGTGATATAAACCAGGATGGAAAACTAGATTTTGGTGACATCAACCCGTTTGTAAGATTACTAAAAAATTGATTAAACAAAAAAAAATCTGCTCTTCTTTTTTCATCTTTTTATAATCTAATACCAAACATAGAGGTATTTTAGAAAAATAAGGTTGTTATTTTTCCCATTTTGACATTTTAACACGTATATTATTTATATTATTTATAACAAAGTATAACATAATTGAGAAGGTTGAACAATGACCGCTCTGAGAAGAGATGCAACGAATGATCAAAACGCTATATCTGCGACAATAGGTGCGATTTTAATGTTGCTAATAGCTGTAGTTGTGGCTGGTGTAGTACTTCTATACATAAACAATGTTTCATCTATACGTTCACCGCCACCTATAATAATGCTTCATCCAACTGACACACCAAGTGAGGATCAATTACTGGTTATAACTGCTCAGAGAGGGATATGGGATGAGCTTGAGTTAAAAGGCAATGGTAAAGTGTTAAAAACTGATCTTAAGGGTAGTGTAATGGGTGGTGACACTGTTGACATACAGGAGATACTAAGTAATAACCCTGATTTTGATTCATTTACTGGTTTACTTGATTTATCTATAGTTCATAAACCAAGTAACAGCATGATTTACCGTCATACTTTTAATATAGACCGGGTAAAAAAGATAACAGGCGCATGGTGGGATCCAAACTGGATTTATCGTAGAAGGATCGAGATAAACCCTGCTAAGATCATAGGGGCACACGCTAACTTTCCAGTATTGGTTCTAATACAGGAGAGCAGTATAACTTCAAAAGCTCAGGATGATGGTGATGATATTGTCTTTATTAATGCAGATGGGAGTATAAAACTTGATCATGAGCTTGAGTATTATAGTAAGAGTGAAGGGTTGATAATCGCTTGGGTTAGAATACCTTTGCTTACAACCTCTGATGAGCATCGTATCTTCTATATCTACTATGGTAACCCTAACTGTGGTAGTCAAGAGAATAGCGCAGGCGTATGGGATGGAAACTATCTCATGGTTCATCATCTTGAAGAGAACTCTGGTCTAATAAGAGATTCCACTAGTAATAACTGTTTTGGTAACGCTGCAGGTGGTTCATCTTACAGATCTGCTGGTAAGATAGGTGGAGCTTATTATTTTGATGGTAACAATGATTATATAGAAATACCAGACATTGGTACTGTTCTTGATTTTGATAATCAAAAACCATATACATGGGATGCTTGGGTTAATTATCAGGGTTTCCCCTCAGGTTATGATATACAAGGTTATCTATCAAAAGATTCATTGTGGCCCCCTACTTATAAACAGGGCGGAAGAGGTTTTAATTTATTACTCAAAAAAGATGGGAATGTAGCTGATATAGTAATCACAAAACCTGGAGAATGCCCACAAGACCATGATGGCGATGGTACCTGCCCAGATTATAAATATACCAACCCTGGTGATTTAAACCTAAATAGCGATACATGGGTTTATCTGGTTATAGTATACGATGGGGCTGCAAGTTGGTTGGTGTATGAAAATGGTGTCTATAAAGCATATCTCCAGTATCCAACAGACCCAGCGGAATCTGATACAGAGCAACCATATTATATAGGTGCAGCAACGTGGCCGTGGGAACCTTCAGGACCTGCGTTCTTCTTTAAGGGTATGATTGATGAGGTAAGGGTTTCTAACAGTGCAAGGAACGCGGGTTGGATAACCACCTCGTATAGCACTATGAATGATCCTGGTTCATTTATAAGTCTTGGAGCAGAGGAACAAAAAAAATAAGCAAGAATATTACGTTAGTTCTCTGTAATTTGCTTGTATACTCCCCATTTATTTTGTATATCAGGTAGACTAAGAGAAAAAAGGGTGATATCTAAGATTGGAATTTTTAAAAGTGTAATATAGGGGAAAAAGCTAAGATAGATGTGGTTATAAAGTTTTTTTGATTCTAAAGAAGGTATCTTAGTTAGTGACCCGTTAAAGTTACAAGTAGATTAGAGATTTATTTAAATAAAAAATAAGGAGAATAAAAAGAGAGAAAGAGAGAGTTTTATTTCTTATGGTTCTTGTGATTACCATTCTTTGTTTTGTTATCCCCCATTTGTTTCGGTTCTTCTTTCTTCTCTAGCGATTTAGGTTTATGCCCCTTTCTTAGCACCAACCCTATTATAAACAGTATAATAAGTATTATGATGATTGCACCTGCTATCAGTATCCATGGGTACTGTGTTTGTTCTTCCGCTGTTGTAAGTGGCGCATTAATCTTATATGTCGCTGTCGAGGTTAATTGATTTCCATCACTATCTCTCACCGTTATGCTTAAAGTATATTCACCGTTACTTAGATCATAGGTAGGCTGGAAGGTGTACACCTTATTGTCAGTAGTAGTGAACATGTGTCTTACGTCCATGTTGTTCAGAGTTGCTACTACTATGGTTACAGCCTCAGTGTATGTTATTGTTATAGTTGGTCTGCGGATGTTGAACTCGTACCCTGATCCTGGTGTGAATGTACTATCAAATGTTGTACCTGTTGGCGGGTTGAATGTTGGTGGTAGGATAGTGTATTTGTATATTATATGATAGGTTGTTGAGGGGTCATCTAGTATGTATATCCTACCGTTCTCCCGCCATATAAGGTTAGATGGTATGGTTCTCCCATCAGATGTTTTAACAGTTAGTGTGAATCCTGAATACTGGTCTGGTGGGTACTGATCAGTTATATCTATATACACCCAGCCTGTTTTAGCTATGTTTATTATAACTGTGACTGTCTCCTGTGCTTTATCAATGATGGTATCTTGCACAGTTCCTTGCTGGTAGTTTACTGGTGTGATTGTGTTTGAAGCGGTATCCCAGAAGAACTCTGGTTTGTTATCCTTGTTGGTTGATATGAGCATTATAACATGACCATCTAGTATAGTGTTTTGTACCTCTGTTAGTACACCGTTAGGATCAACCAGGGTGTCGACACGTCCATCACCATCAGTATCACGTGCGTAGAATGGTGTTGTTAATGATAAGCCAAACAGGTTGTTTATTTCGTTCATTTTTGTCATCGAGACTGTGATACGGATCTCTGATGGGCCTGATGGTGGTGGTGTCTCGCCGCCTGATGGTGCCGTGGTTGTTGTGAAACTCCATGTTTCAGATTTAGTGACATGGTCGTCGCTATCCGTGACTTTAGCGTACCAGTAGTATGTGGTTGAGTACGATCGACCAGACCACGTAACTTGTGCTGTCGATCCGCTAGCGACATTAGTTGCTGTCCCGATGAGTACGCCTGTTAGTGAGTAGAATCTCACCGTCATTGTGTCACCGTTCGGATCAGTAACCAAGACTTTTAAAGTCGGGTTGATTGAGACACCGGTTGCTCCATTTGATGGTTGGATGAGGGTCGCCATGGCTGGGCGTTCTGAGAAGGGTGACATTAACGGATAGTTATCCTGGTTGTTCCCATCATCGGTCGTATAGGGGGTATCGCCTATACCATCAGATCCAGGATTGTTTTGTTCTGGACCTGAGAATTGATCATCCCCTGTATAGTCGCTCCAATAATTACCACCAGAAGGATAGCCATCATCCCAGGTATTAAGATCTATGGTTTCATCATATGCAGAGTAGGTATTGTTTATGAAATCGTTATGATAAATCATGATGGGGAGTTCTACCTCTTCATCTATGTATAAACCATAGCCGCCACACTCATAAATGATATTCTCAGTGATCAGGATGTCACCCATGGTGAATAGAGCATCATCATCGCCAAATTCGTATATATAATCGACATAAATACCATCACTATTGTTGCTTTTTATAGTGTTACCATGGATTATGATATCCTGCATGGTGAAAGATGTGTTTTCATCCATGTCATTTCCAAAGTATTGGAGGTAGATGTAGATACCATCATTGATGCTTACAATGTCGTTGTCATTTAACAGGATGTTTTTCATATTAAACGATGATGTCCCGTATAACTTATAGCCGAAATACTCTACCCAATAGACATTAATTCCGTATCCCTCGCCATTACCATTCTGATATGAATCAATCACATTACCATTGAAGGTGATATCACCCATCACAAAAGAAATATTGTCCTCCTCTTCTTTCCCAAGATTATTACCAAATCCACTGATGTAATAGACATAAATACCATCATCCATACTCTCGATAGTATTGTCATTGAACTGGATATCACCCATGGTGAAACATGATGAATTATGCATCTCATAACCAAAATAGTAAATACCTGCCTCATCATCAGAAGAAATATCAATACCATAACCATTGTCGCTATTAATACTGTTACCATTGAAGGTTAAGTTACCCATGGTAAACGATGATGACCCGTACATATAATAACCGAAATAATCGATGTATCCAATATACACCCCATCTTTATCACTGATTATTGTATTACCGTTGAAGGTGATGTTACCGATGGTAACGACGACAGTACTATTTTGGTCTTCCCCGAGGTAAGCCCCAAAATCATCAATCTGATTAACATAGATGCCGTACTCATCAGTAGTGATAGTGTTCCCATTGAGGTTAATGTTACCCATTGTAAACGATGATGACCCGTACATATAATAGCCAAAATCATTGATGTATCCAATATATATCCCGTCGTCACTACTGCTTATAGCATTACCGTTGAAGGTGATGTCACCCACGGTTACATGGACATCGGTAGTCGGATCCCCCTCACTACCAGAGTAACCAATATACGACCCGAAATCATCAATCTGACTAACACGGATGCCGTACTCATCAGTAGTGATAGTGTTCTCATTAACTGTTAGATCACCCATGGTAAACAAGGAGTTATTGTACATTTGATAACCGAAATAATAGAAATAATCCAAGTAGATACCTTCACCATTACTTATAATACTGTTCTCATTAAACGTGATGTTACCCATACTGAACAATGAATCATCATACATCTTGTAGCCGAAATTCTCATATTCAGCGTAGATACCTATATCACCTGAGGTAATGTTGTTATTGTTCACCTCTATATCACCCATAGTGAACCAAGAGTTGCCGTAGATGTATTCACCGAAATCACCGATGTATTCGATGTAGAGGCTATCATCGGTACTCTCAATGATATTATCATTAAACAGGATGTCACCTATCGCAGAGAATGATCCCTCATACATGTTATTGCCGAAATAAGAGAATTCCTTAGTATATATCCCGTATTTACTGCTAGTGATATTATTACCAACAGTGTAGATCCCACCTAAAACAAAAACCGATCCATTATGCATATCATATCCAAACTCTTTCAGGTATAAGTAAATACCATAAGCATCGATTCCAGTAACATTAATGGTGTTGTTTAAGATGAAGAATCCACCGATAACACAAGATGAGTTATCCATCTTGTATCCCCACTTCTGAAGATTGAAATACACACCATAACTCTCCGCGGTGATGTTGTTTCTATAGATGAACATCGGATTCACAACCAAGGACTCATTCTCCATTTCATAACCAACATTAGAGACACTAAAATCTATACCTGTGTCAACATCATGAATCTTGTTGAAAGCAATCCAGAAACCAACATTAGCACAATAAATACCGACATCAGCATTCTTAATCTCAAAACCAGCGATAACAACATCTGGCGCGCTGATTTTAACTGCAAAAACATCTCCATCGCCATCGATAACCGGCAGCTCGGCACCAGGTTCAATACCACTCATGTTAACATATGGAGAAATAATGAACAATGATTTCGTGACATTCACATTTTCCGTATAATTACCTGGGAACACAATGATCACATGGCCATCTTCCGTATCACCGTCATCAATAGCCGCTTGGATGGTATCAAAATCTTCTGAGGTGTTAGTATTTATAACAGGACCGATAAAAGTCACCTTAAGATCATTCTTACTACTATCCACCACACTACTCGCATCATCACCGGTAAACGCATCATCCAAAAACGTGATCTCTAAATCATTAATACTATCACTCGCATAATGAGACACAGCATTCCCTGTTAATTCTATCGTCGCAGTCGTACTACTTGTACCAGTAACAACAACCGTCAAACCAGAAGGCACATGACTTACACTATAATGAGTATTTAACGTCATAACACTATTATTAACCTTGAACGTATCACCAACTAATGTAAGATTAACCACAGTCTCAATTGAACCATCATTCTCAGAACTTTCCACAAACTCTGTTGTATTCCAATTCAACAATGCAAAGATGGTATAATCCTGAGAGTTTACAGACGTTGATTCTTGACTTGTGTTAACATTAAGATGGTACCCACCAACAGTAGTTGGATTTGTGATTCCTTTTGTAAGATTTATCGATATCAACTCTGTTATGTTCACCGGCACGATGATCT
>JAVYLV010000067.1:5107-6493 GCA_038740425.1 Thermoplasmatota archaeon | reverse complement strand
CTTATAAATACAGATGTAACAATCCAACATGGAGACAATATACAAATAGGAGATGAAATGTTCACTGTTATACATACACCTGGTCACAGCCCTGGCAGCATATGCTTATACTCTCCATACAGTAAAATATTGATCTCAGGGGACACAGTCTTCTCAGATGGAGGATTTGGCAGATTCGATCTTCCAGGTGGTGACATACACCAACTAGCTAGATCCATAAAAAATCTAACAACACTAGAAGTAAAACAATTATATCCTGGACATGGCTATACGGTACCAGAAGAAGGGGATAAACATATAAAAAAATCATGGCTAAATCTAGAATCAATGATGATATAAATGCCAAATATAAGATTGATTCTAAATAAACTAAAATGGACAGGTAAGATAGATAAAAATGTTGAGATATGGTACATACACAGAGGGGTACCAAACAATACGATGATGATAAGAGGAACAGAGATCATAAATATAGGACGATCCTTCTTAGAGACAACAACAGCGATGATACCGTATCATAGGATTACAACAATAAAAATAAACGATGATATCATCTTTCAAAGATACAAAAAAACAAAATGATTATCAGTATGATAAAGATTACATCTAATAAAAATAAAAAGAATCAAGAGGGATAAAAAAATGGATCAACTCCATCACATCACAGAGCAGATAAAAATACTAAAACAAGCAAAGGATATATTAAAGCATTATTACGAAACCTCTGAGTTCCATAAAAAAAAGGAGCGAAACCCCCAAGAAGTCATACCACCCTCACCCGAAGATGAAGATATCTATAAACTCCTAACAGCGATACAACAAATAGACTTCCATATCAAAAAACTCCAAGATGAACAATTCATGATAATAAAAAAACAAGACGAACAAAAATAATTCTATCTTATCTCTGCAAGATTTTTTTTATCTGCTCATCCATCTGTTCTAATAACTCATCAGCGATTATATGCCTAGTAAAAGCATCAGCCTTTGCAGCCGTAGATATCTTCGCTGATAATACACGAGCTATCCGCCCTCTATCCTTCTTCAAAGATTTATTAATATAAGGATGCTGAAAAATCACACCATGTTTAGGTGGTTTTTCCCCTTCCTTTTTATATCTAAAAAGAGCGGTCTCAGCACCCAGAACTTGAATAGTTGATGATGGTAACATCGCCAGTCTCAACAGACCACCTGCTTTAGATATTAAACGAGCACCTATCAACGATCCAACTAGTCTACTAACGTTAGGAGCCGATGATTCCATCTCTATCTTAATCTGTTGTTCAAGATATTGTATCTCCTTAACAACAGATTCATGTAGTTTCTTAAAGGATCGGATCTCATCAGAGACCAAAGGTAGGATAGACCAGCTTGTTATACGCTCAG
>JAVYLV010000067.1:0-5097 GCA_038740425.1 Thermoplasmatota archaeon | reverse complement strand
TGGATACTTCTAATAATTCATCATAGGCTTTAACCATCTGTATTATCTGAAGATCCTTAGATTCAAGCTGAGTACGAACAAACTCGTTAGCAAGTCTCAATGATACTCTATTAAGCAGATTAGAAGATATATTGTAATCCTCAGGTCTTATAATGATCTCTCTAAATAAAGGATCAAAAGGTTTGTACATACCTATACCACTTAACCTGGGATCATGAACTATTATAACCCCTTTATCTATCCTTTTGGCTATTTCCTTCTCTTCAGATAAAACCTCACCCTGTGACACACTCATTAATCTTTCATATATCTCATCTTCATCTTGAGGGAATAACACACTATGTTTTACTCTTTTATCATCGCAGAGGAATACACCAAACCATGTTGTAATCAAATACATAACCACAAATGAGTAATTAACATGTTAGATAAATATATATTGCCTCCAATTTCAGGTGTATACGAAATAACTACAGCGACGGATTAACATGCGTCTACCCTTCTTCTTTAGGTCAGATTAATAAACCGTTAAAATACAGTAGAGAGGATAATGTTAATATAAAACTAATATGTTAATATCATCTGAGATTAACTCTAGTGGTATGGTGATGAGCGAGGATTTCGAAAAACAAAAAGAGGAGATCATACAAAGATTGGAAGAGATTTATAACTTCGGATGCATAGAGGATTATGTGTCTCTAGATATTATACTTGACCCTAACTCATCATATGATGACAATATCAAATACCTTCAGGATTACCTATCAGAAGAACTTCTACCTAGTATCAGAGGCCATGAAATCGAAAAACTCATAGGGAACGAGTATTTTATAAGACTAAAAGAGGATGTCAACTCCGGTGAATTTGAGAAGCAGATGAGTAAAGATCAAACTAAAAATAACTTATTTTGATGTATATCTCCTTATATATAATAACAACAGAAACACGTTCTCTAAAAATCAAGATATCCTTCTGTCAAATATGTTATATTCTTCAACGCCCGTGCTGGGATTCGAACCCAGGTCTGAGACTCCGCAGGCCTCTAGGATATCCAAACTACCCCACACGGGCCAGGGTTAAAATACAACTAAAGCCTAGTATTAAAAGTTTATTTAATAATATCAACCATTGCAACCTTCTCCAGTATCAAACCCTCATATTTATCCTCTGATACAGTCTCTATCTCCTTCATCGGTAGACCAAATCTAATAAGAGTCTGTTTGTTTCCTTTAAGCACCGAGTCGTCATGTTCTAGTTTAAGCAAGTTGAATATATTCTTTATATCCCTACTTGATATTCTACCTCTTGCTTCAGTTATATCAGATAG
Source organism: Thermoplasmatota archaeon (assembly GCA_038740425.1). Classification (GTDB taxonomy): domain Archaea; phylum Thermoplasmatota; class E2; order DHVEG-1; family DHVEG-1; genus JAVYLV01. The sequence continues at coordinate 3,770 of JAVYLV010000067.1, read as the reverse complement.
ATCACTGATGCTAACTAAAGCTATTTTTTTCGTATTGTTTTTAACACCAATTTTATCGATAGCGAGCTTAATCTGTCGTTCACCAGCGATGTATAATAATAACTCCATAGCGAGTGTACTCATGGTATTACGATTCTCACGTAGAGCTCTTATTGCATGCTCTGTACCTGATAGTATATGACGCTTACTATAAATCATATCTGCATTCATAGCTTGTAATACTATGTTATATTTCTTGGATTGGGTGGACAACTCCTCGAGAAACAGCGAAGCGTTTTCTGCTCCTGATCTTATAGCACCATAAATATTAATCATAAATATCACCTTATCTTCGTGTACTCTTTTTAACTTTTATTGTTAAACCTCTGGTTTTTCCATCCTCTTCATTTAACTGTTTTTTAATACTTATAGCTGTAACCTTACCAATATTTCTTATAGACGCTAAACGCTCTATAGGTACAGATCTTAAATCATTAACTGTTCTAAACCCTTCTTTGTATAATGCACGTGCACGAACTCGTCCTATACCACGCAACGAGATAAGGTTCAAGAGTTCTTCTTTGCATCCGTAATGCACACGCATAATTAGATCTGTTAATTCATGAACAAGTGAAAAATTATACATACGTGAAAATTCCCTCATAGCGTATACTAACCATTCTGCTTTCTCAACTAATGAATGTATATCACCAGGTCCTATATCATATATCGATATGATTCTATCTTCAGGTACCTCATTTATCCAATCCTCGAGTAGACAAGCGGTTTTTAAACTACTTAAGAACCAGTCATAATCCTCGCTGCAAGGATCTGGAGGAGCACATATAAAACTTGATTTATACTCCTCTGCTTTTTCTTCAACCCATTTATCTACTTTACGCAGATATAATGGTTGTATATCAGGTGTAGAACATACAACATGTAAATAAGCTAATGAAGATGCGTTACTGATTCTATTTTTTTCGATAGCTCTTCTTATTATAACAGCCGACAGAGGATCAATATATAATGATGATGTCCTATTGCCAAATAACGTGGGTTTGTACCCTTCGTCATCCTCATATATAAAGTCATTATCCTTTAGAAAAACCAGTGTCGATTCTATCTCATCCTCAAGGCTTTCTATTTCGGTCTGATAAGCAAAGAATGTACTACTTATAAAACTTTTAATACCGTTTTTGTTACTAGCGAAACCAGTGGCGATAGCAGAGAGTAGATGCATACGGAGAGCTGGTAAGCTACCTAGTTTGGAGTATATTTTCTCAGATGAACCCATAATATAATTATTGAATATGAAATCTCTCTGCTCAGGTGTTTTAGCTATCGTTATAGCTTCACCTATCTTATCATATCTAGGTCGACCTGCTCTACCAGCTTGTTGTTTATACTCTAATATAGGGATGGGTTGAACACCAAGGTTCATATCATAACGCCATAGATCACGTATTATAACTCTACGAGCAGGTATATTGATACCAGCAGCTAATGTAGGTGTAGCTACTATGCATTTGATATAATGATCCTTAAAACCTTGTTCTATAACACGTCTTTGGTTATTATCCAGACCTGCATGATGAAAAGCACAACCACATTCAATACACGATGCAAGCATAGTATCAACAGAGGTGATCTCTGATTCATTATCCGCTATCGATCTGCTTATTCTCTTCAACTCTTTTAAATCCTTTGCTGATAACCTTGTTTTTATAATTTGTGATAACTGGCGAGATAGTGATACAGCTGATCTCCTAGTGTTAACAAAGATGAGTATCTGCCCCTCATCCATTATTGAATCGTATACCAATGATTCAATAGCATCATCAAAATCAGTATTAACAATCCTAGTTGTCCCGTCATTGAAAATGATTTTATCATTATACCACACCCCTTCCTTTAATATAACCGGCCGCCAGTCAGAGCAGACCAGCTCAGCATTAAGCCATTCAGATATCTCATCAGCATTTTGTATAGTCGCTGATAAAGCTAACACCTGTACAGTAGGATTCAAAGCTTTGAATCTAGCTATTATAACTTCTAAGGTTGGTCCTCTACTAGAATCATTTATAAGATGGATCTCATCGACTACTAGCACCTTTACATGTGATAACCAAGGGGTACCATGTCTTAACAATGAATCAGCTTTCTCAGAGGTACAAACTATGATGTCATAATCAGATAGATACTTATCCGCTTCATCAAGATCACCCACTGAGAGAGCCACTCTAAAACCAAGTTCTTCGAAACATCTTAAATCATCGTACTTCTCGCGAGCTAATGCTCTAAGTGGGACTATATATAACGCTTTACCGTTATTTCTTCTGAGATGATGAAAAATTGTTATATATGCTATGAGACTCTTACCGCTAGCGGTAGGCATAGACAACACAAGATTTTTACCTTCTAATGCTAGAGGTAAAGCCTTCTCTTGAGGTGGATAAAGCTTAGTAATGCCTTGTTTTTTCAGTATCTCAACTATTTCCCTGTCTATCATAAACTATCAGTGCTTTTACTATAAACCCTTGGGATTAATCTGAAATAAACAAAGAGTTATATAAGGAAAGAGGTTATAAAACCAAATGCTATACCAACTATAAACAAGATAAAGTAGAATGGTGAAATAAATTATGGGCCGACGTCAAACAATGATGGAAAAATTCAAACAACAAATGAAAGCCTACAAAAAGAAAAGAATGAGGATTGATAATACCCCCTATGTCCCTCCAGATAGAGTAGTATATGTAATGGATACACTTAATCCTAATAAGAAGATCAAAGCTGAGATAATAAAAACCTCTACTAGAGCTCAAAGAGAAATCATAGAAAGTATCTCCTGCCCTGTTTGCAATAACCCTATGGACTGGGATGAGAACTGGGAGGCTTTTATCTGTACTAAACATGGCTCAAAAGCTATATATGAAATCATAAAAAACAAATAAAAAAGAGTATAAGTACCCCATTATAGATTTACAATACAGGTGATCTGGAATCATGGTTGAGGAAAAAATTGGAGTGGTGGAGCATTACTTCACCAATATAAATGTAGCAGCCATTAGGATAACAGAAGGTGAGTTACACGTTGGTGACACTATCCATATTGTTGGTGCTAACACCAATTTCACACAGAGAGTTGAAAGTATGCAGATCCATAAGACCCCGGTACAAACAGTTAAAACCGGGGATGAAGTCGGTATAAAAGTTAAAGAAAGAGTACGTGAACACGACGTAGTATACAAAATAAAATAAAAGGAATACAAACAAAGATCGAGTAATTAATTAAGAGTAAATCCAAAGAGAGGTAATAAGATATGAAAGAGTTAGCTGAGGTAAGAACATTGAAAGAAAACAGATACATACTAATTGATGAGGAACCATGCAAGATTGTGAGTATAACAACATCGAAACCGGGTAAGCATGGCGAGGCTAAAGCTAGAATAGAGGCTATAGGCGTATTTGACGGACAGAAGAGAAGTGTAGTCTACCCTGTAAAACACAAGGTAGGAGTACCAATGATTGATAAGAGAACAGCACAGGTTGTAGCATTGATGGGAAATAACGTTCAACTGATGGATATGGAAACCTATGAAATCTTTGAGATGCCTATACCAGATGACATAGAAGGGCGATTAGAACCAGGTAAAGAGATCATGTACCTCCAAGCTATGGGCAAAAGGAAGATCACAAGAACTTGATGCATTACGCTCTTTGTTCTTTTTTTTCTAAACAGTTCTTATATATGGAGGTATAGGGATAGGATAAAATGGTGTTCCCAA
>JAVYLV010000066.1:0-6628 GCA_038740425.1 Thermoplasmatota archaeon | reverse complement strand
CTACTATCTTGTTATTGTATATCGCATCGATACCTAGGAGTGTTTTTTTTAATCGCATCTTGTTGGCGATATACTCTATTGTGCTGCCTGGTCCCAGTAGGAAAAGGGTTTTTGGATTTCTTTTCATCTCCTCCATTATATGTTCAGATAACTCATCTTTTATATGATCTTCAGATACTGATTCAAATGTGGCTTTGCCAACCTGTATATAAGTAGTGTTTATGATACCTTTTGCGTTACCATAAAATCGTATACGCCATTCACCTTGGCGGTAGAGTTCTTCATCGAGGTCTAGTATGTCTACATCCCCGGTTGTTAATGCGTTGTTTAGATAGTCGATTAGTGTTTTGGCTGTAGCCTGTGGTGTCACACCGAATACGCCTGAATGCATCTTGACACCTGCAGGTATACCAAGTATAGGGGTTTTTTTATCAACGACTTCGATGATGTCTCTAGCTGTGCCGTCACCGCCACAGAACACTATTATATCAACATTTTTTTTGAGTAGTTCTCTGCATGCGTTTTTTGTATCATCTGCGGTGGTAACGTTGTTTTTTGGAGTGTAGATTATAGTGTAATCTTTTACACCTGTTTCTTTTAATTCATTCTCTCCCATATCGTCTGAGCATGTGAACCATTTGATGTTGTTCTTTTTTTGATGTTTTTGTATGAATTCTTTTATTGTGTCTTTTGCTTTTGTAGGGGCTGTGGGTGTGGCACCTAATTTTTCTGCTTCTAACGCTTTGCCATCGGTTCCTTTTAAACCGACGCGTCCTCCCATACCTGCGATAGGGTTTACTATGAAACCGATCTTTGTGTTCATATCCTCTCCCTTTTATAATATAGAGATATTATTTAAAACACTCTGATTGGGTAGTTATATGAGGAGGATACCTTTAATAATAGCGTGGTGTATTTACCCCCCTGAGTTTATGTTTGAGATAAGGGAGATGTAGTTATGTCTGAGAATGAGATATCACCACAGTTACAGGATCAGATTAATAGGTTTCAGCAGATGAGACAGCAACTTCAGATTATAATGCAGCAACGTCAACATGTGGAGATTCGTCTTAAGGAGATTGATGAAGCGTTGAGGGAGTTGGAGAGTATAGACGATGATACCGTGTTGTATAAGAACATTGGTTCTCTCCTGGTGAAGACCAAAGGGAAAGAGGCGGTTAAAAAGGATTTATTGGCTGATAAAGAAACCTTGGAATTGAGGAAAACCACTTTGGAGAAGCAGGAGGGGCGTAGCAGGGAGAAGTTAAATGAGATGCAGAGTAAGATACAGAACGCGATAGGTCTCGCTCGTAAGGATGCTAAATGATTAAAAAGAGAATAATTGATTTCAGAAATATATCTATATTTAGTTTGTTATCTAGGTTGTTACTATTGGTAGGTGTTCTGTTAACTTTTTCTTTTGTTTTTTTAAGGTTTGTATTGATGTGTAGTTATGAATCAGGGATTGTGTTAGCTTTTTCTATATTATTTATAGGTGTAGGTTTGTTGTTGTATTTTTTTCATATTCAGTTTAGGAAGCTTAGTAGAATAGCGGAGGAGGTTGAGTCAATGAATGAGGAGATGGAGAAATTGTAGATTATTTATCTTATGTTTTTAAGTGTGGGGTTTTTTTAGTATTATATTTTTTTATTGTCCGTATCGTCTCTGTCTGTTTTGATATGTTTTTACAGCTTTTAGGAAATCCTTTTTTTCGAATGCTGGCCAATATACGTCAGAGAAGTATAGTTCTGAGTATGCTAGTTGCCATAATAGGAAGTTAGATACTCTTTCTTCTCCTGAGGTTCTTAGTATTAGATCAGGGTCAGGTAATCCGTTTGTGTATAGATATGATGATACTGTTGATTCTGTTATGTTATTTATGTCTAGGCGTTTATCTTTCACATCAGATGCTATGCGTTGTATGGCTTGTAGTATCTCTTCTCTGCCGCCATATGCTAGAGCTATGTTAAGATGGTAATCTGAGTAATTCTTTGTGGCTTCGGTTAGCTCTTTTGTTGATTCTTGTAGGTCGTGTGGTAGTAGATCTATTCTTCCTATGACTTTTATACGTACTTTGTTTCTGTGTATCCTTGAATCTTCTTTTGCTTTTTTTATCTCCTCTCTGAACATGTTCATTAGGTTTTCAATCTCTTTTTCATTTCTGTTGAAGTTTTCTAGTGAGAATGCGTATACTGTTAGTATAGGTATTCCTAGTTCGAAACACCATTCTAACAGATCTTTTATCTTTTCTTTACCTAGTATGTGTCCGTATTCTGGTATGAGGTTATGTTCATATGCGAATCGTCTGTTACCATCCATTATAACTGCTACGTGTTTAGGTAGGTTTTTTTTCTTGATCTCTTCTGTTAATTTGTAGTTCTTGATTTCGTCCATCCTCTTTGATATTAGTGAGTATAATGTTGACTTGTATATGGTGGATATTGCTCTGTGGAATAATGTGCTTTTTAATGCGTATCGTTCCAGTTCGTCTATTTTTTTACTGGCTAAAACTTTTAAAGATGTTTTCTTTTTTATCGTAGATTTCTCCCTCGTTGGTCTTGGTGTAGAGATGAGAAATATATTGTTTCAATATTTTAATATACCGTTTACTTTGTTGACTTTTATTAAAGAAAAAGTTTTTTTATAGCAGTGTCGTGTTATAAAGATTATATTGTAAATATCTGTAAGGTTTATATAATGTAATTGTATTTCGACTTCTTAAAATATCAAAGGTGATAGAATCTGGGTAATATAAAACAGACTAATATAAAGAATACTGCGTTAGAGCTTATACGGCGTTTCCCTGGTCAGTTTGTACCTGATGATTTTCAGCATAATAAGATGAAGGTTGAGGAGTTGGCCGAGGTTACTGGTAAGTTGACTAGGAATCGTATTGCTGGTTATATTACACGTTATCTGATTTCTCAGAAGAAAGGCAGACTAGGTCGACCCATTTCTGAGTAGCATCCTAATGTTTATTTTATATTCTTGTTTTATTGATTCATTGTGACTAGTTTTAGAAAAATTGAAAAGACCCTTGATGAGCTCCGTAACGGTAGATGTATACTGGTATATGATGATGAAAAGAGAGAGGGGGAGACTGATCTAGTTATAGCGTCCCAGTTCATAACACCAGAGGTTATAAGGCTTTTCAGGAAGGATGGTGGAGGTTTAATATTTCTTATGGTTTCATATGAGATCGCTAAGAACTTACAATTACCGTTTTTATCTGATCTATTCCTAGAGGTATCATCCAAGTATCCGGTGTTTAAAGCGTTAATACCACATGATATACCCTATGATACTAAATCATCATTCTCAGTTTATGTTAATCATCGTAGAACATTTACTGGTATAACTGATCAGGATCGTAGTTTAACAATGAAGAGATTCGCTGAGATCGCTAAAGAAGTGCATAGCCTAGATTCTTCATCGGCTTTGAAGATATTTGGTAATGAGTTTCGTTCTCCAGGACATGTACCGATATGTGTGGCCTCTGAGCATCTGCTGAGAGAACGACGGGGTCACACAGAGCTGGTTGTATCACTGCTTAAAATGGCGGGTCTTACACCGGTAGGTAGTGGATGTGAGATGATGGGTGATAATGGTAGAGCGTTACCTAAGGATGAGGCTATAGGTTACGCTAAGAGACATGGATATTCTTTTATAGAGGGTTATGAGATTATCAAAGCGTGGGAGTCATGGTTAGAAAGGTAATGGCTACAGGTACATTTGATATATTACATCTAGGTCATATATTCTACTTAAAGGAGGCTAAGAAGCTAGGTGATATCCTTATAGTGGTTGTTGCACGTGATGAGACTGTGAGACGGCTTAAACATGAACCTGTAACACCTGAGGATATCAGACTTAACCTTATCAAGGAGTTGAAGGTTGTAGATGAGGCTTACTTGGGCCATAGTGATGATATGTATACTATAGTAGAAGAGTTAAAACCAGATTTGATAGCACTTGGATATGACCAGATACATGATGAGAGAGAGATAGAAAGAGAGTTAAAGAAAAGAGGTTTAAAAACAAAGGTTGTTAGATTATCGAGATACAATGGTGGTAGTGACCTTGAGGGTACACGTCGTATAATAAACAAGATCATATCAGCCTATGAGTTCCAGAAGAAGATGGAGAGGATTGAAAAACAATGAAACGTATAGGTATAGCTGATACAACGTTCGCACGTTATGATATGGCTAAAGCAGCTATAGATGAGCTTAGATCACACGGTTCAGGTTTCAGGATTATAAGATACACAGTACCAGGTGTTAAGGATCTGCCAGTAGCTTGTAAAAAACTGTTTGAGGAGTATAAATGTGATATAGCGATGGCTCTAGGTATGCCAGGCTCAGAGCCTATCGATAAACAATGTGCTCATGAGGCAAGCATGGGTTTGATACAGACTCAGTTGATATGTTCTAAACATATCATAGAGGTTTTTGTATACGAGGATGAAGCAGAGGATGAAAAAGAGTTAGCATGGCTAGCTGATAGAAGAGCTAGGGAGCATGCTCTAAATGTTTATTATCTGTTATTTAAACCAGGGTATCTAACAAGGAACGCTGGTAAGGGTCTCAGACAAGGATTCAAGGATGTAGGATCATTAAGAGAATAAAAAAAATTTAGGAGGTAGAAAAGAAGATATGGTGAAAGAAACTATAAGGATAGGCGCTGTAGTAGCCGAGTTTAACTATGATATAAACATGATGATGCTTGAAAGAGCTAAAGAGCACGCTGAGTTCCTAGGTGCAGAGATAACAAGGATCATAAAAGTACCTGGTGTATTTGACATGCCGTTACCTGTAAAGAAGCTACTTCAAATGAGGGATGTAGATGGTGTAGTAGTACTAGGAGCGGTGATAGAGGGCGAGACTGAGCATGATGAAGTAGTTATACAGCATGCAGCGCGTAAGATAACTGATCTATCTGTTGAATACGAGAAACCTGTGGGTTTAGGTATAACAGGTCCTGGTATGACAAGATTACAAGCTCAAGATAGAATTGATAATGCTAAGGCAGCGGTAGAAGCAGTTGTTAAAATATACCAGCGTCTGCGGTTAAAATAGAAAGAGCAGGAGATATACCTAGAATAAGGTTTTTTTGCTATACCTGTATCCTATTTTTATGTATTTTATTCTCTATCACGGCTAATGATACTGTTATAACCAAGGAGATTAGCGGTATAAGCATTACGATCAGCATATTGGTTAATAGACTAGGTTGGAGTATAAGCATTAAACCTAGCATTAGTATCATCAAACCTGAGAATAATTTCAGTATTCTACCTTGTTTTTCAGTTAGTTTACGTGAACCTAGGGTTAATGTGAATATTATTACTATGGATAATAATGGTAGTACATAGACGATGTTGTAGAGTATTAGATAGAGATAATATTGTAATGGTTCAAGGTTGTATAATGTTAGTATCTTAGTGTACACCAATGGGAAACCCATGGTGCAGAATAGCTCGTAAGTATTAGCGAATATGGAGAGCATGATAGTCCCAAGTATCATGGATGGTAGATATGATGATTTTACTATGTTACGCATCCTTCTAAGTAGCTCTGGTCTTTTTTCATCTGGTATGCTTAATGATAAACCCTTTTTAAAGAAGAAGAAATCCTTGATGTTTATTACTCCTAGTATTATAGCTATACCTCCTGCTATGGTGGCGATTAGGGGTAACTGAGCGGTTAGTATGAATACTCCTAGTAGAAGAGCCATGAAGAGGAGGTATATGAAACCTGAGAAGAATACAAATATACCGCCTATGAGTAGCATCCTCTTTCTTGATTGGGCGTATATTAATAGACTAAGCAGGAAGAATAAAACCCAGAATGAGCAGGGGTTTATGCTATCTAGACCGGCTAGGAGGATAGTTATTATGGGTAATGTTAACCCTGAGAGATTAACAACACCAAATGGGGTATTGATGATCATTATGTTATCTGATTTATTATTCTCTGGTTTTTCTCCTGATATTATCTTATTTATGATTTTTTCTAGGTTATCCTTGGTTATTTCTTCTTTTGAGAGTTTTGTTGTTTTGTTTATCACTAAAGCTGGGACTTCTGATAGGTTGTAGGCTATGAATATCTCCCAGTTCTCTATGAGTGTTATCTCTCGCCATGTTATGCTAATGTTGTTCTTGTATTCTTCTTGTATAGTCTCGATAATAGGTTTTGCTTCTTGGCAATCTGGGCATCCTTCGCTGTAGAAGAATTCTAGCTCTAGGGGTGTGGATATGGATTGGGAGGTTATAGTAAAAATGAGTGTTAAGGTTAGTATAGCTGTTGCAATGAGAATGGAATAGCGTGTCATGGTTTTTCTCTCTATTTTTTTAATCTCTTTTTTTGTTGATCATTCTGAATACTGATGGTAGGTGGATAGTGTATACGCCATCTTTATGGATGATTATAGGCTCGTATTCTAGTAATCCTTTTACATCTATAATATATTTACCTGTTCTTTCAATTAGTATGGTCTCAGGTTGGTCTCTGTGTTTCTCCTGTTCTTTGTGGTACTCATCTATCATATTTTTTATCTCATGTTCATCGAGTTTTTTTTCTTCTTTTGTTTCTTCTTTTGTTTCTTCAGATGTTTTTTTAGTCTTGTT
>JAVYLV010000065.1:0-6729 GCA_038740425.1 Thermoplasmatota archaeon | reverse complement strand
AATTTAATGATAAGATGAATATTAATAATGGAGTAGTAGAAAAATAAGGATTTGTTTTATAAATAAAAATCATTCTTTTGATCTGAAAATATAGTTAAATACATAAATAAGCGAGTAGTATACTACTACGAGATATAAAAGATACTTGGTTGGTAAATGTATGAATATATTACTGGTGATGCCTCATCCTAATCCACGTAGAGGTTTATTTGCACGTTTCAGTTATCCTTCTTTGACACTTCAGCAGATAGCAGCTATAACACCTAGAGAGCATAAAGTTAGGATAATTGATGAGCGATATGAACCGGTAGACTTCAATAAAAAATATGATGTAGTTGGTATCTCGTGTTTAACCTATAACTCAATAAGGGGTTATGAGATAGCTGATATATTCAGAGGTAAAGGATCCAAGGTTATATTTGGTGGTTATCATGCATCATTATTACCTGATGAGGCTAAGCAGCATGCTGATGCAGTGGTGATAGGAGAGGCTGAGTTAACCTGGCCTAGAGTACTCAGGGATATAGAGAGCGGTAATCTGCAGCCTTTCTATAAACCTGAACGGCTAGTGGAACCCTGGGAGATCCCATCTGCGCGTCATGATATAGGATGTTATCATCCTTTCACAGAGGCTATACAAGCATCGCGTGGATGCCCGACTGGTTGTGAGTTCTGTGCTATGCAGATAGTGGAGGGTCCACGTTTCCGTGGTAGACCTGTTGATCATGTTGTATCTGAGATGAAGATTATAAAGGCTAAATCGATTTTTTTCACTGATGCCTCATTAACCATTAACCCTGGTTACACTAAGGCATTGTTCAAAAAGATAGCTAAGGAGGTTAACAAATCCTTTGAATGTTTTGGTAATATAAATGTTCTCAGTAGAGATGACGAGCTACTACGTCTAGCTGAGAAGGCTGGTGTGTCGACATGGTATGTTGGTATAGAGTCTATATCACAGGAGAATATCAACGCTGCGGGTAAAACTACTAATAAGGTTGAGGAGTATGGTAAGGCTATACGTAAGATAAAGGATCATGGTATGATGGTTACTGGTTTCTTCATGTTTGGTTTTGATTATGATACTTCTGATAGCTTTGATGCTACATTAAAAGCGATCTATGAATGGGGTTTGGATGAGGTTTCATTTAGTATAGTTACGCCTTACCCTGGTACTAGATTATTTCAACGTCTTGACTGTGAGGGGCGTATAACCTGTCGTGATTGGTCGAGGTATAATGAGGGTAATCTTAACTTCAGATTGGAGAATATGAGTAATGAGGATTTATTGAGAGGTATGCGGAGGATAGCGCTAGATTTCTACTCTTATCCTAATATTATTAAACGTACCTTACGTGATAATCATGGGAGTGTATACAGGATGGTTGATAAATTCACGAGGAATATGAGCATCAGGAACTTCTACAAATATGAGAAACTTAGCCTATAAAAAAAATTAATATGAGGGATCTGTTATACTGGTTTTTAGGGTGGATGTAGTATATGCGTGAGTATACTATTAAGCGAGGGCATAATGCTGATATAAATGAGCTTGTACATAGGTACTTCGGTGTTAAGGGTGATGTGAAGGTTGGTGTTAAATTCCAGGCTGAGGGGATAGGGGATGTCACTATGCGACAGGAGAAGAATATACTATTTGTTGATATCATCCCTCCTAAGAAGGTATCCGGTGATTACTCAGTTATTAAAAGATGGAATCAATTCTTGTTTGAAGCGACAGGTAAAGATGCCAAAGAACGTAAAAAAGAGTTAGCTAAGGTTTAGCATTTATTATTTTTTAGTGGATGTTAGTCCATATGTTTATAGCTGGATGAATAACAGTTTTAAATATATACATTTATATATCCCTAAGTGCGCCTTGTTTTTATCTTTTTTATGATCTCTTCTCACAGTATCTTATCCTCATTATTATAAATCGTACTAATATATTATCAACCTGAGAATATAGAAGAGTAGAAGTAGATTTATAAACCCCTTGTTTGTTCTATAATATAGAATCTGAGAGATGTGGATGATGTGGATGAGAGGATAGATAATATCACCCTAGTTAACAATCTCATACAATCTATTTTTAAAACTGTGGCCAGAAGAACTCTTAACAGTTACGCTTTAAAGGTTTTGAAAACAACCATACAACATCTACAGGATCAACACCCTTTCATGGGTATGATCATGATACAAGATACCTTATACTCTGAGGGGGGTTTGAATATTCATATTAACCCTGAATTCAACTCTATAAAAAGAGAGGAGATAAGCAACGCTATTGATACATTAATCAGGGTTATACATCTACACCTCCTGGATACGGCTGATGAGGATATAGGGTTATTTTTCATAACTGAGTTAAAGGACCAGCTAAGTGAATCTATAATAAATGAACTCAGGAACTGTAATGTTAATCTAGAGCAGATACAGATAGAGCAGCATCTACTACACCAGAGAAGAGATAGACGATTACTGAAAATAACAGAGCAAGTTGAGGAGAAAAAAGAAGAAACTGAGATGGTATCATACACGTGGAATGATGTATCATCATGGAAATACGACAACAACGTATGCATGCTATATGATAGCCATGGTCGTTTATTAGATACACTTCAACTCGACCTGTTAATAGAGGATTATGTGCATAGAGTAGTGGAGAGTAAATCAGTAACACCTGATAAAACCCATCTCACATTCATGATAACAGAGAAGGAGGAAGAGTTTCTACAGAGGTTACTTGAAAGAGATATGGACATAGAACTAGCAGTTGAGATACTACATGTATCAAAGCAGAGGTTACAGTTAATGATACAGAAACTACTGCAGATGGAGATGCTTCAGTACATATCCAGCAACGAGGTCAAAATAACAGATAAAGGGATACAGTATATAACAGAAAAAAACCAAACTTAAAAAAAAGATGGGATTAAAACTTAACCTTCTCCCAGTCTTTTTTAAACCGTTCTATACCTACATCAGTCAATGAATGACGCACCATCTGTCTTATAACACCTGGCGGTATAGTAGCTATATCTGCACCTAGACGCGCTGCTTGTATAACATGTATAGGATGACGTATACTAGCCACTATAACCTCAGTTGTTATATCATATATATTAAAGATGTCAACGATCTCCTCTATGATCTGCATACCCTCATGCCCTATATCATCAAGACGACCTATAAAAGGACTGACATAAGAAGCACCAGCTTTTGCAGCTAACAAAGCTTGATTAGATGAAAAAACTAGAGTAACATTTGTTTTTATATTCTCCCTGCCAAGGTTTTTAACAGCTTTTAATCCCTCAGAAGTCATAGGTATCTTAATCACTATATTCTTACGATACCTCTGATTAACCTTCGATACCAAACCCTTAGCTTCATTGACCATCTCAGGGGCTTTATCACTTAATACTTCCAAACTTATAGGACCCTCAACTATCTCAAATATCTCCTTTATTATCTCAGATAACGATCTACCTGATTTAGCTATAAGAGTAGGATTAGTAGTTACACCATCAATGATACCCCACGAAGCTAACTCTCTAATCTCATCCAGATCAGCCGTGTCAACAAATATCTTCATATTTTAATCAAACCTCTCTTTCACTTTTACTTTTATATTCAATTAATTTTTTTCAAACTAGAATTTAGGTAAATATGTAGCTAATTCTTAATTCTTATTATTTTTAAGAGGTTAATCCTAGGTAACTGTACGATACATTTAAAGATACATTTGGATATATTCAAAAAAACCAAAACATATATATATTAAAGTATACATTACAGTGTTGTGGGATGGGAAAATGCCTCTAACAAGAAAAGCCCGCGTCGTTGGAAGTAGCCTCGTGCTAACCATACCAAGCCAATTAGCAATAGCAAATGATATAAATCCAGGTGATGAACTCGAGATTATACCAGCAGGTCTAGGAGAGTTTAGAATAAGAAAAGTAAAAACTCGCCCAAAAAAGACATAGAACATAAAAGAAGGGTTCATCCACTATAAGCAAAAAAAGATTTTATAGTTAACTGCAGAGTTATCCTTTTATATATGAATAACTATATTATACTAAAAAAAGGGGTTTAATATGAGTGCACAGAGAAAAGGCGAAGGATTCCATTCAGCAGCAGGGCTTATAAGGTACTTTGACGCTGAAGAGAAAACATCGTTAAAGATCAGCCCAAAACTGGTTATAGCCATGTGCATAGCCACCATTGTAATAGTAGTAGCAGTTCACATGATATGGCCCATATAAAAAAGGATTAGTCTTTTATTTTTTCACATTATTTTTTTTAAGTATATGGTTTATCGTTAACCTCTTAGCAGTTTCTAACGCCTCATCAACCTTATCCTTATAAGGTCCACCACTCTGAGTCATACGAGGTTTACCACCACCGCTCCCACCCATAATTCTACCTATTTCAGGCGCTATAAGTCTTAGATCTATAGATATATCCTCTGATGCTGCTGACGCTATCTTCTCCCCATCATACACATGTGCGATCACACCAGGTTGAGAGGTTAACGCACCAGCTGTAGCAGTAGCATCATATTCAGAACATGTAGCAATGACTCTTACATTCGTACCTGGTATCATCTCAGATTCTTTTATTAAAGAGTCTATCTCTGAGGGTGATATCTGCTTCTTCTGTTTTCTATCCCTCTTCCATGTATCAAACAGATGCCTGCACGCTTCAGGTAATGTCTTACAAGAATATCTCCCTTCTTTTTTTGCGCCTATCTCATTTAGGAATCTTTTAATGGTCTGTTCTAGTATATCCACAGAGACTGAGAACACCTTCGCTGCTTCTTGTATCTGCTCTGATACGTTCTCTTGAGTTGTAATGTTATAACGATCAGATAAAAGCAGTGTTAGATGTTTATACAACTCTTTTTCTTTCATGGTATGTTCATCAACCATTTTACCAGCTGCAAATATAATCCTATCTACACCATCCTGTATCCTCTCTGTTTTGATTATACGTATCTTCTCTATCTCTTTTATATTGTTAAGATGTGTACCACCACAAGCCTCAACATCTATACCTTTAACATGTACAACCCTTATCTCATTACCTGGTGGCACACCACCCTGATATAACCTGAATCCATACAAGCGTTCAGCCTCATTCCTATCCAGGGTTTTCTTCTCTACTATAGCGCCCTCATGTATAAGCTCATTGGCTATGCGTTCTATCTCTTTTCTCTCAGTTTCTGTTATTGATTTATAATGAGAGAAATCAAATCTAGCCTCATTTACGCTTAGCTGTGAACCAGCCTGCCATATATGCTCACCATATAGCCTACGCAGAGCACCATTAACCACATGTGTACCTGTATGATGCTTCATAAGGGAATAACGACGCCCCCAGTCTATACGTCCATGTACCCTCTCACCTTTCTCCACTCTCTTATCAGTTAGATGTATCACTGCTTCACCATTTTTAACAGTGTTTATGACATATACATCTCCATGCTTTGTTGAAAATACTCCTTTGTCTCCTGGTTGGCCACCACCCTCTGGGTAGAACGCTGTCTGATCTAGTATAACCCTGTATCCATCATCACCCTCCTCAACCCATATAACATCAGCGTCGAATTCCCTAACATAATGATCAATATAGTAGAGTTTCGTAGATGATGGTAGATTGGTATCCTGTTTTTCCTCCTCCTCTTTATGGTTTTTTTCATGTGTATGCATCTCAGCTACCATGGATTCAAAATTATCTGGTATATTGATTTTTACACCTTCGTTGTTAGCTATACCCTGCACCATCTCAGGGTGTATACCATGTGTATCGTAGAGGTATACAAGCATCTTATCATCTATAGAGCCTTGTTCTTGTATTATACGTTTAACAAGACTTTGTCCTTTGCTTATGGTATCATAGTAACGCATTGTCTCTATCTGCAATATCTCATCTATCTCCCCTTTTCTTTTGATTAAAGATGGGAACGATGACTTCAACAATTCAAGCTGCATGTCAACTAGCTCATCTAGTTTAACCTCTAAATGTAGAGCATCTATGAATCTTAATGATCTACGTATCATCAAACGAGCCAGGTATCCTGCTTTCACGTTCGATGGTACTATACCGTCACCTAGCATGAATGCTAGGCATTTAGTATGATCAGCAAGCGAATATATACTCCTAGTATCATTCTTGTTCTTTGTATGATTCTTTATCCATTCAACCATCACTGGGAACGCTGTCTCATATACAGTAGGTGTACCATTAGTGACCCATGCTATCCTCTCTAAACCATAACCTGTATCTACTATGTTAAGAGGGTTAGCAGTGTATCTCTTACCATTAATAACCCTGCTGCCATTCTCATCTTCTTTCATGTTCATGAATACTAGTGTCGCTATCTCCAAACCACCTGCTAAAACCTCAAGACATGGACCAGCGTTACCACCACCGTCCCATAACTGCTCCTTGTAGTTTATGAACCTTCGTGGTATACCTATACGTTCATGGAAGAATCTATCACAGTAAGATACAGTCTCCTCCTTCCAGTAGATCTCATCTTTAGCCTTGTTAAACGCATGATGACCCATCATCTCAAATATACTTAGATGACGACCACTTATACCTATCTGTTCAAGGTCGTTTAGACGTATACACGGCTGTGATATAACCAACGGGTTAGCTGGTGGAGGAACCACCCCCGATGTTACATGTGGTTGGAAATCAGCTATAGACGCTATAGTAAGA
>JAVYLV010000064.1:0-6930 GCA_038740425.1 Thermoplasmatota archaeon | reverse complement strand
GATTCATCCTCTAATAAATCAAGCAATCTACATAACTCTCTCTCAGTGTTTAACTTTTTCCTGAATAGTATCTCTCTTATTTCTTTTATGATACCCTTTTTAGCTAGAGCCCCTATATAGAGAGGACCTATAGTATCATAACCTCCTTTTTTATACGTGAAACATGATAGATCCTTAGATCTTATAGTTGATATCTTGCTAATGGTTTCATCAGCGTATAACCGTCCTTTCTTAACCTGGATATACAATCTGAAATAGTAATCAGTGGAGTAGCATATCAAAGGCTCTATACCTTTATCATGTTTAGCAGCTTCTCTCGCTATAAAACCTATTAGTATTCTTAAACCAACCTCCTGCATTATAGGTGAATGATACGGGTAAGCGCTGTATCTACGTAAGCACACCCTAGGGTAAACACCGCATAGTGTAGCTGTGTCAGTAGCAGTACATGATATTATACCATCGTGTTTTATGCTACGTATAGCTGAATCAATAAAGATAGCGGGTGAACCAAAAGGATCGATATCGATCATATCATACTTATCTAATGATAACAAGAGATTAAGATCCATCTTAGAAGCTGAGGCGTTCCTAACCCTGTTGAATTTGATATTCCTCTTTATCAACTTGTAAGCCTCTTCATCCTGATCATTTATAGTAACATGTATATCACCTTCTATCTCCTTAGCAAGTCTAACACCTCTGATGCCTGTAGCTGCCAAACCATCTACAACCCTTATGCCCTCTTGTTTTTATCCATGAACCATTGAGTAATCGCGATGGACAGATCACGGCTGCTCTCCATGGCAGGGTTATAGAAGGTATTGTTAGATCTGGTACCAGGTCCTCTGTTTGTTTTTTTAACTGATTGAACAAAAACCTCTGTGTTGCCCTCTCTTATAAGTGTTGTATTATCTTTGTTACTCATAGTTTTTTATACTAAATAGAAACCGTGTTTAAACCATTTTTGCAATGATCAAAAAAGATAAAAATTGAGATAAAACGTGTTATTCTTTGATGATTTTAATACAAAGGTGGTAGTTTCTCAGCCATGATCTTCTCTATCTTATAAGGCAGTAAGTTCCGGTTCACTGGTGTAACCTCTAATATCCGTATATCATCCCGTCTGCGTACATCCTGCAATAAAGGACTCCTTGATTTCTTATGAAGGGTGACCAGTATAGGTTTATCAGAATCCATAGCCTCTATCACAACCTCGCAGAACCTCTCAGATAACATCTCCATTTTACCTATCTCATCTATTATTATAATGTTCACAGTCTCATCGTTTATAGCCTTCTCTATAGCTGGTACACCTACACGTTCCAGAGCATTGATATTCACACCGTATTTACCAACCCTATCTTTTGTATCAATGTTAAAATGAGCGAAGACTTCTTTTTCCTTTGTAAGCCAATCTATAACGTAGAATCCAACACGTTTTTTATTTTCTATTATAGGTTCGGTGATCATTCCTTCAACTTTATATCCTGTCTTCTCTAGTTTCTCTATGATCTTAAGAAGGGTTTTTGTTTTGCCTACACTAGGCATTCCAGTTATACCAATCTTGGGTATATCATCCATACGAACATACTGTAATGCATTATTTATTTAGAAATGTTTGTATTCCACTAAAAAATCATAATGAGATTTCTCAACTCTCATTATATTATTTGTTGGCGGATGAGGATAATTATGATATACTGAATAGTTTTTATTTAAATGATAAAAGTTTCAAACCTGTATTAGAATCATGGATTCTTATAATATCAGCATTAATGATTTCAATTATGCATTCAAATGTCACACTAACATTAGCTGAATATAAATGACCGCCTATAACATTATAATCTTGGTCGCCTAATGTTATATGTAAATGCAATATAATATCATTATCAAGCATTGAGATGTTACCATTCAATGATGTTATCTCATGATCACCTTTTATCTCCTTGGTTTTATACTCTTTTTTGGAAGTATCATAAAGACCAATCAAGGCTTTATCAGTGGCGCCTATTCCTGTGATTATACCAGATTTGATATGATTTTCTATGCATATGCTTTTTAAGGATTGAATTATCTCTTCTCCTTTATCTAGCCTTACTATTATCCTATCATTATACCTCTTATAATTCATAACTGCCCGTAAACACATATCCTATTATATAAATAGTGGTATGATCTACCCATCTCTTATCATGATTAGCATTTAAATAAGAGTGTTTCTTTCTATAGTATTATGGTATATATGAAACCTGTATTACAAGTAGCACTTGACATAGTTAATCTAGATAGAGCGATACGTATAGCTAAAGATGCTGTGAAAGGCGGAGCTGACTGGATTGAAGCTGGTACACCCCTAATAAAAAGCGAGGGTATGGAATGTATACGTAGACTTAAAAAAACATTCCCTAGAAATATCATAGTGGCTGATATGAAAACCATGGATACAGGTGCTCTTGAAACAGAGATGGCGTCTAAAGCAGGTGCTGATGTTGTAAGTATACTAGGTGCAGCTGATGAGACTACTATAATTGAAGCGGTTAAATCAGCTCATAGATACGGGTCAAGGATAATGGTTGATTTCATAGGTTTGTTACCTGATGTTAAGAGGATTAAGAGATTGGAGTGTATAGGTGTTGATTATCTATGTGTACATGTTGGTATAGATGAGCAGATGATAGGTAGAACACCTCTAAGATTTTTATCATCATTGATTAAAAAAACGTGTCTACCTGTAGCTGTAGCTGGTGGTTTAAACAGTGAGAGTGCTGCATCTATGGCCAAAGCAGGTGCGTCTATAATCATAGTAGGTGGTGCTATTATAAAAGCTCATGATGTGACTAAGGCTGCTCGGGTTATTAAAAAAGCTATCATTACTAAAAAAGTGATAAAGACTGATATGTTCAAGAAATATAGTGAGTCTGAGTTATATACTGCTTTTAGAATGGTTTCAACGCCTAACCTCTCTGATGCTATGCATAGAGGCGGAGCTATGAAAGGTATAAGACCCATACGATTAGGTTACCATATGGTTGGTAGAGCACGTACTGTACGTACAATTGATGGTGACTGGGCTAAACCCGTGGAGGCGATAGATATAGCTGAGAAGAACGAGGTGATCGTTGTTGATACTAACTGTGGTGAGACGGCTGTATGGGGTGAGCTTGCTACATTAAGCGCTAAGAAGAAGGGTTTAGCAGGTGTGGTGATCGATGGTGCTGTACGTGATATAGATGATATCATAGTGATTGATTTTCCGGTGTTCTCCAGACATATATCATCCAATGCTGGTGAACCTAAAGGCTTTGGTGAGATAGGCTCTGAGATTATATGTGGTGGTCAGACTGTTAGAAATGGTGATTGGATTATAGGTGACGATTCAGGAGTGGTAGTGGTGCCATATGAGAACGCTCAGGAGATAGTGAACAGGGCGCTGGATATCAAAGAGCAGGAGAATCGTATACGCGAGGAGATCAAAGAAGGCGGCTCATTGGGTGATGTTCTAAAACTTAGAAGATGGGAGAAGATTATAGGGTGAAGAAGGTAGTATACTTCACTGATCCTAAAAGCATCCATTCAGCTTTATCATTCTTTGATATGAAGGGGTATAGAGGTAGAGAGATACCTGTTAAGCTGCATATGGGTGAGATTAGGAATAAATGGTTTGTTAAACCAGATTTTATAAGACTAGTGGTAGATGAACTTAAAAGTGTAGGTGCTAAACCGTATCTTACTGATACAACTGTAGCGTATAATAGTATGCGTAGTACACAGAAGGGTTATGAGAAGGTTGCTCGTATACATGGTTTCACAGAGCAGAGTATAGGCTGCCCTGTAGTTATAGATGATGCGGGTGTACCAGTTAGCATCGAAGGCTATATGTTTAATATCGCTAAGCATATCCATGGTTCAGATTACATGATCGTTGTATCACATGTGAAGGGGCATATACAGACAGGTATGGGTGGGGCTATAAAGAATATAGGTATGGGTTGTGTAACCAAGGAGTCGAAGCGTATCATGCATAAGGATAGTAAACCTGTGTATGATAAGGATAGATGTGTGTATTGTGGTTTATGCGAGAAAGCTTGTCCTTTCAAAGCTATAAAGGTTAAGAGAGATGAATGGTTATACTATGAACGGAGATGTTTCGGTTGTGGTGTATGCGTTGACATCTGCCCTTATAAGGCGTTGAATTATAGGGTTGCTGATCTGCAGTTAATGTTGGTGTATGCTGCTAAAGCCTGTGTCCATGGTAAAAGAGTGGTGTATATAAACGAGTTAAAACGTATAGCTAAAGGATGCGACTGTGACCCTTGGGTTAAGGATATAATCTGCCCTGATATAGGTTATCTAGTGTCTGATGATGTAATATCTATTGATACTGCGTCGTTGGATCTTATAGAAAGAGTCAAACCAGGTTTGTTCTATAAGACCCATGGAGTTGACCCTTGGAAGCAGGTGGAACATGGTGAACGTATAGGTTTAGGTGAATCATCATATGAACTGATAGAGATATGAAAAAGAGAGGTTTGGTATAAAAAAACGGGAGGTGTATAATATTTAATGAAGGGTAAATGTTTTGTGACCGCTGTGAACTGTATGGATGGTAGAGTACAGTTACCTGTTATTGAATGGCTCAGGGATAGATACAAGGCTGATTATGTTGATATGATTACTGAGGCTGGTCCGAATAGGATACTGTCAGATGATGTTGATAGTGTAGAGTATAATCTTATAAGAAAAAGAGTTGAGTTATCTTTAGAGAAGCATGGTTCAAGGCTTGTAGCTGTCATCGGTCATTATGACTGCGGTGGTAACCCTGCTGATAAGGATACCCAAATAAAACAGATTAAAAAAGCAGTTGATAATATAAAAACGTGGAGTCTTGGTGTTGATGTTATCGGTTTATACGTTGATGAGCACTGGTATGTTAAAAAGGTTGTCTAGATGGATCTGCCCTAAGATGTTTAATCGATTGTCTGCAAAGTAGAGTAAGAGAAAGGTTATAATGAAAAACTATTTTTTTTCTTTTTATTGTTTTTTTCTGTCTTTATCAGGGTTGTATATGAATGCTAATGCGGCTGCTATAAGACACATGATCGCTGCTGGTATGAAAGCGTATGATAAACTCATCTTAGCGTCTTGTATATACCCTGCTAGTATAGGACCAACTATACCACCTATACCATACGATGTGAATATGAAACCATAGTTTAAGCTAAGGTTCTCTGATCCGAATGAGTCAGCGCATGCTGCTGGAAACAGAGCGAAGTTACCACCAAAGTTGAAACCTATCATAGCGGCGATAATGTAGAATGTATATGGGTTGGTGGTGGTGTAGTAGAATATCATCATCATTACACCTTGCAGTATGAACATACTCATGAACGCTTTTCTTCTGCCTATCTTATCTGATATCTCACCCCAGACTATACGCCCTAGACCATTGAATATAGGTAGACATACTGCTGCGCCTACTACAGCGTATATCTCAGTGTCAGCTATACTGTAACCATGGGCTATGAATCCATCTTGTGGGTTTTTAGCGAAATTCTGAACGTTACCTATAACCATTAGGCCAGCTAGAGCACCTACGCAGAACATTATCCATAGAAGATAGAAGTTCCTTGTTTTAAGCATCTCCCTTGGTTTAAGGTTAAGTATAAACTTCTTTTTATCATCCCTCTCTTCAGGTGGATTCCATCCAGCTGGTTTCCAACCAGCGGGTGGGTTCTTCATTACTAAAGCGCCTAGGACTACTAGCAGCAGGAATAATAAACCATATATTCTGAAGGCGTTATCGACATTACTTATGGTGTAAGCGTATACACCTGTTTGTTTAGTGATTAAACCATTGAACCCTAGTATGCTAGGCGGGTTAGCTAACAGTATCCATATGAAAGCTCCGAAACCAAAACCTGCGACTGCCAAACCACTTACTAACCCTTTTTTATCTGGGAACCATTTAACCCCTGTAGCGATGGGTACGACGTATGCTAAACCTATACCTGTTCCACCTATCACACCTATACCAATAAGTTTACCTACGAAGTTAGCACCTAAGAAACCTGCTATGATGTACCCTGATCCTAGTAGTATACCACCTAGTAGAGCAACTAATCTAGGTCCATATCTACCTTGTAGTCTACCACCTATGATGGTAAACAAAGCAAAGAATGCTAAACCAGTGCTGAATATAGCTTGGGTCTCGGTCTTGGTGAAACCGTACTCACTAGGGTAGTTTACTACACCTTGGAGTGGTGTAGTGAACGCTGACCATGCGTATATGGCACCTAACGCGAGCTGTATCATTACACCGCCTGCTACTATTATCCAACGGTTCATAACCTTGTTTTTTACTGTCTCTTTACCATTATCCATGACTCATCCGACCTATATGTTATCCTTCCTTTTGCTGCTCTGATGATCATTGGTGGATAAACTGTCAGCGGAAACATTTAGGGTGGATAAATTATTTTCGTTTTTTTGTTTGATGGTAATGACTGGTTTTTTTTTAACATTTTGATGTTTAGTTGTGGGTATCGTCAAGGTTGGATCATAGTGTCATTGTCTATGTTGTGTTGTTAGGTTTATTCCTTCTAATGGGGCGCTTGTTATTTCTACTGGGGTTGATTATTTATAGGAAAATTATTTCTATGTCTTATTTGATTTTAACTGGGTGGGTTGAAAATGGAGAAAAAGGCTATTGTTCATGTTTTGGATGATCTCCTTGGTGTTAGGGATGTTTTGGCGTGTATGATTATTGATAGGGGTATGGATCATATCATGCCGTCTTTTGAGAAGAATGATATCGGGGCTAACAGGGTAATAAGTGATGTCAAACAGAGAGTGAATAGTATCTTTAAAATGATTGATTGTTATTCTACGGTTGAGTTAAAGGAGATGAAATGGGCCGCGATTAAA
>JAVYLV010000063.1:0-7121 GCA_038740425.1 Thermoplasmatota archaeon | reverse complement strand
ACCTGCCCATCTTGGTTTATGTCAGCAGCGTACCAGTTCCAATTTGGATATTTTATAATAAATTTATTTTTATCCATGGTTAATGAAAAAACAAACGGGTTAATATCACCAAAGTCAACAACACCATCATTATTTACATCACCTATCTTGTACACAGCTTTGAAGATTTGTAACCCTGCATCATAGCATGCGATGTACACATGAGAATGATGAATTACGATTTTATTGGGAGTGCTTGGTGTAGGGTAGTATTTCAAAAGATTAGGATTTTTTAGATATGATACATCTACAGCAACGATTTTCAATCCAGTTGAGATATACGCTATATTGTTATCTAATTTAACACTTCGGCAGCCTTCGTTATATACGCTGATGCATTTAGGATTAGAAGGCTGTGAAACATTCAATATAAACAGACCATGGTTACTCGCAACGAACGCTATTGATCCTTTTACTTCAACATCATTAACTGAACTGTTCGTTATTGTGTATTCCCCTTCATAATATGGACGAGTAGGATTAGATATGTTTACAATTATCATCCTACCCATGCCGGGTACATGCCCATCAGCTATATAAGCGTATGATCCTGATACTGCGATATTCAGTGCTTGACCTGGTGTATCATAAGATCCAACTTCGTAAGGTTGTCCTGGATCTGAGATATCTATGATACGAAGACCAGAGTAATAGCTAGCAACATAAGCATAGTTGGAGTTAACAGTTACGCCTACATCAATACATGGTGTACTGCAGTTACCCATCTCAAAGGGTCTACTGGGTCTAGATACGTTGATGATTCTTAAACCACCTTCTCGGTCAGCTATATATGCAAGAGAACCACGTACGGTAACACCTTCTGCTTTTCCTGGGGTGTTATACCAACTCTCTTCTGTTGAATGTAACGGGTTTGAGATGTTGATGATTCGTAAACCACCTTTTTTGTCAGCTATATAAACTAATAAATTTGAGATATCAACATCAGATGCAGTATCAGGTGTGGGATACTCACCTATTACAACAGGTGTATTAGGGTTTACAATAGATACAATTTTTAATCCCTCTTCCCAATCTGAGACATATATGTTGGAACCTGCAATATCCAGATCCCATGCATAATAAATAGGCGAGGAAACTCCGATGATCACAGGTTGATATGGATAAGTGATATCAACTACAAATACACCATTCCACCAGCCTGTAACAAATGCTAATGATCCTTGTATTGCTAATCCATTAGCGTAGATAGGTATATTACAACTACCAACCTCAAATGGTTTTGAAGGATCCAACGCATTTAATATTCTTAATCCAGCGTAACCATCAGTGACATAGACAAGATTATCTCTTACTAAGATATGCTTCGCCTGTCCTGGTGTATCATAGAAACCAATCTCATATGGATGCATAGGGTTTGATATATTGATTATTCTAACCCCTGCAGTTTCATCAGTGATATAAGCGAGGTTATCGACAATAAATATGTCATTGGCTGAACTCTGTGTTTGATAGGAGCCTATCATGGTTGGTTGTGATGGTTTAGATACATCAAAGATAAGCATTCCTCTTTCTCCATCTGCTACATAAGCATATGATCCTGAAATGGTTATGCTTTCTGTTCGTCCAGGTGTGTCGTAACCCACTAGGAATCTAGGAGTGTAAGGATCTGATACATCCCAGATTTCAAATCCATTGTACCGTCCTGCGGTATAGAGATACTTATTGTTTTTATCATAGGTTATTCTTTGAATGACTCCTCTTGTACGGATGTTATCTGACATCAGCGAAGGAGATGAAGAAGCATCTAAGATGTAAACACCACCTCCAGCACTACAAAAAACTAGATTTCTTGTTACGTCACAAGTAGTGGAGATGCATGGACCAAATGGCCAATTACCTATAAAATCACTGTTTGGAAATTCAGTATTATACCTTTCCATTGTGATTTTATCTTGGGATGTTATATAAGGTGTTGTTTCTTCAGTTATGGTAAGACAAGAGACAGGTATGATGAGGGATATTTGTATTAAAATGATAATTACATAGATAAGTAGTTTTTTATTTTTATACTTTTTATGCCCCCGCGTTTAGATTCACCACTATATATAAATATTATACATAATATATAAATATTTTTATTATCCTATTTATCATCATGTTTTGTAATTTTTATATGTGATTGATAATTTTTACATCTGTAAGGCTTGTTTCCTCCTTATGATAATGTCATCGGAATCCTTCTTTTAAGTATGATATTTACCTAGTTTCTTGATTTTGTATTTAGGTAGCATTCGGGATATTATTAGATAATCCTCCTCTTTTATTTGGTGGTACTATTATTTTGTAAAAGAATATGATGTTTAATTTGACTCTTTTTAGTTTTTTTATTCTATATCAATATCATATGTTTTTTTAGGGTTTTCAACATGTATGATATACGCTTGTTTTTCTGATAGTACACCATCTGTTATTAGTTTTTTAGTTAATCGCGGTATGGTTCTTGGGTCTAGTACAGCACCAGGTCTTTTAGGGTCATCTATATAGTCAGTCTCCATCATGAATCTTAAACCCTTCTCTATAGCTGTTAGTATATTCCTACGGTTAGCTATTATCGAGGGCATTAACCCATAGTTCTCATCATGTGTCACTAATGGTGGTGAGAAATGTTTAATTATTTTATCTGGTCTTAAACCAGCTTTTTTACCCATTTCTACTAGTTCTCTGCATTGATTAGTTGTTGTGGATTCTGTATGTAAGATAACAGGTTTGTTTATATCTGCTGCTATTTGCATCCCGTAGGATAGGATCTCATTTGAGTCGTCTATAATTTCTTTTTCAACTGTGAAATGTGGTCTGCCTATTTCCCCTATCCCTATACAATATACATCTTCTGTGCATATCTTTGATGCTTCCTCCATTCCTTTCTTCATTATGTTGATAGCATCTGATCTACCTAGTTTTTCTTTTAATATTATGTAATCGACAGGGTATGGGCCTATTGTTACGTATACTTTTACATTGGTGTTTTTTCTGATGTGATCAGCTATGCTGAGGGTTTCTTCGTAGCATTTCTTGTAGCTTTTCTCTTTTAGTACTATTTCTGGCATAGGGTATTGACATAGTACAAGATGTGTACCATTGTTTTTTTCGTAATCTTTTATGGCTTCTATGCATCGGCCATCTCGGCGTAGATGCAGATGGTTATCCCATATGATCATGGCTCAACTCACTCTTTTAAAATAGTATTAAAAAAGAGAAAGAGGTATTTTTGTATAAATTTGTTTTTTTTACGCTTGTTCGTTTGTTCTATTGTTCATCTTGGAGGTGTAGATCATCAACAGCATGTTCTTTGCTAATATCCAACCGAAATATGATATGAAGAATATTATAAAACCTAGTATACCGTATATTGCGATATCCTTTATAATCTCGGCATATATCTTTATATCTATGATGTTATTTAGAAATGTTATAAGTAATAGTATCAGTGTGACTATCGATGATGCTTTTATTATGTTTATTATGTTTCTTTTTATCTTTGATATCCTCATGCTTATAATCAGATGGTATCTCTTTTTGGCAAGTCTTAGTTTTTCATTGTTTTTTATTTTATAGTGATAGTATATATTTATTGATTTATAGATTGACCTGATGCTCATGCCTATTGGTTCTAGTAGGTGAGAGAGAATATTTTTTAGAATGTGATTTTTGTTCTTTAAATTTCGAGAGAGTTTCTTCTTTGTTATTCTCTTCATCAATGTTTTCTCCTCCTATTATATTTTTAGAGTGAATCCCTATGTATTTGTTAATACGTTTGTATATAAAAACTATTTTTGCATTTGCATACGCATCTATATTGTACATGCGTATGTAGATGATTAAACATCTGATTAACATCATTATGTATAGAAGGTTTTAAACCATGTTTTGTATTCTACTTGGAAGGAGTTAAAAGAGTATATGCATGAATGGGCGCTTGCAGAGTCGGTTATATTCTCATTGTTGAAGTATGCTAAACAGCATCATATCAGATCAATAAAAGAGATAGTTGTTGGTGTAGGTGAGTTACAGCAGATTGATACAGAGATAGTTAGATTTGCTTTTGATGAGATCAAAAAGGATCATGATGTGACAAGAAAGGCTGTTATAAAGTTTAATGTTGAGTCTAGTCAGTTTCATTGTCTTAGATGTGGTCATAAATGGTTATACTCTGAAGTTAAAGAAGGTGTAGATGTTGATGATGCTGAGTCGATACATTTCATACCTGAGGTTTATCTTGTTCATATGCGGTGCCCAAGATGTAATAACCCTGATTTTGAGATAATCAAAGGCAGGGGTTTAACCATACAAACTATTAGAGGTATAGTGGATGATAAGCATTGACCCTAGGGTTGATATTATCAATAGACGATTATCTGATGTAGATAGGGTTATAGTGGTTGCTAGTGGTAAGGGTGGTGTTGGTAAAAGTCTTATATCAACAGGTTTAGCTTTGGCTTTAGGTGAAAAGGGTTACCGGGTTGGTTTATTGGATTTGGATTTTTATAGTCCATCTACTCATGTTATACTAGGTGTATCAGATTTATCCCCAGTTGAGGAAAAAGGACTTATGCCGCCTGTTGTAAAAGGTTTATCTTATATGTCGTTGTTTTTTTTTATAGGTGATAAACCTGCGCCTTTCAAGGGTAAAGATGTAACCAATGCTATTTTAGAGTTACTTGGTATTACTAGGTGGGGTTCATTAGATTATCTGATAATTGATATGCCTCCTGGTACTGGTGAAGAGATACTTGACGTGACACGTTTTATAAGTAAATCAGAGTTCATAGTTGTCTCTACACCTTCTAAGGTTGCTTTCAACTCAGTTAAAAAGCTGTTGTTGTTGTTAAAAGAGATGAGGGTTAAGGTTATTGGTTTGTTAGAGAATATGAGTATGGATGGTTCATCATCTCTTAAAAAAGAGGTAGAATCCTTGGGTATAACCTACATTGATTATATCATATTTGATATGAATATAGAAGAAGCGATTGGTAAGGTTGATAGTTTATATTCAACACGTTTCATGGATAACATAAGAAGATTTATAGATATTATAACAAATATGATATGATGTATCTTATAATATTTAATGATTTTGTACTATTTTCATATGTTTTTTTATATACGTGTAAGCTTCACCAACTGTGTATAACGACCCGGTGATGCATAGAGCGTTATTATCCTTGATATAGCATCTAGCTGTCTCCATAGCCTCGGTTATATCTTTAGTTAGAATAACTTTATCATTTTTTAAACCAAGATTTTTTATCTTATCATAAACCATGCTGGGTTCGCATGCTCGCTGATTATTTGATCTGGTTATTATGAAAACATCGCTGATGGGTAATAACAGAGTTAGCATACCATCTATGTCTTTATCCTTTAATACGCCAAATAATACGATGAGTTCTCTGCACCTTGGTTTGATATCCTCTTTGAGTGTTTTAACTAGTTTATCTACACCATCTTTGTTATGTGCACCATCAATTATAATCAATGGATTCTCTGATAAAACCTGGAATCTACCAGGATGAATAGTTGAGGCTACACCTCTAAGTATGTCATCTTCAGTTATGAATACGCCTTTCATCTGCAACTCCTCAATACATTTTATAGCTAATGTTACGTTTTCACCTTGGAATAAACCTAGAAGAGTGGTATGAACCTGGTAATCCTTTATTCTACCATGCACATGGAAAACCTGTCCTTTCAACGTTGAGTTCACACGTCTCCAATCATTATCATCCACGGTTATAAGCGTTGCCCCTCTTTTTTCAGATTCATTTTTTATCACCCTTCTAGCCTCTGCTTTAGCTGCTGTTATAACTGATACACCAGGTTTTATTATACCTGCTTTCTCCCAAGCTATTGATTCTATACTGTTACCTAGTATATCAGTATGTTCAAGTGAGATATTAGTTATAATACTAATCACAGGTTTCACTATGTTAGTAGCATCAAGTCTTCCACCTAAACCTGTCTCTATAACAGCATAGTCAACCTTCATCTCTTTGAAATATAAGAACGCTAATACTGTAACAATCTCAAAGTAGGTGGGTGTCGTACCATTTTTCATCATATCCTCAACTATAGGTTTTATTTTACTTGTGAACTCTTCTAACTCCTCATCTGATATCTCCGTGTTATCTATACTTATACGCTCATGGAATCTTTCAAGATGCGGTGATAAGTATAAACCTGTTCTGTAACCAGCATGTTTTAATATATATGCTATATAACGAGAGACTGATCCTTTCCCGTTGGTACCTGCTACGTGTATCACACTGTAAGAATATTGAGGGTTACCCAGTTTATCAGCTAGGTACGATACACGTTCAAGTCCGTATGATGAACCATACTTCTCAAAGCTATTTATCCAGTCAAGCGCATTAACCATACTCAAATTCAGTACCCCTTAGAATATAACACATTTGATATAATCGGGTATTTGGATAACCATGAATCACCTGGTAGTATCCTTACTTTTCTACCTTCTATAATTAAACGATTCTCAGCGTATAACTGTATAGTCCTTGGTAGTATCTGATGTTCTACTGCTAGGATACGCTCAGCTAGTGTGTCTCTTGTGTCATCCTCATGTACCTGTACAGCTGCTTGTAGTATTATAGGGCCATGATCCATCTCTTCATCTATAAAATGGGTTGTACAGCCAGTGATCTTAACACCGTAATCAAAAGCATCACCTTGAGCGTTAGTACCTTTGAATGATGGTAGGAGAGCAGGATGTATGTTAATGAGCTTACCATACCACTTTCTAACAAAAGAATTAGAGAATAGACGCATGTAACCTGCGCCTATAACCAGATCAACCTTATGATTTCTAAGTATTTTATCGATCTCATCATCGTATTCCTCCCTGTTTCTGCCTAAAGGGTCAACGTAGTAGGATGGTATATTATGTTTTTTAGCTCTCTCCAAAGCGTAAGCATCTTTCTTGTCGCTTATCACCACGTTCACAGTCGCATCTATCATACCTTTTACAGAAGCGTCTATTATACTCTGCAGATCTGTACCTCTGCCTGATGCTAATATACCTAGTTTTATCTTGCGTTTCATCTAAC
>JAVYLV010000062.1:0-7121 GCA_038740425.1 Thermoplasmatota archaeon | reverse complement strand
TAGTTGGATTTGTGATTCCTTTTGTAAGATTTATCCATATCAACTCTGTTATGTTCACCGGCACGATGATCTTCAGAAAAAGATTTATGACTGTGAAATTTGCTCCAATACTTGCAGTAGCAGTACCGTTAGAAACTGTTCCCTCAAGATACGTGCTATTTACTATTGTGTCGCCAGGGAATGTAATTCCTACCCAATCAGTATTTTTTGTCAACCCTGTGGTGACATTAAATTTTATTTTATAGGTTGCATTCTCAGTTCCAACAATTGCAGGTGTAACAGTTACTACCGCAGAGGTCACATCAGCTTTCGTAGTTGGTACAAAACCGACAAATAACGCTGAGACGATAGATAATATCATCATGGTTGATGTTAATGTAGAAAATATCTTGCCTATTTTACTATCGCTATTCTTTTTATTCATATCTTCTCATCTCTCCTAAATATCCAACTCTCCCAATAATATCTATTCATACATTTCCCCACCATAAAAAAGTTATGGTGCCTTTAAAGAGAGAAACTTTTGGTTAGATATAAATTTTGTGATAACATCAAACCTGTTTGGAGAGTTAAAAAAAAAATTAATACCAAAAATCTCAAATTATTAATTTCACATTGATCTTAAACGCTTTATACGCTCATCTATGGGCGGATGTGTAGACCATATAGAATCAAGCGACTGGGATTTAAAAGGATTAGCTATATACAATGGTGCAACCATCTTAGAACCCTGCACACGGCCACGAGGCATATCATTCTTAATCTTCTCAAGCGCATTAGCAAGACCATCAGGATTACGTGTAAGATAAGCACCATCAGCATCAGCTAAGTACTCTCTTCTACGTGATATAGCTAGATAAGTCAACCTAGCGAATATAGGAGCAAGAATAACAAAGAATAACGCCACAACAATTATTATAGGGTTACCTCCACTTCTACCCCTGTTACGGTCACCACCTCCCCAAAATAAGGAATAGAATAAAATCTCAGATATGATAGCTATAGCACCCACTACTCCTATAGTAACAGTTGATACTAGTATATCACGATTTTTGATATGACTCATCTCATGACCTATAACACCCTCAAGCTCATCTATCTTTAGTTTACGTAGAGCACCGGTAGTAGCACAAATAACTGAATCCTCAGGTTTCTTACCTGTAGCAAAAGCATTAATATAATCAGAATCCTGAACGTACACATTAGGAATAGGGAGACCAGCAGCTATAGCCATCTCCTCAACCTTATATATCAATAACTTCTCCTCACGTATACTAGGATTAGCTGGTCTAGCCCTAGCTGCAGCCAACACGCTCTGTACAGAGAAAGAATAGGTTAAAGCTACATACACTATAGCTATAGGTACAGCGAACAAGAAAGCAACAAAAGGATCATGGAAAAAGAATAAACCAAAAGCGAATACTACACCTATGAAGAGAAGAGCCATCAGAGTACATATAATAGCTGTATCACGTTTGTTTTTACGTATATGTTCCTCAACCAGCATCTTCTTCTCCATAATCCTTTCTGTCACCTCCTAACTTCTCTTATAAATAACATATCATCTAGGAATACTTGTAAAACTATCTGGTGATAATATCCTACTAGAACGAAACTTTAGGAACCTCTCTAGACTCAACTGGTATCTGAAGCATCTCACGGGGCTTCTTACCCATCATATTTGCAAAGATATTGCCCGGGAATACTTTGATAGCGTTGTTATATGCTAGTACACTATCATTGTAATGCTGTCTTGCATAAGCTATCTTATCCTCAGTATGCGTCAACTGATCTTGCAACTGTAAAAAATTCTGATTAGCCTTAAGATCAGGATAGTTTTCAGCTACTGCGAACAGGGTCTTTAAAGCATCTGTAAGCATGTTATTAGCGCTATTACCTTCTTCAGGTGTCTTAGCATTCATTACAGCTACCCGAGCCCTAGTAACAGCCTCTAGGGTTTCACGCTCATGCTTCATATAACCTTTAACAGTCTCTATAAGATTAGGTATCAGATCAGCTCGTCTCTTCAACTGTACATCTATCTGAGCCCAAGCGTTATCAATCCTGTTCTCTGATCTTATTATCTTGTTATAATATCCAACAAAGTACAACACAAAAATTAGTACTATCACTAAGACCACTGCGCCTATGACCCATAACATCGTTCCTTATCACCTCTACCATTTTTCTATTTTTAAAGTAGGTTTAAAGTAGGTATGATAAAGCACATTATATTTAAATCTATTTCTCATCCAAATAAACCAAATAAATCCTCGCTTAAATTAGAGCTAGAGGAGAGAATCAACAATCAACTTTAAAACATGTCAACTATAGATTGAGACAGTCTGAGCTTCTTAGTCTTCTTTGTTTTGTGCGATGTTAATATCTTAGATTGTAACAAATCTGATATTATTCTATATTTAGTCATA
The DNA here is from genome assembly GCA_038740425.1 of Thermoplasmatota archaeon. Taxonomy (GTDB): domain Archaea; phylum Thermoplasmatota; class E2; order DHVEG-1; family DHVEG-1; genus JAVYLV01. Next base: position 4,692 of record JAVYLV010000062.1, on the reverse strand, counting down.
TGGCTAAGATTATTACGTAACTTCAACTCTTTACACAAAGCATCAGCTGTACGTATAACACTCTGTATACTCTTACTAACCTTATTCCTATGCAATAAAAAAACAATGGTAACAACACTGGCATATGTAGATGATTTCATACATATCATTCTCCATGATTGCTATCAAATATGATATGATAAAATGACCATGACTGGATCATATCATATATGATATTAAAACAGTAAAGAATTACCTTTATTTAAAACTTAGGCAAATTCTAGGATTTATCTTCTCTTTTTAATAAATATTTGACTAGGATCTTTATTAGGCAGGAAAAATCTAATTGAGAAGACCTTAGTCTAAATTAATTAAATAATTATTTTATCCAAATAAAATCCAATAAGATCAGTTCTAACACCATATCAAAAAACAAAATTGGCATTGAAAAAAATAATAAAGAATAATAATCTTATACTAGTTTACATATATCCAAAGATCAAAAAAAAAGAGAAGACTAAGCTAAAAGGAAGGATTGATCTCACTGTGGATGAAAAAGATAAAAAACTATTCCTTGAGGATTTCAAAAAAGCAGATATAAAAAAGAAACTAGATATGTGGTATTACGCTATAGAACAAGAAGCGATATGGGAAGAAATACTAGATGAAATGTCAAGTATCGCTCAGGCAGCAAACCCTAAACAGAGAATAACTGAAGAAGAATAAAAAAATATAAGCGCGATAATAAAGAGGGTATGTTATTATGAACGATGAGGATAAAAAGGAGCTAATAGAAGAGTTCAAAAAAGCAGATGGATCCAAGAGACTAGACCTGTGGGATTACGCTCTTTCGCAGCAGGTTCTATGGGACTCAATACTAACTGAGATGCAAAAGATAGCACGAGAACAAGGCGTGGATAAAACACTTGATAAGATGATGGAAGAGGAGCTCAAAGAAGCTGAAAAAGAAGCATAAAAAATGAATTATCCTTTTATTTATAATGAATTTTTTTGATATAATCAATTAAACCAGGTGTTATAACAGGATTATCATCTATAATAGGATACCCAAATGGTAAGATAGTTGAATGAACATCATCATGTTTTATCTCTATCTCCCTAGCTACTTCTATATCATCTAGTTTTAAACCGAGTGATACAGCTTTAACCATGAATACTGCACCATCAATAGATAACTGTACAGATCCAAGATGTCTAGTAGTAAAGCCAGAATCTTTACTTATGAGAAGTCTAGTTCTACCTTTTGGGGTTTCATATCCTAGTATACCACCAACTATGAAGTATCTGTATCTCTTGAAATCCTTAATAGTGAGTGGGCTATCAGCTTGAGGATCCAGTACGATAGATCTATCCTTAGGGTATAACTCTTTAGCTTTCTTCTCCTCTACCATACCGAGTTTACCTAATCTACGTTTAGTTATTTTGTCATGCACATTAGTAAAGACTATATCACCATCCCATATCTTAGCTGAATGATTATACTCTAGATATAACCATTCAGATAATGAATCTTCACAATGCTCTATAACGAGAATATGCCTAACCATAGCCAATACATCGGTTATAATGCAGGTTAAGGTATATAAGAGTTGATGGCGCATAAAATTATGATCCAGAAGAAAATAAACCAAAACAGTTAAATATCGTATCCATTTCAGTTATTTTTTGATAAAAAAAATATAATGAGAAAGGGCGGGTAACAAAGTGGCTATGTGGCGGACTGCAGATCCGTATACGTGGGTTCAAATCCCACTCCGCCCTCTCCTGCGTATAATATCTACCTAAAAAATTGTAAATAAACCGGGGGAAGGACACTATGAGACCATGAGCAGTATAGAGATGAAACTATCAAACCATATTTTTATAGTAATTGTTATATTTTTAATATTAAATTTAACTCTGCTTAGTAACCCTAAAATTCAAGCTGACCCACCAGAGATAAAAATACTGATCAACGAAGTAATGTATAACCCATATATAGACGATGATTACTACGAATGGATAGAACTATACAACCCTACACCATACCACATCAACCTGTCATGGTGGACTATAACAGATAACAACTCAAACGATACAATAACAGGCGATAACATACATGGTAACGGTACAACCATCATACCCCCATATAGTTATGCTATATTAACAGACAACGACACCAGAATCTACGATAACACCACTATAACTGCAGAAACTATAAAACTAAAAGTTAACAGCAAAGCCATAGGTAATGGCTTAGGCAACAACGGTGACAAAATAATATTAAAAGATAAACTAACGGTAATAATAGACGCTATAGAATGGGGTATAGACTACGATGACGTCCCAGGTTACCCTACTGAACTAATCCCTGAAGGCCATACACTATCAAGATACCCCTACATAGATACAGATAACACTAGCAACGACTTCTACGATGAATCAAAACCTACAATAGGCTATGTTAATCATTACAACACCACACCTAAACCCAATATATACATAGAACACAACCCGCTCTATATACCAAAAACAACACAAAACAATAAATACAGCCAATCCTTCATCATCAAACCAAGAATAGAAAACCTAAAACCAGATTCAAAAATACAGATTAAAGCATACATCGTAGGAGAAACAAATCACACCTACCCTGCCAGCCAGATATACCATAATGACAAATGGGAATACTCATACTACTATCAGGATGTAAAAACAAACCAAGATGGATGCTACACAGAATGGCTGCATCTAAGATTCAACAGTGAATACCAGGAATACCAGCGAAGCATAAAAAACAATGACACAGCATATATAGTATTAAAAGTAAAGGTCGATTCAGTGATATACAAATACACCAAGAAGGTTAAACTACTAGACCTTGATGATTCAACCTCTAACGGTACAAAAGCAGGCTACATCGTAGGAATAGCCAAAACAAATACAAGTATACTGGAGAATACACTAGTAATTGTAAAGGATAAAAACCAAAACATCACAAGCATATCATTAACTGAGGATAACCATATCAACGAAGGACTAATAACAGAACCAGGTTACTATAAGATACCAGTACCAACCGGCTCAAACTACACCTTACAATTCCTCGATAAAAATAACAACAATAGTATAATACACGAGATAACAAATATAACTGTAAAAAAAGGAGTATACAACGTAGAATTAAAAACAACATCAACCTACCACACCATAACCAAAAACCATGATTTAAAAACCAACATAAAAATAAGGAACAACGGGGATTTCAACGATACATTCAATGTTTATATAGACAACAAGACCTCACAATGGGCTGCTTCGATCAACACCAACAATATATACCTAAAAACAAACGAAACAGAAAACCTAACATTACAAATAATACCATATCCTACCGATAGATACGGATACATAAACATAAAAGCTGTCTCAGATACTGATCATGGAGCAACAAACACTATCACAATAAACATAGAAGTATTAGCACCTGATCTTATAGTAACCAACATAAAATGTACAGACAAGGATAATAACCAAAATGACGCATACGGCGAAGGATACACTATAAAAATCAAAGCAACAATAAAAAACCAAGGACCATTAAACGCTACTAACATAACAGTAGGCTTCTACTATGACCATAAAGATCCCAGATACTGCATTGGAAAAGTAAAATACGAGCTGATAGGTAAATACCAAAAATACCCATCAGTAGAATGGGATACATCAAACATAAAAACAGGTACACATAACATCATAGTAGTAGCCGACGAGGAGGATAAAGCAGATGAATACAACGAAACAAACAACATACACACCAAAAATATCACCATACATGATACAAGAACACCAGGATCAGATAAAATAAAGATCACAGAGATATACTACCACACACACCCTAGAATAAAAAATGAATACATAAAGATACATAACCCCACTGATAAAAACCTCAACATATCAGGATGGTATCTAACAAACACTCCTAACAAAAGAATAGATAAACAGACAAGAATCACATACCCACCAGGCACCATAATAAAACCAGGATCAAGCATAATAGCAACACAGAACGCCTCAGCTTACATATACGAGACCGGATATCTACCTGATTTTGAATACAACACTGACTCAAGGAGTGACATACCACAACTCATCTCACCCAAGAATTTCACAATGAGCAACAAAGCAGGAGTAATAGCATTGAAAGACCAGTGGAATCACACCATAGACATGGTGGTATATGGCGAAACTAACTATACAAATAAAAACTGGATTAGCAAACCTATAAAAAACACTGGCGAAGGAGCTATACTAAAAAGAGTATTCATCAACAATAAACCAGTTGACACCGATACATATAAAGATTGGATCAACAATCGTAGATACGGTATAGGACAATCAGATTTCCCAATTATAAGATACTCGGTTGATAACGGCTCAATAATATGCTTCGCATCACCTGACACAAGCTTTAATACAATAAGAGAGGAGATAAGAAAAGCAGAAAAAAGTATAATACTAAACATGTACGAATTCACACATCCAGCAATATGCGATGATATCATAGAAGCATTGAACCGTAACATCTCAGTTAAAATTTTGATAGAAGGAGGACCGATAGGAGGGATAGATGATAGAGAGAAGATGATACTCTACAGTATACATATAAACGGTGGTGAGATACGTTTCATGGTTAACAAACCATCATCCAAC
>JAVYLV010000061.1:0-7132 GCA_038740425.1 Thermoplasmatota archaeon | reverse complement strand
GTATCTCCTCTGAAGCTATAATCCATGCAAGGCGGAAACCAGGAGCTAGTATCTTAGAGAATGAGCTGATATAGACAACCCTTCCTTTTTTATCAAGTGATTTAATAGGCGGTATAGGCTCTCCTTCAAAGATTAGATCACCGTAAGGGTCATCTTCTATTATAAGGAAATCATACTCAGATGCTAACTCAAGAAGTGCTTTCCTATTCTCCAATGATATGGTCTCACCTGATGGGTTCTGAAAAGTAGCCACAGTATAGTAGAATTTAGGTATTATGCCTGTCCTATGTAAACGCTTCAAATTCCTGCGTAAAGCATCAATGTTTATACCATCATGATTAAGTGGTATAGCCTCACAGTTAGCCTCATATGCGTGAAACGCCTGTATAGCACCAAGATAAGTAGGGGCACTGGTCATATATGTATCACCTTCATCTAGAAAGTTAAAAGCGACAAATGATAAAGCTTGTTGCGCTCCACTTGTTATTATTATATCATGCATCTCACAGTCTATCTTCTTCTCTTTTTTCATACGTTCAGCTATAACCTTACGTAGCAGTGGTAAACCCTCAGTTGTACCATACTGCAAAGCATTCAAGATGTTTGACTTAAATATATTATCAATACATTCACGTATGATATCAACCGGGAAAGCTTTAGGATTAGGTAAACCGCCGCCAAGCGATATAAAACCATCAGACTGTGTTAACTTAAGAAGTTCACGTATCTCAGAGGATTTAAGTAATTTTGCACGTTTGGAGAATAATCTATCGTAGTTAACAACCATAAAATTTACCCTAAACCAGTAATAAAATAGTGTTTTTTAATGTTTGGGGTGACTCCAAGCCGCTGTTTTTCTATCTGATATCATAATAAAAACATATTTAAATGAAAAAAAGAGGAATATAAAAAAGATTGGGAGGATGTTTAAAAAACATGAATGTTAAAAAATAAGAGAGATATTACAATATTAGAAAAAATATGACTGTTTATTCTCATTCACGTCTTAGTTGCTATGAGCAATGTCCTCAGAAGTATAAACTGAAATATGTGGACAAGGTTGAATCAGAAGTTGAAGAAACAGTGGAATCATTCTTAGGTAGTCGTGTACATAAAACCCTTGAGAAACTATACAGGGATCTAATGTATCAGAAGATGAATACCATAGAAGAGTTATTATCATTTTTAGATAAAGAATGGGTTAAAAACTGGTCAGATGACATAATAATTGTTAACAATGATTATAACCAAGATAACTATCTTAAAATGGCTAAGAAATACATCGTTGACTACTACAACCGTTATTACCCTTTTAATCAGAGTAAAACAATAGCCCTTGAAGAACATATCATTATTAATCTAGATGAAAACAAAGGATACAAACTTCAGGGGTACATTGACAGATTAGCAGAGACAAAAGACGGGTTCTACGAGATACATGACTATAAGACAAACTCTCGTCTACCATTAGCTGATTACATAAAAAACGATAGACAACTAGCGTTATACATGATAGGAGTAAAGAATATCTACCCTGATGTAAAAAACGTGAGATTAATCTGGCATTTTCTAAAATTCGACAAAGAGATCGATTCAACAAGGAGCGAAGAAGAACTTGAACAGCTAAAAATTGATACTATTAAACTAATAGATAACATAGAGGAAGAGACCGAGTATAAACCCAGACCAGGTTATATATGTGAATGGTGTGAATACCAATCAGTATGCACAGAATGGAAACATATCTATATAGTGCGTGATAAAACACCTGATGAATACATGAACGAGCCAGGGGTCAAACTAGTTGATAGATACGCTGAACTTAAAAACAAACAGAAACAATTAAATAACGAGATAGATGCTGAATTAGATAAAATAGAAGAAGCATTGATAAAATACGCTGAAAGAGAAAAAATAAGCTGCGTATTCGGCTCAACACATAAAGTCAGAATAAAAACAAACAAACGATGCATATATCCTTCTAAACATACCGAGGAGAGAAAAAAATTAGAAGAAACACTAAAGAAACATGGATTATGGGAAGAAGTAGCCCAATTAGACACCTCAGCATTGAACAGGATAATAGATGAAAGACAATATGATAAAGAACTCATGAACACATTAAAAAAATACATAGAGATTGAGATAACTAAACGTTTATACCTAAGTAAAAAAAATGATAACACATATGACCAATAAATATCAACATTATTAAAAGTTAAAAGGTGTTATCATATAAACAAAGAGATATAAGATTGTATAGAACGCCTTTAAGAGAAGAGAAAAATATGAAGGTCACATGTCCGCAATGCAAAAGAAGGACTAGCATACAACGTGGAGTAAACAACATATGTAAATGCGGATACAAACTAAACTACAGATACTTCCTCCATAAAAAAATATCATACGAGACTTACCTAGTCGACGCGAATGTACTAATATACGCACTTGAAGGAAAAGGATACCATAAAAAATATTGCTACACAGTAATCACATTTAAATCACCTGATATTATAATAGCAACCACCGGACAGATACTACAAGAAGTAGGACCTACAATTCAAGATAAAATACCAGACACACTAATCATATACACCATAAAAAACATATCACAAGACTTACAAGAACTTAAAACCAACTTCCTTAAACAACCATCACCATCAGATCTCTCACTAGTACAAGCAGCTTATGATCACCCTGAAGTTAAAGGTATAATCACCTACGATAAAGATTTCAAAAGGATCGCTACATCGGGTCTAGTAGAACGGAGATCATCAGCTAAATTCTGGCTAGGAGACGCAAAACAATTCGTAGAAAAACAAAAAATAAAAATAAAAAATGAGATAAAAGAAGAAGAATAAAATATAAAATCTATTCTATTTTTTTAATCTATCTTCTTTCTCCTCTGTATCAATATCAAAGAGATTATAACACCCGCCAGTATCAATAACAACTCAAAACCTGGTGTACCCTTCTTCTTAGTAGTAACACCATTTGTCTCATTTCCGCCTTCTCTGGGTTCTTCTCCACCATTACCAGCTTCACCCTCAGGAGGTTCACCCTCTTCACCTGCTCCAGGCTCTCCTCCTTCATTACCTGCTTCACCCTCACCAGGCGTCTCACCCTCCTCACCCTCTCCTGGTTCTTCCCCACCATTACCACCTGTATACCATGGCGCTTCTACATTAGGAGCCCAATCAGACCACCAATCAGATGAAGAGGGATCATTCTTATTCGTGTATTCACCTGTCCAACCCCAAATAATAGCATTAACAGGTTCACTCCCAACACCGTTAAAAACAGCGTTCAAAGTATCACCTCCCGGTGAAATCGCCCCAGTATACGCAACAGGTATACTACTACCATTAGATACACCAAGAGCATACCCTTCTCCATTATTATACCAGAAGAAATAACTCATATCAGTAGTATTAACATACATCCAGTAAACAATGTTAGAAGAATTCTCTATCTCACCCGCTACCTGCATAGACAACGTCAACGTTGAACCAACATAGGAATAAGATAGTTTTATTATATCTATATTTGGCTTTGAAACAACACTCACTTGCCATGACCACGCAGTCCCAGTTTGTCGCCAATGATAAACATCATTTTGTTCATCATCTATACCAACAGCATCTGATATCACAGATACAAACAGGATTGCTACTAACAACATGCCGCCTATTAAAAATATTCTGCATAACTTTAAATTTCTCATAGTTTAAATACAACCTCCTTCTTAATATTCCTAGTAACATATCATAATTTGTTTTTAAATATTTCTTTATTTTGAAAATCTGAATTAAAAATATAATAAAAAAACCAAAAAAGTTCTGCTATTCCTAAATAGTTATAACCTTATCAGCTCTCATAAGGATGTTTACTATCTCCTGCATATTGCTAACACGACCAACTTTCATCTTTTCATTCACATTGTAAAAACTTGTACATGTACCACACGCTATAAGATCAACACCTGATCTAGATAAAGCCTGTAACGCATCTATAACACCAGATCCTTCAGCTAGTAGCTTAACAGCAGAATTATAAAATATTATCGCATCAGGTTTTTTTTCAACCATCCATAATTTACGTAGAAAAGAATCTATAAGCTGGCGTCCCAGATCAACATCACCTTCACCCATATACTCCTTATTTAACACTACAACATTCTTCATAAATAAACACCTTTAATTAATTACAAACATAGAAACCATGAAGCATAAAACCATAAAAAATTTTACTAAAAAAATATTACTCTAAATGACCCCTATATGAGAATTAAAAAAAATGCTGACTGTAATCTGTTTTATCACTGTAACATGTGTTCTCGTACCAATAGCAGATACATCCCAAGAGGTAAACCATAAAGGAAAAGAATCTGGTAGACTAAGAGAGGGTTTATCGTATATCCTTCATCCTATACTATCAAATGATAAACCAATTCTCATAGGTTTACCTACATACCCTCATACATATTCATCTGCGAAAAAAATACTTAAAACCATACACAATGTGAGGTTATCGGAAGGAATGTGGCTGGTAGTTGTTTTGTTAGAGTGCATCCCATCCCCTCCTAGTGAGACCAGCCATCCTTCTACCTTTTTTATCAACCTACCTTCTTAGAGATGGATTAAGTATAAATCATAAGAAAAACATCCACCCTAAACAAAGGGCATATACATGAAGAAGAAAGCACTGAGCATAGCAGGGTCTGATCCATCAGGTGGCGCAGGTATACAAGCTGACTTGAAAACCTTCAATATGATAGGCGTACACGGTTCAGCTATACCTACATGCATCACGATTCAAAACACAGCTATAGTGAAAAAGATACACCCCCTACCAGCTAATATCATAAGTGAACAGATAGATTTATTATTAGAGGATACACACTTCGACGCGGTGAAAACAGGTATGCTATACAACAGCAGGATCGCGCGTATAGTAGCAGAAAAGATAAAAGAATACGGATTAAAAACTATAGTAGACCCTGTACTATACTCCACCAGCGGTAACCGTTTATCAACAAAGGATCTTTTAGATACTCTTAAAAAAGAGATTATACCCAAAGCGTATATATTAGCACCCAATCTACCAGAAACATCCCTACTACTAGGTAAACCAGTATCTACACTAGAAGAAATGAAGGATGCATGTTTAAGTCTACATAAACTAGGAGCAGAACATGTAATAATCAAAGGTGGACATCTCATTGGTGATGACGCATCTGATGTCTACTATGACGGGGTAGAAGTCAAGGTTTACTCACTACCACGCATACCCTCCAAGATCACACATGGCTCAGGGTGCACATATACTGCTCTATTAGCAGGTTTAACAGCCCTAGGCATAGAACCGTATAACGCCTTTGAAAAAGCGAAACGCATCACATGGGGTATGATAAACCAGAGCTATAGTATAGGCAAAGGTGGATTGATACTTGATCATTCAATACAACCATCTAGCATACCGCCATACCTACCAACTATGGATCATTTCATGGTATGGTGCGAGCTTAAAAATGCTGTTGATAAACTATTATCCATACTACCATCAAGACTTATACCAGAGGTTGGTATCAATATAGGCTATGCGTTAGTAGGGGCTTGTACACCAGATGAGGTATGCTCAATACAAGGTCGTATAAACAAGACTATGAAGGGTATAGTATACCCAGGCGTACTAGATTTTGGTGTCTCACATCATATAGCCTCAGTTATACTCTCAGCTATGTCTTATGATATGTGTATAAGATCAGCCATGAACATACGCTACAGCAAGGAGATATTAGACAGTTGTATAAAAGCAGGTTTAAACACAAGTTCTTTCAACAGACAAGAGCAAACAGGAGAAGAGATATCAACCATGGAATGGGGTACAAAACAAGCTATCTGTAAAGCTGGTTTTATACCTGATATAATATACGATGAAGGTGGTATAGGTAAAGAACCCATGATCAGGATCTTAGGTAGAACACCTAGTGATATTGTAATGAAGATTGGGTTGATAATAAAAAATCTAGAAGACTAAGAAGACTACTATAATGGTTGTTTAAAGCATATCAGCAAGTTTTTTAATATCCTTTTTAGCCACATGCGTATAAATCTGCGTAGTCCTTATATCTCTATGACCCAGCAGCTCTTGTATGTATCTTATATCAGCACCAGCCTCTAATAGATGAGTCGCGAAGCTATGCCGTAATGTATGAGGAGTCACCTTCTTATTGATCATGGCTTTCCTCGCGGTGTTTTTTATAATCTGTTGTATAGTCCTATTGTTGTATCTCCCTCCTCTCTGAGATGGAAGTATATATCCTTCTTTACCTACACCGTAGATTCTAAAGATATCAACTAGTTTTTTATGGAGGAATACCACTCTCTCTTTACTTCTCTTAGTATCCTTCAGATGAATAAAACCCCTATCAAAGTCTATATCCTGCCATCTTAGATTCCTGACTTCATCTAAACGAAGCCCAGCGTAATATAGGAGCATTATCATAAGCCTGTGTTTTAGATTATCTGTCGCATCTATCATCCTATTTATCTCGTCTTTGCTTAGTACTGCTGGTAGTTTCGATGGTTTTCTAGCTAATGGTATATCCTCCTGGAATCTCTCATGTAGGACGTTCTCATAGAAGAATTTCAAAGCGAAATAAACATTTCTCATTGTTGAACTGCTTTTATCTGAGTAGGAGAGCATGAATTCTTTCGGTGTCTTTTTTGATCTTAGGAATCTTCTTATGACTGAGATGTAAGCTTTCCCTGTTTGATAGGAATATTTCCTTAGTTTTATTTCTTCTATTAATCTGCCTATCAGCTTGTATTTTTCTTGTGGTGTAAGGTTTTTAAGGTTTAAATGCATATTTTTCTTTGAATGGAGAAACAAAAATATAAAACTTCGCTTTTAAACACTATTCAAGGTATTTTACGAAGTTCTACTTCGCAAAATACTTGTTATACAAGATTGAGGATTTGCCGTGGTTGGCTGCCTTAAAAAATTGAGGCAGTTCTCAATCGTTTTAATCCCCCCTCGCTTCGTTTAAACAAAAAAACAACGAAAAAACTACAACCTAAACCAAAGTATTTCTAACAATGTTTAAACAAAATTCCCCTCTTAAAAAAAT
>JAVYLV010000060.1:0-7637 GCA_038740425.1 Thermoplasmatota archaeon | reverse complement strand
GGATCCATGGGCTACTAGCTGGTATTCTGATGTATGGCAGAATATGGTGCCTAGGGGTTTAGCTCTTGGTAAGACCATCGGGGAGATATATAATGAGGGTATAAAGAAGGTTGGTATCCAGTATATATCAGAGCCGCCTAACTGGTGGTGGGATCTAGCTGAGAATGTCTGCTTGTATGGTGATCCTGATCTAAGGTTATGGGTGCCTAGTAAAGAGTATAGCAACATGAATTATTGGACTAAAACAGATGTTGAATCACTGAGATATGATCCGGAGGTTGGATTCATTGTTGATGGGCATGCACCGTTCGGTGCTTCAGATTACCCGCATGGTAGAAATCCACCTACAGTCTTTGAGGAGAATGCTGTGTACGTTATACTAGGTGTTCTGATAGTGTTATTCCTTTTGTTAATCCTGGTGGTATCATGGAAACGTAGAAAAGAGTAAAAAAGCTAGTATTGCTGCTGTGATCACATAATTTGTCTTGTTTCACTAAAAAAACGGTAGGTTTTTCAAATAATAATGGTTCTACTATACTATCTGATTAGTATGAATATAAGGATTGACCCTTGGAGTTCAGCTACGTATCATGATTACGCTCATCTTAGAGATGAATTTGGGATAGAGGAGTTCTCTGAGGAGTACATAAAGAAATTACCTAATCCGAATAAGCTTCTAAGACGGGGTGTAGTCTTTGGTCATCGTGATTTTGGTGTTATACTAGATGCTATAAATCATAGGAAACCTTGGGTTGTTTTAACTGGTCTTATGCCTTCTGGTCGTATGCATCTGGGTCATAAGATGGTTATTGATCAGGTGATATACTATCAGAATATAGGTGCTGACATATTCATAGCGGTAGCTGATATAGAAGCATTTGCTACTAGGGGTTTAACATTAAAAGAAGCTAGGGATATAGCTATATCAGAGTATATCACTAATTATATAGCACTTGGTTTAAAACCTTGTCGTATCTATTTCCAATCTGAGAATCAAGATGTTAAAGACCTCGCTTATATACTTAGCAAGAGGATAAACCTCTCTCAGATGATAGCCACTTATGGTTTTAATGGTTCATCTAATATGACTCATATATTTGCTCCGTTGATACAAACAGGTGATATCTTACATGTACAGCTGGAGAAATATGGTGGCGTGAGACCTACACTTGTCCCTGTAGGTGTGGATCAAGATCCACATATACGTTTATGTCGTGATATCGCGCAAGCTCATAGATTATACAATGTTACAAAAACAAAGGATGGAAAGATAGGTGTATTTGTAAAAATCGATAATAATATAGATAAAGTATTAGATGAAGCTGAGAAAACACTTAATAAATTAAAGTATAATGAACTGAAACGTATAACTGATTACAAAGCGATATACATTAATGATGCTACTGATAAAGATATAAAAGAGATAGATGAGGCATTAGCGCATGTAGAAGTATCATATGGTGGTTACGGTTTCTTATCACCATGCTCGACGTACCATAGATTCATAACTGGTTTAACAGGTGAAAAGATGTCATCATCAAAACCAGAAACCGCTATATTCTTAACTGATAAACCTGAAGAGGCGAGGAAGAAGATTATCAACGCTAAAACTGGTGGAGCAGCAACTATGGAAGAACAGAGAAGACATGGAGGCAATCCTAATGTATGTGTGGTGTATGAGCTTTTATTGTATCATCTAATCGAGGATGATAGAGAGTTAAATCAAATATATGCTTCATGTGCTAATGGGGAACGAACATGCGGTGAATGCAAAAAACATGCAGCTGTGCTTATGACTGATCTTTTATCTGCAATAGGAGAAGAGCGGAAAAGATCAACAGATAAGATACATGAATATATAAAATAATAGATTAATTTTCTTTTATCCGTACGACTGGTATATCCCATCCTCCGATATCATCTTCTCTAATTTACGATCTAGTTTTTTCTGATTAGAGGAGAAAGCGTCTCTTAGGAATGTGAAGGTGTCAACTGAGGATGAAGCCTTACCTTTAACAGGTATGGTTATGCCTAGATCATTACCTTTCAAACCTTCTTCTATGATCCTATACGGATGTATGCCTCTGTTTATATTAGACATTATTTTTTGTATATCTCCTTGTATTATACCGAAATCGCTTGTTTTTTTACTGATCCTGTTGATTATGTCATCGTCTATGGATCTAGCAATCTTGCCTCCTACTCCTTTTATAGTATAAGGGTTTTTGTGGAATTCTTTTAGGAGGTATACACCCGCCTTTGGATGACATATATAGTAATCAAATGAAAATAGATCATGATCTTTACCAAAGGCAGCCTTCCATCCTCTAGGATATCTTTTGGATTCTTCTATTATATCATGTAATACTTGATTTCTATTTTTTATCTTCACAGTTTATAATAAATGATTTTTTAGGATAAGTATTTATCGGATGATGTGAAAAAGCATTGATGTTGATAAGATATCGTATAGAAAATAGTTTGATACTGCCTTCTTGTTTGAACTGCCTTAGAAGTATATATAAATCATCTTTTCATTATTTAATACAAAAAGAAATTGGATGGTTTTTGATATGCTTGTAAAAGAGGTGATGACCAGAAACGTAGTTACTGTCAACGCTGATCAGACAGCATTAGAAGCAGCAGAGATATATCGTGATAAGAAAGTAGGATGCTTAGTTGTAGTTGAAAACGGTATATGTGTAGGTATATTAACAGAGAGGGATATAATAGAACGTGTATTATGCAGAGAACTTGAACCAAGAAGAACAAAGGTGAGAGAAATTATGTCTCATCCTATCAAGACAGTATTTGCATTAGATACAATCGAAAAAGCATTACAGATCATGAAAGAGAACCATATAAAAAAACTACCAGTGATATCTAATGACACCATTGTAGGTATTATAACTGTTACTGATATATCACATGCACGATCTGAACTGACAAAAAGATTCATAGAATCATGGGTTAAACCTAGATGGATAGATTAAAAAAACAGGGGGGTTAAAAACATCATATAATTTTTTTATTCAAGCATTCTAACTCTTAGAGGTATACAAAAGGCTCTTTTTTATTGTCTATACGTTTAGCTCCGATAACAGACAAAAGAGAGATGAATGATTTGATCTCCTCTGCAGTTAATCCTTTTACAATGAAAATCAGATTATCATCCTCGTCATATAAGGATAAAGTTCTATCAGATTCAGATAGTACAGCCTTGAGAAGTAAACCGGCATCATCCTTCCATATCCATATCCTTGAGTCTTTCTTCATCATGGTTTATCACCCTTATTTTTATTCTAGACTTGCTTTATCTGTAAAGCTAGGACTCTTACACGGTTTGCTACAACCATGCATTTAGTGATGGACTCAATCTCTTTGGCTTCTTCAGGCGATGAGATTTGACCAACTATCATTAACATATTCTATTTCTCCTCGATTACTATCTTTGTCTCTCTGCTTATAAACGATTTATTGCACAGGTATTGTCATCTATCTTTACGTTCATTACCCAAAAAAATAGTATCAAACAATTTTAATCTCCACAATATTTAATTAAGTCTAATTCTATTCCTATAACATAGATTTTCTATTAAAAACCGAGAGAGGTGTATCATAAAGATGCAGAATATAAAACGCGTGGTTATACCTATTGATAACTCCAAGGCCTCACGTCTTGCTACAGAGCAAGGAGCGTACCTAGCAAAACTACTCAATGTAAATGTAACCATTATAAACGTAGATGATACACATCAGTTTATGATCTCTTCTTTACTGGAAGATAAGATTAAAAAAGAGAGAGAGTTTTTCCTTAGTGAAGCGCAAAAAGTAGCGAAAGAGAACGGTGTGAACGCTGAGACTAAACTCCTATCAGGGAAACCAGCTGAGGAGATCATAAAAAACGTCACAGAGGATGACCTTATAGTGATGGCTAGCCATGGGAAAAAAGGATTGAACAAATTTATGCTTGGAAGTGTCTCTGAAGAAGTATTAAGATGTTCACCATGCTCAGTGATGATAATTAAACCTAAGTTTTTTGATGATGAATCAAACATCAACGACTACAAGAAGGGGTAACAAAAAAATAAAGAAGTTAGAAACAAAAAACTCATTTCTTTTTTTTATCATCCTTTATCTTGTAATCCGCATTGATCGTCTTATCATCATCAGGATGACCAGTCCATGAGTCATCATCAGAGGATGCTGTATCTGTTTTGCCCTGTTTACTATGTTGTTGATGGTATTGTTGTGCTGCCTGCTGGTATATCCTAGCGGATGCCTCTTGTAGTACTTTCTGAAGTTCATCGGTCCGCTCCTTGATCAGATCTGTGTCATCACCTGTAAGCGCCTCGCGTAATCTCTTAACAGCGTTCTCTATTTTTTCTTTATCCTCTTTAGAGAATTTATCTTTTAAATCTTGCAGTGTCTTTTCGGTATTAGCCACTAGACTATCAGCGTTATTTCTTATCTCAACTTTTTCCTTTCTTCTTTTGTCTTCCTCTTCATGTTCTCTAGCTTCTCTTTTCATTCGTTCTATCTCGTTGTCAGATAGTTTTGTTGAACCTGTGATACGGATAGACTGCTCTCTGCCTGTGCCTAGATCCTTCGCTGATACATTTAATATCCCATCAACATCTATATCAAAGGTTACTTCTATCTGCGGTACACCTCTAGGAGCAGGGAGTATACCATCAAGATGGAAACGACCTAGGCTTTTGTTGTCAGCCGCCATGGGTCTCTCACCTTGTACTATATGGATCTCTACACTCGTTTGGTTATCAGCAGCTGTTGAAAATATCTTGCTACGCTTTGTCGGGATCGTTGTATTACGTTCAATTAAAGGAGTTGCGATACCTCCTAGGGTCTCAACACTTAAGGTTAATGGTGTTACATCAAGCAGGACTATATCCTTGGTTATATCCCCAGAGAGTACACCTGCTTGTATAGCTGCACCGATCGCTACGCACTCCATCGGATCAACCTCTCTTTTAGGTTTCTTACCAAATATCTCTTCAACCTTCTTCTGCACTAGGGGTATGCGGGTTGTACCACCGACAAGTACCACATGGTTGATATCCTCTGGTTTTAACTTAGCATCCTGTAAAGCTTGACGACATGGTTTCTCAGATCGATCAACAATTGGTTTTATGATCTCCTCTAATTTAGCTCTTGTTAATTTCATTTCAAGGTGTTTAGGCTCACCTTTTACAACTGTGATATACGGTAGATTTATATCAGTTTGAAGGGTTGATGAAAGCTCCATTTTAGCACGCTCAGCAGCTTCTAATATGCGTTGCATAGTAGCAGGATCCTTCCTTAGGTCAACACCGTGTTTCTTTTTGAACTCCTCAGCTATGTAATCAACCAATGCAAAATCCATGTCTGATCCACCAAGTTGAGTATCACCGCTAGTCGCAAGAACCTCAAATACACCGCCACCTACCTCCATGATAGTTACATCAAGAGTTCCACCACCAAAATCATAGACTACTATTCTCTGATCCTCCTCTTTATCTAAGCTATATGCTAAGGCAGCAGCTGTAGGCTCATTTATTATACGTCTAACATTTAAACCAGCAATCCTACCTGCATCCTTAGTAGCTTGACGTTGATCATCATTAAAATAAGCTGGAACTGTGATAACAGCATCAGTGACCGGTTCACCAAGGAACTCCTCCGCATCCTTCTTGATCTTCTGGAGGATAAAAGCTGATATCTGCTCAGGAGTATATGTTTTACCTCTAACAGTTATCTTCTCACCTGTCCCCATCTTTCTTTTAACACGCTGTATCGTCCCTTCAGGATTAGTCACAGCTTGTCGTTTCGCTGCTTCACCCACCAGCATTTCGCCATCCTTAGTGAATGCTACCACTGATGGGAAGTAAGGTTGTCCCTCTGCGCTTTTAATAATAACAGGTTTACCCGCCTCAACATACGCAACCTCAGAGTTAGTTGTGCCTAGATCAATACCTACTATCCGTCCCATAATTATGATCCCTCCATTTTCATATCAATCTTCTTATTTTTAGCTACTATTACCTGAGATGGTCTCAGAAGTTTCTCATCGATTAAATAACCTTTTTTAACCTCCTCAACAATGACTCCATCTTCGCAATCAGTTCTATCAACCGTTGTGATAGCGTGATGTATATTATGATTAAATACCTTACCTACACACTCTATAGGCTTAATATGCTCGTGTTCAAAAAACTGCTCGATGTTCTTAATTATAACCTGCAAACCTGATTTAGGATCATCATCCCTATAAGCTTTCTGTAAGACATCATACAAATCAATGAACTCACATAAATATTTCTTCTTAATACTCTCCTCCCTCGATGATAACTCCTTTTCAAATCGTTTTTGCATATTCTGCATCTCAGCATAAGCACGAATCAGTTTATCATTAGTATCTTTTAACTCCTTCTGCAACTGACTTACCCTGCCCCCTGTTTTCTTACACGTCTTATCTGTGCTTGTCTCAGATGTCACTGTGACTGGCGTCTCTTTTTCTGTTACCATAAAATCCCACCTCACCAGTCAAACAAATAAAAAATATAAAAAAAGAAAAAACAAGGGATGAATAACTAGTATTCATCCATTCCGCCAGGTGGCATCCCGCCGCCAGGCATACCTGGACCACCAGGTGGGGAACCACCAGTTCCTCCGCCCTTCGCTGCGATAACATCATCGATCCTAAGGATCATCGTAGCAGCTTCAGAAGCTGATAACACCTCTTGTACACTGACACGTAGCGGCTCAACAACATTATTCTTAAGCATATCAGCAACTTTACCGTTTATAACATCGATACCAGCATACTTGTTACCCTTCTTATGAGCCTGTCTGATCTCAAGCATCATATCAATGGGATCAAGACCAGCGTTCTCCGAGAGCGTCTTAGGTACAACTTCTATAGCGTTAGCGAAAGCCTCTATAGCCATCTGCTCTCGTCCACCAACAGATGGAGCGTAGTCACGTAGAGCCATAGCTACAGCTGTAGCAGAAGCGCCACCACCAGCAGTCATTTTACCATCCTCCAGGGCTAGCTTCACAACAGATAAAGCATCATGTAAAGCCCTCTCCAGTTCATCAACAACATGCTCGGTACTACCTCTAATCAAGATTGATACAGCCTTCGGGTTCTTACAGTCGGTGACGAATGTCATTTTGTCATCGCCGATCTTTTTCTCCTCGACATTACCAGCAAATCCTAATTCTTTAGATGTTAGATCATCAAGGTTAGCGATTATTTTAGCACCTGTGGCTTTAGCGAGCTTCTCCATGTCGCTCTTCTTAGCTCTCCTTACAGCGTATATGCCTTCCTTCGCTAAGAAATGCTGAGCCAGATCATCGATGCCCTTCTGGCATATTAACACGTTAGCACCACTGTTCTTAACCTTCTCCACCATTTTACGGAGCATAGCCTCTTCTTCATCCAGGAAGGCTTGTAACTGTGTTGGATCACGTATCTCTATCTTAGCGTCAACCTCAGTCTTCTTAACTTCTAAGGCAGCGTCAACAAGCGCTATTTTAGCGTTTTTCACTTGTTTAGGCATACCGTCATGTACCCTCTCCTTGTCTAGTATTATACCTTTGATTATCTCTGTATCCTCTATGCTACCGCCTTGTTT
>JAVYLV010000059.1:0-7974 GCA_038740425.1 Thermoplasmatota archaeon | reverse complement strand
TTATAACACCCTCATCCTCCATACGTTTAACCCTATAAGCCACAGAATCCTTACTCAAACCCACCTTCTTACCAATATCACCAAAAGACTGACGAGCATTCAAATCCAACTCATACAATATCTTACGATCCTTCAAATCCAAATCCACCATAAAAACCCTAACCTTTTCAAATACTTTCAATTATATCCTACAATTATACAATAAATAAACTAACTCCTTTTATCATTTTTCCTTACACGCCCAAAACTCAGATACATCCACAGATAAAAACAAACAAAAAAAGAAAATAGACAAAACATATCATGACAAGAAATAACAATTAGAGGTGGGAGAAAGATATGGAACAGATAATGATACCATGTGCAATAGCGGCTCTAGGAGTTGCATACTACACAATAACTCCTACTATATTAAAATCCATATAAACTATATTTTTTTAATATATTTCAGGTAACCAACGCTCCTTATGATAATTTTCAGATAACATAAGAGTCTGTTTTTTTATAGCATTTGGAAATTTAGTAAATACATCATCCAGTATACTATTCAGCCTATATGTATTTTCTAATACAAGCTCAAGCTGAATATCTGCCCATCCCAAACTTATATCTATATATTCTAAATTTGGTATATCCTTCAAATAATTAATCAATAACTTCTTCTGTTTTTTATCTTTTAAATAAATATTTATTACAAATTTTCCAAGACCTAGTTTATAAATATCAATATAAACACGGAACGCCTGAATAACACCATTTTTGATCAAGTTATTGATCTTATAGTTTATAGTCTGCGAAGAACAACCCAATTTCTTTGACAATTCTACAAAAGAAACACGAGCGTTTACCGCTAACTCATTTAATAAATTATAATCAATCTCATCTATTTCTACCGGTTCACCTCCACATCTTGTCTGATACAATAACCTATCTGATTTCTTAATATCTGGCAACAAAAACGATTTTTCATAAGCATTAGCATATACCAACATAGAAATAATACTACTATCAAAGTAATCCCCGTATCTCTCTAAAGTTTTTTCCCAAAACTGATAAAACTCATAGACATCCTTGACCCATACGATGACAGCCAAATCAATCTCTCCTTTTATTGAAATAACAGCCCACGAATTTTTATAGTCTACAAAGTATTTAATTATCTCATTTTTGATATCAGATCTCAAAAGTTGAAAATTAATGTAAATTCTAAATACATTATAACCCAATCTAAATGTGTTAATCGCAGTCCAATAATACTTTATAACACCCTCATCCTCCATACGTTTAACCCTATAAGCCACAGAATCCTTACTCAAACCCACCTTCTTACCAATATCATCAAAAGACTGACGAGCATTCAAATCCAACTCATACAATATCTTACGATCCTTCAAATCCAAATCCACCATAAATTCAAAACCCATTCAAATAATTGGATTATATTCTATATACACAAATAATAAATTAACTCCTTTTAATTCTTTTTGCCATGCACATCAAAAAAACCAGACAAAAATGACAAGAAATAACAATTAGAGGTGGGAGAAAGATATGGAAATGATAACATTCACAAAAGAGGCTATACTCGCAGGCTCACTAGCAGGATTCGCAGGGATGGTCCCTTTTATTTAGTAAATAGCAGAATCTAACAAAAATAAAAAAAGTGTATTTATTTAGCGTTAGATAGATAGAGTTTTTGCCTGAGCAGATTTTCTAACTCCTCAAAGATGTTTTTATTCTGCAGTTTCCAGGAAGCCAACAATGATGCAATGTATTGGTAGTTTGCTGCACCGTTCTTTGATCGGAAGCAACCTATGATCTTACGCATAATCACATGCTCACGCATCGCCTGCTCCCCAAGATTGTTTGTTGGTTCCATACCCGGGAATACAAAGCAGGTGCACCATTTTCCAAAGCCGTTCTTCAGATATTCCACCGGCTTTTTCAGCTCCTTGAAGAAGCTGTATTTCTCAACAATATCTCTCAGTGTGTTATCGAACATGATCTTCTGCTTCTCTCGTTCCATCATCGAAGGATTTTTCTCAAGGAATTTTTTCAAACCATCAAAACATTGGTGGATGGTTTCTGATAACAATCTGCCGTTGTCGGAAACCTCTTTGAACGCATCCATCTCACGGAGAAGATGCGCCCAGCAACGTTGAACAATGGGGTAATCCCAGTATGCTTTCCATCCGTCAACAATGAGAGGCTTGTTCCACTTCTCACCAAGGATTTCATCCAGGACCTTTTTTCCTCGGGATTTACGGATGACAACCAGGACATGGTTGTCGTTGGTTCGAAAAATCCAGAGCCAATACTTTTCTCCGTTGATCTTTATCCCTGTCTCATCGATATGCACCCATGCAGCATCCCGTATCCTCTTCAAGCTTTTTTCATAGCTGATTTTACAGACATCGCCCACTCGGAGTAAGATATCGTGAATGCCTTTGACGCTGATCTCAAAACCGTTGTTATAGAAGAGGAAATCCTGAATCCTCTGCAACACACCCCTAAGATGAAACTTCAACATGGTGATGTAGACAAGCAGAACGACACCAAAATCCCCTTTCTGCGGACAATCAGGATGTTTGGAGAAGAACTCATGGCCACAATCCAAACACCTGACTTTATGACGAACAAACCGAGTGACCTTAACCTTCTTTTTCGCAGGGATAAAATCCTCAACTGTACATGTTTCTTTCTCCTCAACCTCTTGGAGGTTACGACTACCACAACGCTCACATTCCTCATCAACCACATCAATCGTCTCATCAGGCTCAGGTCGTAAACGAGTAGCACCTCGATGTCCCCTCGGTGCCCCTTTCCTCCTGTCTTCATCAGATTTTCTTGTATCTGAAACCTTCTCCTCAGAAAGCCTTCTTGCAGATGATGGCGTATGCAGATTCTCATAGTATGCAAGTCTTTTTTCTAGATCTCTGATTTTCTCTTTCAGTTCTTGGTTTTCCTTCTTGATTTTTTTGATTTTCCTGTTCCAATCGTCGAATGTACTGTTGTACATCATCATGCCACAGCGTCATCCCATCCGGCATATGAGTTCGTAATAACGGAACTTGTGCAAGGATTTTTCGTTTTTAAAAAATCCATGAGAACAATTAGCTATCTAAACAAATACAAAAAAGTAAATATTTTCATTTTGAGGTATTATATATCTCTGGAAGCCAACGCTCTTTATATATCTTTTCCAGTATCCAATAATTCTGTTTTTTAATGGCGTTCGGAAATTTCAAATCAATTTCTGAAAGAATTTTATTTAATTCATTCACATCTTTAACAATGAACTCCGGCTCTATATCGGCCCAACCTACAGCCAAATTCAATCCCTCAAAATACGATTTTTCTTCTAAATATTTAATTATAGATTTTTTTTGGCGATGATCTCTTAAATGAATATCTACCTTATAGGCTTGTAACTCTAAAGATGATAGATTTATTCTAACACGGAACGCCTGAATAACACCATTTTTTATAAGATTTGCAAGTCTATAGTTAACCGTCTGAGATGAACATCCCAACTTTTCAGCAAGATCACTAGTAGGGATCCTAGCATTAATCGCGATCTCATTCAGAAGATGATAATCAACATCATCAATACTAACAGAAGACGCACCAGAAGTTGCTACATACATCTTTCTAGAGGACGTATCATAACCATCAGGTACCAAATAAGACTTTTTATAACAAGTAGCTTGGGTATAAACTGAAACTGTAACTCTTTCAAAATAATCCTCATAGTGATCCAGCGTTTTTTCCCAAAATTGATAAAACTCAAATATGTTATTTATCCATAATACAACTGCTAGATCAACTTCAGATCTATATGTTGTAGCAACTACCCAGGTATTCTTATAATCCTCAAACTGTTTTATTATGTTTCTCTTTATATTATCATTCACATATTGTAACGTTATATATACTCTAAATACATTATATCCTAATTTAAATGTGTTAATCGCAGTCCAATAATACTTTATAACACCCTCATCCTCCATACGTTTAACCCTATAAGCCACAGAATCCTTACTCAAACCCACCTTCTTACCAATATCACCAAAAGACTGACGAGCATCCAAATCCAACTCATACAATATCTTACGATCCTTCAAATCCAAATCCACCATAAATTCAAAACCCATTCAAATAATTGGATTATATTCTATATATACAATAATAAATTAATTTCTCTTTTTTATCATTTTTGCTTTAAACATCAAGAAAACTATAACGAAAAAAACAAATTTCAAACAAAACACAAAACACCTCAGTCTTGTACACCTCAACCTCTAAGACACACACCCAACTAAACACAAATAAAAAGATAATTATCCTGGAACTGTGATTGACGCGCATTAAGATCGAGTTCATAAAGAATTTTCCGATCTTTGATATCTATTTTATCAATATGTACATATCATTAGAAAAACTTCCAATTATTTTTTGCATTTTAATTATTATAATTACCAGCAGGTTAAATATATAAACAATAAATATAATCCTAAGTATTGGTAAGATGGATAACAAAAGCGTATTACTTATATCTATGCCTTTTGCCGCAGTAGAGATCCCGTCTATACAGTTAGCTATACTGGAGAGTTATATAAAAGAGAGAGGAGGGGTTATACAGACTAGGCATCTTTATCTTAAAGCAGCTGAGACGTATGGTTTATCTAACTATAACTATTTGATATATCCGCCAAATGATTCATATAATGCTCAGATCGTTTTCTCAAGATACGTATTTCCTGATCATTGGGAGAAAAACCTAGAGAGATTTAGAGAATTCTTCAACAATAGGATACTAGATGGTAATACATCATCATACTTATCATTTGAAGAATACATAGAGAAGACAGATATATTCTATCAATGGATATTCCAAAGCATCAAATGGGATGCATACGACATTATAGGTTTCACATTGAACTACGGTCAACTTCTACCTTCACTAGCGGTAGCTAAAAGAATCAAGGAGCGGTGGCCTGATAAGAAGATCATTCTAGGCGGTAGTAGAACCATAGGAGAGTTAGGTTTAGGAGTCATGAAGGCATTCCCGTATATAGACTTTGTAGTTTCAGGTGATGGTGAAGAACCATTACGTCTCATATCATGCGAACAACCTGATTATTCATCGATACCGGGTTTGATATATAGAAAAGGTGAAGAGATAATATGGAACAAAGGAGCAGCAATAGCTAATCTTGATACATTACCAGTTCCTCTATATGATCAGTTTTATAGGGATTTAACAGAAGTGAATCCGTACATCGGATATTATTTCAGATGCCTTCAAGGTAGATTACCTGTTGAGATATCACGTGGATGCTGGTGGAACAAATGCACATTTTGTAACCTGAACATACAACATCAATGCTACAGAGAGAAGAACACTGATAAGATAGTGGAGGAGATAACAACACTGTCAAAGAAACATAGGATACTACGTTTCCAGATAATAGGTAACACTCTACCGAGAGAGAAACATATACTTCTACTAGATAGGATAATAGAGACAGGTAAACCTTTTTTGTTCTTCGCTGAAGCCAGAGCTGATCAACTCACCAGCGAGGATTACACCCATCTAAAAGAAGCAGGGTTCTTAGAGATACAGACAGGTATAGAAGCATTCAGTCGCAGTTACCTAAAAAAGATGAATAAAGGTACAAGGGTTATAGACAACATAGCAGCCCTGAAATTCTCTAGGGAGAATAACATACAGAATAAGTATAACATTATAATTAATTATCCTAACGAGGAGTTCAACGATTTCAACGAATCTGTAAAAACCATCAACATGATTAAAGCATACTTAGATCCGCCTCAGATATGTAATCTACATCTATTCTATGGCAGCCCTATATACAAAAAAACAGAGGATTACAACATTGAAAAATTAGAATATATAGACATAGATAAAGTCATGTACCCGCCTGATATACTAGAGAAAAAAATAAGCTTTATATACAGCTATAAAAAGAAGATAGAAATGAGTGCTAACAACTGGAAGGACTTTGTAGAGGAGTGGAAGAATGAGAGGGAGAAACATATAACAAAAGCGATCAAAAGCCATAACCCTATAGATGAATACGTTTTCTATTTCATAGATGAAGGTGAATACCTAGAAGTGTATGATAACAGGCATGAGGATAAACTAGCATACTACCTCCTAGAAGGATTTGAACGAGAAGTACTACTAGCATGTACAGATATAACCACTAGACAAGAGTTAAAATCCAAGCTAATACATATACCGGATAACGAGCTAGATAGAATACTAGGATCACTAGAAGAAGCTAATATAATACTACATGAGGATGATAGTTATCTAACCCTACCGTTAAACTATCATAAAATCAGCAACAGATACAAAAAGAACACAAGTATAAAAGAACAAACAATCATCTGTAGTAATATTCATTAATAATAAAAACCTTATATCATGATACGGTTTTCTTATGACTGATCTATTATTACTAGCAAAATACCCTTTCCTAAATGAGACAAGGAGATACGTTAAGGAACATGGCCCATCAATACAGGATCTGATAGAAAATCAGTTATATGAGAGAGCACGTATACTAGCAGTGGAACGCCTAGAGAACGCTATCAAAAAAAAGGATACAAGTATAGGTAGTCTAGTCACTGAGACAGACTGTCTTATGACTATACTCTCATATCCCCTCGCACGTATGATATCAGTATGCACCAGGGATACATACCTGCAGAAACGATACGCATTAGGCGAGGCTTACACAGCGTACAAGCATCTACTATCAGAGCCGTTAGACTTAGTGTTAGACATAGCAGAGGAATTAAAAATCAAGGTTTATACTGACGAGGAGGATAAACAGGTATCAGTATACTTCAAAGATTATCTAAGATACTCACCTACCAGATATAAAGAATGGAAACTAGTAAACCGTACAATGAAAAAAGGTTACGTACTAATATCACAACGAGAACTATGCCGTATGATACTAGAAGCTCTACGTATACGTATAAACCAGGAGTTAACCTCACGTGAATGCGACCCTTTAGTATCAGAGATATTCCATGATGATATACAGAGACTACTGAACCTAGTGAAAACAGATAAAAAAAGACAAGAATCAATACCACTGGGTAAATTAAACACTGAGAAGCTACCACCATGCATAAAAACAATATACTATGATATAAAGAATGGGGAGAATGTACCACACATGGGCAGATTCGCCCTAGTCTCATTCCTACATTCACTAAAACTAACATCAAACGATATAATAAAAATATTCAACACAGCACCTGACTATGAAGAAGATAAAGCTAGATACCAGATCGAACATATAACAGGTGCATCATCATCAACCTCATACAAATCACCAGGATGCGACAAAATGAGAACCTACGGTCTATGCCCATCTGATAAAGTAGATGAGATATGCAAAACCATACACCATCCGTTAACCTATTATCAACAACGCTGGAGACAGGAGAAAGATAAAAAATGAAAAAATTCATAACATTTGAAGGTATAGACGGCTCAGGAAAATCGACCATAGCTGAAAAAACATATGAGAAACTTAAAAACAAAGGCTACAACGTTATCCTAACCTATGAACCTACAGATTCACCTATAGGTAGATACGTTCAGAAATGCATAAAAAACAAGAACGACCCGTATCTTACATCATTCGCTTTTATAGCTGACCGTATACAACACTGCATGGAAATAGAAAAATGGCTTAAAGAAGACAAAATAATACTATGCGATCGTTACGCCGACTCCACATATGCTTACCAATCAGCACAACTAGAATCAGAGATAAAAAAACCTATAAAATGGTTACAAGAACTATCTGAACCGCATATAATAAAACCTGATCGCACATTCATACTTATAATAGAGCCAGAAAAAGCACTTAAAAGAATAAAAAAAAGAAAAGAACTGATACCATTCGAAACCGTATCATTCCTAGA
>JAVYLV010000058.1:0-7994 GCA_038740425.1 Thermoplasmatota archaeon | reverse complement strand
CCGATGCAAGGAAATTCATGAGTGCATCTAAAAGCTTCGCTAGAGCTAAACCCATCATAGTTATAAAATCAGGCAGATTCAAAGAAGGAGCAAAAGCTGCTGCTTCACATACAGGAGCGTTGGCTGGGGAGGATGCTGTATACGAAGCTGCTTTTCGTCGTTCAGGTATAGTAAGAGTAAAGGATATAACTGATCTTTTTAACTGTTCTTCAATACTTGCTAAACAACCAAGACCTACAGGTCCTAACATCGCTGTTATAACGAATGCAGGTGGACCTGGTGTCTTAACAGCTGATGCTATCATCGAGAAAGGAGGTAGGCTAGCTAGGTTATCAGAGGAGACAATGAGTGAGTTAGATAAAGTTTTACCATCACATTGGAGTCATGGTAACCCTGTTGATATAATCGGTGATGGCGACGAGGAGAGATATAGAAAGGCTATAGAGATATGTTTAGAGGATAAGAACGTTGATGGTATACTAGTACTGTGTGTACCACAAGTCATGGCTGATCCTAATAAGTTAGCAGAATGTATCATTGATATATCAAGAAAAACAACGAAGCCTATATTAACATCGTTCATAGGTGAGGCTAGTGTATATAACGCTCGTCAGTTACTTAATAGGAATAATATACCTTCTTATCCTTCACCTGATGAAGCTGTAGAATCCTACATGTATCTTTATCACTATGAACGTCATCTAGCGCAGCTATATGAGACACCCGAGGAGTTGAATATTAAAACATTGGAGCAGACTGGTATAATCAAGGATATATTCTCAAGGGCTAACAAGGAGCGTAGGGATATATTAAACGAGGATGAATCTAAAACCCTGCTTGAATTCTACGGTATCAAAAACACTAAAACAATGACAGCAGTATCAGTAGAAGAAGCTGTTAAGCATGCGGAGACGATAGGATATCCTGTTGTGATGAAGATACTATCACCTGATATAAGTCATAAAACCGAGGTGGGGGGTGTTATATTAGACATCAACAACGCTAAGGAGCTAAGATCCAGATATAAAGAGCTCATGGAGAGGGTAAAGGAGAAGAAACCAGATGCCAAAGTAAAGGGTGTAACCATACAGAAAATGATAAAAAACTACCCGTATGAGTTGATCATAGGTTCTAAGAAGGATCCGATATTTGGCTCAGTAGTTATATTTGGATTAGGAGGTATCTACACTGAGTTATTCCAAGATAGAGCTATAGGATTCCCACCGTTGAACTCAGTCCTTGCTGATAGGATCATAGAGAAGACAAAAGCTTATGATTTATTGAAAGGGTTCAGGGGTATACCACCAGTTGACATCAAAAAGATAGAAGAGATCCTGGTAAGATTCTCGCAGCTTATCATTGACCATCCTGAGATAAAAGAGTTTGACATAAACCCGCTGATACCATTCGACAATGAGTTAATTGCTTTAGATGCACGCGTTATCATTGATAAAGAACCAGCAAAGCATCCTCATCTAGTTATATCTCCCTATCCTACTAAGTATATCAAGGATATACAACTCAAAGATGGGACAAAGGTTAAACTAAGACCTATAAAACCTGAGGATGAGTACTTATGGTTGGATATGTTCAAGACATTCTCAGAGGAAACTGTCAGATTCCGTTTCTTCAGAATAATAAAAGATACACCACACGAAGTTAGAACAAGATACTGCAACATCGACTATGACCGGGAGATAGCGATCGTAGCTGAGATAGAAGAGAACAATAAGAAACGATTAATAGGTGTAGCTAGACTCATCATAGACCCTATAAATAAAAACGAGGCTGAATTCGCTATCGTTGTAACTGATAAATGGCAACGCCTTGGTTTAGGATCAGAGTTCATCGATTACACATTCCAGATAGCATTGGATAAAAACATCAAGAAGATAAAAGGAGTAGTATTAAAGGATAACTACCCAATGATAACACTATGCAAAGAGAAAGGATTCATATTCTCAGATGGTGACCCTGGTGAATACAAGATAGAATACGATTTAAACAACCATTCCGAGGTATACAATACATCAACCAAGAGTGATAAAAAAACAAACAATGATGCTGTAGAGACATCTATAGACTCGTCCACCATACTAATCAAGAAAAAACGATAAAAGACATTCTCACGGGATAACGCCAAAAACACTGGTGCATTTTTTATTTGGTATACCCCTTGGATAATGGTAATTCAACACGTTCAACCTCTAACTTATCCTCTGTAGGGTACTGTTCAACCAGATAACATCTGTAACCCTCTGCTCTGAGATCATCTGCTATCTCTTCAAGTATCCACCCGCCAACTTCTATCTGCTTGACAAATCTGTTAAACGATAAAAATCTAGTTGGAATATCATACTCTTTTATTAATCTACCATACAAACCACGAAGTTTATCTAAGCTATCATGCGTTATAACCCCTATAAGCAGAGTCCCCTCATCTGTTATAACCTCATATGGTTTCGCTATACTCCTAGCTCTACGTTTAATCCTATTCTTTAACTGTACACCATCCTTAAATGACACAGAGCAGTAATGACAACCAACTGATAAATCCATTGTTCTGATTCTATTTAACACATTCAAAGCAGTCTTTTCACTACCAAGAACAGCCGATGAAAGACTATCTTTAACAGTGTAACCTCTTTTTGTTAACTCCTCAGAGTTAGTTTCAGAGAACTCTAACTCATTAAGATTAACATATCTAACACCTACACCATCAGCCCATAGGATTAATGACACAATATCATTCTCCATCTGGGGTATAGCTGGGATCTCGATAGTAGTCTCAACACCAGTATTAACCGTCCTTTTTATAACATCTGAAATTAATGTATTCTCCATATTATTCCACTCTGACGGAGGAGGATGAAAACGTATCTCATCTAAACCCACACGGACAAGATCAGGTATACGCATAGTATTCACAACACCACTTGTATACAGATGAATGTTAAAACCATCTCCGAAGTAATCCTTCAATAGTTTGATATACCTCCTAGTCCGCCTCCAAACTAATAAAGGATCGCCACCAGTTATACCAGCACCAGAAGCTTTGATATAAAGAGCTTCTTGTATAATCTTCTTAGTATCATGTTCACCTCTAAGCATCCATTCATCAGCGTATATGACATCCTTCATTTTCTTCTTTTCACTCAGAGGACAGTAGAAACAATTCATACTGCAGAGCCCTGTTATGAATAACACTAACTTTGAACCCTTAGAGCATTGTCTACACGCAGGTGACAATGGATTAACATATGCACTATCATTAAGCCAAAGGATGATTTTTTTCATCACATATCAAGTATCAACACGTGGTTTTTAAAACAATATGAAACATAACACAGTTCGCACAGAGTAAAAAGCGATTATTGGAAAGTAGAGAAAAATTTAGAAAAGAAATAATAAATGGAAAAACAGCTATGTTTTCACCTTTCTGAACTTGTAACCGTAGTATATCGCCCCTGTGTAACCCTCCTCTTGTATACGTCTAAATGTATGCTCAACCTTCATACCTATATGAACCTCGTTCGCATCACAATCAACAATCTGCGCGGTTATCTGAGGTCCCTCCTCAAGCTTTATTATAGCTATAACATACGGGACTTGTTCTTCGAAGTTCTCAGGTGCTACATGAACCACCGAATATGTTACAACCTCACCTCTACCACTAAGCCTCTCATCCTTCATCTTACCAATACTCTTCCTACGGCAGTAAGGACAAGAGTCACGAGGCGGGAAGAATATCTTATCGCATACTGTGCATCTGTTCCCTATAAAATTATACCTTTGGGGTATCTCACGCCAGAATCTCGCTACAGCTTCACCCATACCTTATATCGCCTCCAGTACATGTACAGTGCATGTTGCACCTGATCCACCTACATTATGGGCTAAACCACGTTTAGCACCTTTTACTTGTCGTTTACCAGCTTCTCCGCGTAACTGCAGTGTCAGCTCTACTATCTGCGCTACACCAGTAGCACCAACAGGATGACCTTTTGCTTTTAACCCACCACTAGGGTTGACAGGTAAGGAACCATCAAGGGTTGTAATCTTATTATCTATAGCTTTTCCTCCTTCACCTTTTTTAACAAAGCCTAGATCCTCTATAGCGCATATCTCAGCTATAGTAAAGCAGTCATGCACCTCCGCGAAGTCTATATCCTTAGCTGTGATACCTGCTTGTTTATAAGCTCTTTTAGCAGCATGAACTGTAGCATCAAGGGTTGTTATATCCCTTCTAGCATGTAACGCTAAGGTGTCAGATGCCTGCCCGGAGCCTGCTATCTTTATGATCTTATCAGTGTATTTCTTAGCTTTTTCAACAGCACATAAAACTATAGCAGCAGCACCGTCACTAACAGGAGAACAATCCATTAAACCTAGAGGAGATGAAACAATAGTAGAATTAAGCACTGTCTCTATTTTTATAGGGCGTTGATACTGCGCGTTAGGGTTCAATGCACCGTTAGCATGGTTCTTAACCGCTACCTGTGCTAACTGCTCCCTAGTTGTCCCATAGTCATGCATATGTTTAGTAGCTATCATAGCGTATATAGCTGGAAAGGTAGCACCAAAGAAAGCTTCCCATTCTTGATCAGCAGCTGTAGCTAACGTCTCTGTAGCAGAAGTACCACCTACATCATTCATCTTCTCAACACCACCAACCACTACTACATCATTCATACCTGACGCTATCGATAAATAGCCTTGTCTCACAGCTAAACCACCTGAAGCGCATGCCCCCTCTATACGTGTCGCTGGTATATGAGCATAAGAAAAACCTGAGGCATCAGCTACAAGTGCTCCTATATGCTCCTGACCTACGAATCTACCTGAGCTCATTGATCCTACATATATCGCGTCGATATCTTTACCCTCTATGTTAGCATCAATTATCGCTTTTGAACCAGCCTCAGCGATAAGATCCCTAAATGATTTATCCCATAATTCACCAAACTTTGTTAAACCTACTCCTATAACAGCTACTTCTCGCATATCATCTCACTCCCAATATAACAGATCAGTAAACTTAGCGTATGTACCATAGTTGATATACTTTTTATCAGCTACAAGCTCAGATACTAAAGGCGCCTTGGATCGATCTAGATGTTTTATCTCATCTGTAACTGTTATATCGAACCCGTCGCTACCAGCACCTGACCCATAACTAGTGACAAATATACGATCACCAGGTTTTGCCACGTCTAACACTGATGCAAGCCCTATCATTGATGCACCAGAATAAGTGTTACCTATAAAAGGAACTATTAAACCTTGTTCAACTTGCTCATAGGTGAAACCAAGCTTAGAAGCTACGTTCACAGGGAATTTACCATTAGGTTGATGGAACACAGCGTAGTTATAATCCTCTGGTTTAGTATCAGCTATACTCATAAGTTTAGTAGCACAACCTATGATATGTTTAAAATAAGCTGGTTCACCAGTGAATCTACCACCATGTGATGGGTATTTACGCTCAGCACGGCGCCAGAAATCAGGTGTATCAGTGGTATATGAGGTTGTATGGTTAATCCTAGCTACAACATGATTTTTACCTATAATGAATGCTGCTCCACCAGCTGCAGCTGAGTACTCTAAAGCGTCCCCAGGAGCAGCCTGTGACGTATCAGCACCGATAGCAAGACCATACGTTATCATATCTGATTTAACAAGTCCTATACAAGTCTGGATAGCTGCTGTACCAGCTTTACATGCGAATTCATAATCAGCTACCATTACATGTGGCGTGGCCATTATAGCCTCAGCGACTATAGTACCTGTAGGTTTAACAGCGTAAGGATGCGATTCACTCCCGATGTATATAGCGCCTATATCCTCGCCTTTTATCATGCTGCATCTGCGTAGAGCGGCACGTGCTGCTTCTACACTTATAGTCGCAGTGTCCTCATCTAAACCCGGGACTGATTTCTCATGTATACCTAAACCTGAGCTGATCGCTTTGCCATCCTTACCCCAGACTGATGCTATCTCTTCTGCTTTGATCCTGTAACGTGGTATATACGCTCCATAGCTTACTATACCTATTGACATGGTTCAAACCTCACATGGAGCGTAATATAAAACACTATTTAAAATTGTCTACAAATATATCGTCAATAATCGAATAACATTAACCCATTAGTGATATCTTTTTACCTTTTTTCAATGATTCGAGTGATTCATCAACAAGCTCATCTATCTTTTTATCATCTATTAAACTCTTCTGCGCTGCTAGATTCTGCTGTCTAAGTATCTCTTTGTATTCCTGTCTGCGTAGCTGTCTCTCTTTTTTTATACCTATAATCTTAGAGCGCATCTCAACAGCTTTATTATGATTCTCCTGAGCCTCGGCACGTATCTCAATGTATTGTTTATGTTTCTTATTGGATTCGTTAATGAGCGCTGCTATCTCCTGTACTATCCTCATATACTCCTCGTGTTTCTTCTGGCTCTCCTCGTATAACTGCTGCACTTTAGCATGCTCTTCATCCGCTTTTCTGAATAACTCAGTTATAGCCTTATCTGTATCGGATAGATCGATCTCTATATTCTTCTGCTGTGATAGCAGTTTCTCTGCTTCACGGTATTCACGCATCTTCTCTTTTATCTTCTCTATTAGCTCGTTTTCTTTTTGTATACTCATCGCTGAGGTTTCTTGTTGATACTCCAGCATCTGTATATCTGCTTTCAGCTCCTCTACCCGTAATGGCAGGTTCTGTATCACATCCCCTTTCTTTTTTCTCCGTTGCTCTATCAATTCTTTAGCCTGTTTCTGGTATTGATTACGGAGTTCTTTGTGATGTCTCATTTTTTCTACGATATCATCTCTCTCTTTCTTGTTTTTATCCATCTGTTCCTTTAGTTCCTTGCGTTTCGTGTTTAAAAGATCTCTTTCTTCACGTATGACACGAGCTAGATCGTTTAACTCGTTTCTTCTCTGTATAAGGCTCTGGTATTTTTTCTCAGCGTTTTTCAATTCCTCTAATGTTTGCTTCTTATTTTTTATATCATCAGGGTTCACAGGTTATACACCACACTTTGTGCGATACAATATCTTTGATATATAGTTTATTCTTTTTGATTATTTATTAAGGGTGATTCTTAAATCATTTTTACCTCTCTCAGCTATCCATGGTATCGAAATCTCAGCGTATCCATATCCAGGTATATTTATGTTAGTCACCCTGTTTTTTTCTTTATTGTTGATGTAGAGTATCGCTTTTATATCTTTAGCTGCTGTAGGATCGTTATTTTGTATTATAAAGGATGTTACAACCCTATCCTTAGGCTTAAATTCACTAGGAGTGTTAATAACATTTTTAATCTTCAAATTCGGTTTATCTGTATGATGTAATGTTGTAACAGTACTAAATTCTTTTATTAACTTGTTTTCTGATTTTATTTTAACCTTTGATTCTATCCAATCATCATTACATGTTAAGTATGATGGTTTAACTGTTAGATTCACTGTATCTGCATTCTTACCTGGTATCTCTACATGTTCTTTATCTAGGTTTATGTTCCATTTATTCGAAGGGTCATTATATTCTACTGATATATTATAATCCTTTGTTGTTCTGGTGGGATTCTTTATAGTTATAGAGTATATTGCTTCTTCTTCTGGTTTTATATCTTTTATTAATGATGGGCAATGTACTATACCTTGTTTCTTTTTGATTAACAGTAAGATTATGATTATGCCTAAGAATATTAGACTCAGTATTATGATCATGAGTATCACTGGGGCTTCATCACCGAATAAATTATCCAATCCTATGGTGCTTGATATTGATAAAAACATGTTGTATATCTCTTCTAATAATCCCCCGCTTATTACCTTAACTGTTACATTTACTGATTCTTTAGTGTTTTCATTAGTGGTTGATATAATAGTGAATGTTAATTGATCTGATTTGAGATTTGTATCTGATGGTACAAATATTTTAACTTTAAATGTTTTCTCAGCGCCTATGTTTAATTTGAAT
>JAVYLV010000057.1:0-8195 GCA_038740425.1 Thermoplasmatota archaeon | reverse complement strand
GAATAGCCAGCTATATAGAAACCTTTGTATCTAATAACCTTAGAGCTGATATATTCAACTATACCTGTCTTCTCTTCTAATCTCCTAAATAAAGCTTCATATATCCTAGGGTCATCGTTACCTAATATCATGAATAGAAGTGTATTATCACCGAGATTTTTTTTTATATCCTTAATCATCAAAAACAAGAATTTCTCTATGAACTCTTTAACATTGATATGGCTGTTGTTTGGTAATAGGTCACCACCAAAAAACACAGCATCTGGTTTATCTTCTGATATTCTCTCGAACAGGATCTCATAATGTTTTCTTCTACCATGAAGATCAGATACAAACAGACTATACAACTATAACCACCAGGAACACGTCTAGATGTTAACACATACCCCAGATAAATATTTTAAGTTTTTATCGTATAGATCATCAAAAGATTATATAGGAGTATATTCATTTCACCTTTCTAAGATTTATATAGCCCCGTGGTGTAGTGGTCAATCATGCAGGCCTTTGGAGCCCGCGACAGCGGTTCGAATCCGCTCGGGGCTATAAATGGTATAACATATGAATTCTATATCTTTAGGGTGTTCAAATCTAGTGGAAAAAGGAAGTTTACATGTGGTTTTTAGAAGCAGTATATTAATAGGAGCGTAATTTTAAATAACTGTTGTTTTATTCCCTGAAACATCTAATATAAACAAGATACCGATAATGGATTGCTTTATTGTTGCTCCTGTAGTGTAGTGGCCAATCATTTCGCCCTTTCGAGGCGGAGACTCGGGTTCAAATCCCGACAGGAGCATAACATCTATACATCTAGGTTACACCATTCTATATTTATTATACCCTTCTCTGTCGTAAAAACATAGATTCATTGTTAAGTGACAGATGCTAATACACCTGCTTACATGAGACTACTCATATCTAACTGCCTCTATCGGGCTCATATTAGCAGCTTTCCACGCTGGATACAAGCTTGATAAGACACCAACAATAAGTGAAACCATAACAGCGATCACAACAGATACAACTGTGATGATAGGGGTCAATCGAGCTGAACCTGACATCGATACAAAGAAACCACTGAGAAACATAGTGAGAGCCTGCGAACCGAATACACCTAGTATAACACCTAGTATTCCACCGATACTACTCACCATTACCCCTTCTATTATAAATACACCCATGATATCTCTATTAGTAGCGCCTATAGCCTTCATTATCCCTATTTCTCGTGTACGCTCCATAACTGATGTTAACATTGTATTCATAATACCTATAGACGCTACAACCAGTGCGATCGACGCTATAGCAACTAACACCATCTGAACTAGACCAATTATTGTCTGTACAGTTTCCAAGATAGATGTCATTGTTGTAGCAGATGAAAAATCCTTTTTACCATGGTTCTGATTAATCACATCCTCAATATTATCAGCTATCATCTCAGCGTCTAGAGGGTTTTCAACTCGTACATATATCATACTGATATTTGATTGGCCAGTGAGCTTTTTGAAATCATATGTATTTAGAAGGATGAGATTATCTGATGATATCCCACCCATTCCCTGCTTGGAGAAGATACCTGCAACGTAGAATTTCTTGTTATTCAGCGTTAATCTACCACCAACCTGGATATCAGCATCAAACATTGTATGAGCTATACCATAACCTATCATGATCTTGTTCTGGTCATTCTCGTTTAGGAAATCACCCGCCTCAAGTTTTATATCAGCGTACTGAGCACGTATAACCTCGACGTCCATACCTGTAACTGAAACCATGGTTTTTTCACCGTTGTACTCTGCTTGAGCCATACCTGAAAGCATCGTACTAATGTCTTGTACACCTTGTATACGCTCAATTGACTCTATGTCTCTCTGTGTGAAATACTCCCCTCTCACTGTCCCAAATGAGGAAGAATAGATGTTGCCGCCTGTCGTGATGATTATCACATCAGATAAGGTTGATAGCTCTCCGATAATAGCCTGCTGCATACCTTCACCAAGAGCCATGAGTGATATGATCGCCATGATACCAATAGCTATACCTAATAAGGTTAACAGGGATCGTGTCAATCTATGTTGCAGATTTTTTATCGCAAGTTTCAGATGATCATTTAACATGGTTCCTCACGTACTACTCCATCCTGGATTTTTAGTATCCTTTTAGCTCTTTTTGCAACCTCAGGATTATGCGTCACTATTATAATGGTTTCACCTCTATGATTCACCTCCTCCAGTATACGTATAATGTTATCACCTGCTTTGCTATCAACGTTACCTGTAGGCTCATCAGCTAGTATAATCGACGGGTTGTTAGCCAGAGCTCGTGCTATTGCTACACGCTGTTGTTCACCTCCGCTCATCTCAGATGGTTTATGTTTTAATCTGTTACCCAAGTCAACAAGTTCTAATAATTCCTTAGCCCTTTGGGTTCTAGTAAGAGCATCAACCCTAGCAAAAGACATAGCAAGTTCAACGTTCTCCTGCGCGTTTAATATTGGTATAAGGTTATATTTCTGAAAGATGAAACCTATCTTTTCTCTTCTGATGCGAGCGAGTTGATCCTCATTCAACGTTGAAACATCCTGGTCATCGATGAATATCCTCCCTGTTGTTGGTTTATCAAGACATCCGAGTAGATTCATAAGGGTTGATTTACCTGATCCTGAAGGACCAATAATAGCAATGTAATCACCTCGTTTTATCTCTAGACTTGTCTCTCTTAAAGCATGCACTTGAAGTGGTGGTTTCCCATATATCTTGCTAATATTTTTAGTAACTATAACATTTCTACTCATCTACGCCTTCCGCCGTTTCTTCCAACGTAAGATAAGTACTAAAATCAGAATGATAACGATCACAATGACGATTGTACTAAAACACATGGTTAATGAGGGTTCATATAAATCTTCTGTACCACCAGAGGAGCGTGTACTACTCTGAGATTGATAAGATACCCCTGGTCCTTTAACTACCTCAAATGTCCTGTTAACTATAGGCGCCTGATAGTACTCATTACCCTGTTTATAAGTCACAACAAAGCTGATAGTTACATAACCGTAATCAACTGTATCTGTGAATATATCAAAAGACGCTGAGAAGACATCATCAGGGTCCATAGAACCTATAAAATACTGCGTGGGTATAACCACAGCGTCGCATACCGGTGTGACAAGTACACCAGTAATCTCTTCATTTTTTGCATTATAAACTTCTAATCTAATCTTTGAGGAACCACCTTTAGTGATACTCAACGGGAAACTAGTAATAATAGGCGCTACATCATAAGTATCAATAACCTCAGTTGATAACGTTGTTACAGATGAATGAAGGTTATCACCGTTTCTATATTGTAACATAAATGATAAATTACAAAATCCTTTATCAGATGGTTTAAGAGAGAACTTTATGTTTTCTGATGACCCTGCTATCATAGAACCAATATACTGTTCACTAGGTGTGATGACCATACCTGAAGTCACTATAGGGATAACAGTTACCCCTTCAACCGTGTTTGGCCTGTTATTAACCACAGTTAATATTATATCAGTTCTACCATTATAAGATATCTTAGTGGGAAAATCAGTCGCGATTAGATTAACAGTTGTGTTACTCACTCTAACAGCGATCGGGTAATATACATCGATATAGGTTTCAACATCGATCCTAACTATTGGGAAATACACCCCATTAGGCATATCTGAGTCGACATGTAATTTGAAGCTAAGGGGTATACTTGCACCAGGTGCAAGGTATCCTACCTTCTCATAGTTAAGATTGGCGCTTATCTTGCTATTTCCATATCTATCTGGAGTAATCCATATGTTATTAATCAGGGCGCCTATCATTGTTGTCGTAGTGGTTGAATCACTGGTTGATGAACGTGTAGCTGTTGTCTCAGCGTTTTTT
This sequence comes from Thermoplasmatota archaeon, assembly GCA_038740425.1. GTDB lineage: Archaea > Thermoplasmatota > E2 > DHVEG-1 > DHVEG-1 > JAVYLV01. The sequence continues at coordinate 4,284 of JAVYLV010000057.1, read as the reverse complement.
ACTGTTAATGTCAGTATAGCGTCATCCCCTGGCATTAGCACCTCAGGGTATAAGACATAATCATAAACAATAATTGATGGGTTAGCAGTGACTAGTTGAGCCAAAGAAAATAGTAATCCTGTAACTATCAACATCAACATTGTGTGTTTTATCATGTTCTCTCCTCATCTTTTTGGTTGAGCCAGTGTATACCATAAACCGATACATAAAGTTTGTGAACGAGTAAAAGGAAAAACATCTTTTTAATTTTCGTAACACTTATGAGAAGCAACATTATATATAGTTTGGAGGCTTAGATGTGGAGTTGATATTGTTAATACTCAGCATAATATCAATCGCTGTTGGTTTTTATATGGCGTGGAGTATAGGGGCGAATGATGTCGCTAACTCTATGGCTACTGCAGTCGGAGCTAAAGCCATAACGTTCAGACAGGCTGCGTTGATCGCGGGTGTATTAATCTTTTTCGGTGCGGTATTTGTAGGGCCGCATGTCGTTGAGACCGTTAAAGGACGGATAATAAATTATAATGCGATAAACGACCTGACAATACTGATAATCGGTTTTATATCTTCTCTGCTTGCTGCTGCCCTGTGGGTTACTATCGCTACTTGGTGGGAGATGCCAATATCAACTACTCATTCAGTCATAGGGGCTCTTATCGGTTTTGGTGTAGTATCTGCAGGTTTAGAATCTGTTAACTGGAGGGAGGTTGGCTCTGTTGCTAGCAGCTGGGTTCTTTCGCCGGTGGTTGGGTGCATACTTTCATTTATTGTATTTAAATTTATAGTGTATTCTGTATTCGCCAGAGATAAACCTGTGGAATCAGCTAGAATTATAGGACCATTACTTGTAGGTGCTACTGCTTTTATAATTTCAGCGTCGCTATTATTCAAGACATATTTAGGATGCATGCTATCCATATCAGATGCTGATGTTTTCATTGTATCTATAGGCGTATCTATTGCAGTTATCATCATATCTTTCATCTTGTTAAATAAGACAAAATCATCTTCAGATGATTATACAACCATCGAGAGTATATTCAGAAAGATACAGATTATCACATCTTGTTATGTCGCCTTCTCTATAGGCGCCAATGATGTCGCTAATGCTATAGGACCTGTAGCCGCTATCACTTCGCTTGCCGGTAGTAGAGCTTTTCTTACTAAGGCAGATATACCTCTCTACCTGCTCGTTATAGGGGGTCTAGGTATGTGTATAGGGTGCTTAACATGGGGTTCAAAGGTTATGAGGACAGTTGGTGAAAGGATTACTAGTCTCACAAATACTCGCGGTTTCTCTGTTGATTTCGGTGCCGCAACAACAGTCCTTGTAGCATCAAAGATGGGGCTACCGATATCAACATCTCATACTGTTGTTGGCGCTATAATAGGTGTAGGTCTCGCTAGGGGTTTAGAAGCTGTTGATCTAAAGGTTATAAAGAAGATAATATACTCATGGCTTTTAACTCTCCCGATATCCGCGATAACATCAGCAATAATCTTTTTAGGTATAATGGTATTCATATAAGCCAAATATAAAAAAGGGTGATGCATAAAATGGAAAAAGAGCATTTCCGTGCACCTGTATCAGACGCGTATAGAAGAAAGTCGCCTTTTGAGCAGTTACTTGAACATATGAGTAAGATTAGGGAATGTGTTAACCTGTTGGGCACCGGTTTAGTTAAGTATTATCATGGTGACTATAAAGGATTTCACGATATTGCATTGCAGGTATCTGAACTTGAGCATGAAGCTGATCTGATCAAAGGTAATCTTCGTAATCATCTACCTAACTCATTGTTTATGCCTGTAGATAAAGGGAAGTTCCTGTGGGCTCTACGTGAACAGGATGCTATCCTTGATCACGCCGAAAACCTGGTTCAGATGCTTGACCTAAGACACACAAAGATACCTGAAAAACTACAAGACGTTTTTATTGAGCATCTTAAACTAGTAGTTGAAACTGTGAATGCTATGGAGAGAGCTGTTGAGAGTATAAAAATTCTAGTTGAGACTAGTTTCGTTCAACGTGAACGAGAACAAACCAAAGAGTTCATACACAAGGTTCATGACTATGAATGGCAGGCTGATCAGAAAAAGTATGAGATGACTAAAGGTATATATGATCTTGAGAAGAGTTTGGAACCAATGGATGTTTATCATCTATTGAAGATCGCTGATTGGGTTGATGATATAGCGGATCACGCTGAGAATGTCGCTGATTGGTTAAGATCCATGATAGCGAGATAATTTTTATTTGATTAATCTTCAGGGCCTATGTTCATAAATCATCTGACAAAAGTAATGTCTTCGATCATCCTTCTCATTACATTGTGATCTGATTAAGAGTTCATGATTTTCATATTTGTCAGTCCGATAACTTACAGATAAGAGCCGTATTCAAAAACAAAATTCTATATATGTCTATATAGTTAACTTAGTATATATAGATAATTTTTATATCTGATTGATACTTAAAAAAATATTAATTCATTCGTATAAAAAGAGAGAACATCGATGCTGAGCCAATCAAGAAGAGATGATGATTCATTAACTATTCAACAATTCAATGATAAAAAAGACGATGCTGTGAATAATATAGATTTCGGTTTGAAAAAAAGTGGAATGGAAATAAGAAAGGTTCAAATTACTGGTAAATCAACCTATATTATATCTTTACCAAAGACCTGGGTGAATAAGGTAAAAATTAGAAACGGTAATAGTGTCATTTTAATTCCCCAAACAAATGGTACTCTCCTTATTAATCCAAAATTAGATGAAACTTCTGAGGTTATTACCTGTGTTCTTGATATTGATTCATCTGATATGGAGACCTTATTTAGACGTTTTATCGGTGCCTATCTTGCAGGTTATAACATTATAGAGATTACTAGTAAAGAACGATTATCATCAAATGTTCGTCAGTCAATTCGAAGAATGATTCAGAATCTTATTGGTCTTGAGATTATTGATGAGTCATCTAACTCAGTAAAAGTAAAAGATCTTCTTGATCCTAGCGATCTTTCATTAACTCAGAGTTTAAAACGTATGTATGTTATTACTCGTGGTATGCATATTGACGCAATTGAAGCGTTGCAAACCCATGATTTAGAGCTTATTGAGGACGTCGAGATACGTGATGACGAGGTTGATAAATTTTATTGGATGATTGCAAAACAGTATAATCTTGTTTTAAATAATATGTTTTTTGCTGATAAAATGGGCGTTAAACCTAAGGATGTTCTAGGGTATCTTTTAGTTGCTCGTTCTATTGAGCGGATTGCTGATCACGCGAAGAAACTTGCGAGTAATGCTCGTAGCATTAGTGTCAAAATTGATATTTTAACTAAGATTGCTGAAACTAGTGAGTTGATTTTGAAGCAGTTTGATGAAGCGATGAATGCGTTCCAAAGAAATAAAATTGATCATGCGAATGATGTTTTAAATAAATCAAAGGAGCTCTCAAAGATTACAAAACAATTAACTAATGATATTTTTTCTTTGAAAATTGATGCCGTTTCTATTGTTGCTTTAGCGTATGTTATTGATAGTTTAGAACGGACAAGAGCATATGTACTTGATATTGCAGAAACTGCAATTAATCATCAATTTACCATGATGCTTCCATAACCATTATGGTGTTTTTTATAGGTTATGTTCGTAATTATCGAAAAAATCATTCTATATCATTCATCTTTATAATTGAATTGTGCGTAAAGCTATACGTTATACATTTCTGTTAAACTCTATATATGTGCCTAAACAAGTTGGTTAAGATATATAGTCTATTGAGAAGACAAGGTTATGTATATTATATATAGGATAATATTATCAAATGCTATATCATTGGTTATATCATTAATATTATAGCGAATAAGATAAAACTCCACACCAATCATAAACTCTGAGAAGAAACAGCCTGTTTAACTCTCAAGAGATAAGGGGGGTTAAAAGTAGTGGGGAGTTATCGGAAGCTTTCACTGCCCATCCTTTTATAAGCCCCCCATTTTTTTCTTCTAAGTTGGTTGATAATGAAATAGAACTTCAGAAATTTTAAGAAATGATCATTATTGTTTTTGTAGTGATTATATACCAGGTATATATTGGAGATCAAGGATAAATAAATCAAGAACTGCAAAGTTTAACCAATTGGTGAAATAAAGGGGGCATAATCTATTTCTTTTTCCTAATTTTTATGATAGATGTAATTTAGTTCTTCAGCAGGAATGTATCCTTTCAGTTGCCAGGGTCCTTCGTAGTAGATGAATCTTTTGTTTTTTG
>JAVYLV010000056.1:0-8217 GCA_038740425.1 Thermoplasmatota archaeon | reverse complement strand
GTTTTTCCTATCATTTGTTCTGGTGTTGTGTGCCAGTGTTCTGCTTTGGCTTTGTTTACTAGTATGAATTTGTTTTGTTCATCTTTGAAGTATATGGAGTCTGGTATGTTATCCATTAGTGTTTGTAGTAGTTCATTTGTTTTTTTCGCCTCTTCTTCCATATGTTTACTTTTTGATATGTCCTGTATTATTATTATAGAACCTACGTAACCATCAGTATCTGTCGTTGAATCCCTCTTTGATAGAGTTATATCTATAACGCTTTTATCATTCCTGTACATCTTAGTCTCACAGCATTGGTTTTTATATTGTTCACTCCATGAGGTGGATTGTATCTTATCCCATTCTTCAGGTGGGTAGAGATTCTCGATTGGTTTAAGATAAAGATCAGTGTAACCCCCCTGGTACAAATCTTCAAATAGATGATTCCAAGATATTATCCTACCCTCTTCATCTGTTATAACAATAGCAAACGATGAATTATCAAATACTGCTTTATAACGCGCTTCTGATTTCTGTAGTTCTATTTTCATCTGCTCATATAAGGTTATATCACGTGATATACCCATTGTACCTATGATCTCGCCCTCAGAGTTGAATCGTGGTATCTTAGTTACAGATACCCATTTCTCAGAGCCATCAGGATATATTATATGCTCCACTTTGTTTATAATTGATTGGCCAGATCTCAGTATACACTCCTCCTCTTGGAAGAGTTTTTCAGCTTGTTCTCTAGGTAAGAAATCGTAATCAGTCTTACCTATCATCTCTTCAGGGGTAACATTTGAATGCATCGCTTTTGCTTTATTAACAAGTATAAAACGATTGCGTTCATCTTTGAAGTATATAGAGTCAGGTATATATTCCATCAGGGTTTTCAATAGATCATGCTCCATCTCACGTCTCTTTTCAGCCTCGTTTTTCTCAGTGCAATCCCTGATTATCAAAACAAAGTTATCAACCTCTCCATCCTTTATAAGAAAGAAAGAACTTATATCCACCTCCAGCACTTTACCTGCTTTGTTTCTTATCTCAGTAGTGTAGCTTTTAGCTGTACGCTCTGACAATAACTGCTCAAACTGCCGTAACACTATAGGATAGGAGCTTGAAGTGAACACATCCAAGTTAAACATGTTTTTACCTATAAGTTCATCCTTTTTAACATCTAATAATTCACATATCCTTGTATTAGCATCTATTATATCCCCTCTAGCGTTCAATACTAGAATACCATCAGTTGTAAACTCGAATAAACCACGATACTTTTTCTCACTCTCTCTCAGTTTCTGCTCTGCTCTACGACGATCAGTTATATCCCATATTAAAACAAACATGACTGGTTTACCACTCATACGGAAAAGAGAAACACTGATCTCAACTGCGATGTAATTACCATCCTTGCATATAACTTCGGTCTCTGTATGAAGACCACCCTGTGCCGCTATATCCTCCATGAACTGAGACCAATTTAAATCTCTAGTTAGAAAATCTCTCAGAGATAAACGAAGTATCCCATCCCAACTGTAACCAAACAAATCACATGCTTTCTGATTAGCCTCCAATATCCTCCCATCAAGCGACGCTAAGAAAGCCGCCGCATTAACCTGTTGGAAAAGTGTTTTATAACGAGCATCATCGGTATTATATCTCAAAGAAGAGTCATTTGCACCTTTAAGCTTATTCTCATGACAGACCTCACTCATACCGCATCCCATCTTTTAATATAACAAGACATGCATCAATTAATTATTATTTAAAGTATATGCCATAATCCATCTAATCTTTAACCTAAAATACTCAGGCTAGATGAAGCACTCGATCACGAAACAAGTAATGATGGATCAATATAATATTTTTATACCTGTAAAGGATTTACGATAATATGAACAGTAAGAATGAAATCACTGATCTTATAGAGACATACATACCACTTGAAGAACGTGATAAAATAGACACATCAGAAGAAAATAAAGAGATTATAAATGAGGATTACGTGAAAGAGCTGAAGAAATACGCCAGCATAGAATCATTAACAACCGCTGCTCTAGTAGCCATAACCGCTTTAACAACATATTATGTATTTACATTTAACCCTCTGATAGATAACAACGGTTTATTATACATGTACTCACTCATGATCGCACCAGCAGGGTTCATATTATTATCCCTTCATCTATACGCTATCCTTGAGATGTATTTCACAGGACAGAAATCAATACCAGTACAACTTGACGTACTATACTTCTCTTTCATCATTATAGGAGGAGTAACATTCTATATATTATACAAACTATACCAGTTATATAACATATCCAAAACACCTTTAACCATTGGTTTCAACATTGCGATAATAATACTATTCTCAGAGGTTGCATTATCATACTGGTTATCACATGAATGCACTGCACGGATCATATCAAAAAAGTACCCTAATCTATTCCCCTTAAAACCAAAAACAAATAAAAGAAAAAAGATAAAAACTATACGCTACACCATAAAACCAAGGCCAGCTGCTTTTTACCTTACAAAGCATAAATCGGACTACACAATATGGCAGGAACACCCATGTTTTATTAAATATAAGAAATAAAACCCTCTCATATTTGTTGTTTTCATCTGTGGATATTTATCAAGTATCTATTCTCATACTTGTATATATCGCAAGATACCTCTAAAAAGTTTTTAATAAGCCATATGTTAGTCTCAGCATGTGAACTTACGTCTCTTACTATCACACTTGATGATCCAATATTGGATGATAGAGCCATATAGGGCAAGATCTGATCAAAACCATATACATCTATAGTTGCACCTGACTCTATCTCACAGCATAAGTTAATAGCTGCTTTTTCCCCTACTTTTTCAGCTCTGAGCCCCTTCTCACCGAGCATAGATGATCCTAAAACAGATCCATTGGAGATAGTGTAGAGAGTTATACCTGTACCCTCTGAATCAGCTGTAGATTCCTCAATATGAATCGATGATGTTAAATTATGCTTTAGGAGGTGCTGTATAGCTGAATGCTTCATTCTTCTACCTATATCACTATGCAATCTGGATATATGTATAACCCCATCTGCATGTTTAAATTGTTGTTTATCTTTGAGTTGTAAAGGCTTTATGCCTTTGTATGGGTGAATGATGATGCTAGCCTCGCCGCCACCTTTTGGGTAATAGCCTCTTTTGTGTAGAATAGCATCTACATGTATATTCATGTTACTGATAAGTTTAAGGAAGACTTTTTTGAAATAATCAAATGATGGTGACCAGGGTACGTCAGAGCCACCTTTTATCCTGATTGTTATAGGGTCATGTGTCTGATGCAGAGCCAGTATACAAGCTTGGAATATCAAGGTTATACTCCCAGCTGTACCTGTGTTGAATTCGTATGAACCTGTTTGGATTCTGCCAGGTTTGAATACTATCTCAGATGATCCTTCATCTAATCCCTTGCATTCACCATTACATATCTTAGATAAGCATTCTATAGCTGTTTTATGTTGTGCTTTTAAACCAGGTGAAGGTCTTTTGGCGCGTATGTTAAAGACCCTGATAGGCTCACCTGTTAGCACTGAGAAAGCTACTGCTGTACGTATGATCTGCCCTCCCCCTTCACCGTAAGAGCCATCGATCTCCAACATATCTATTCTCTTTGTTGATTCTACATCTTCTTCAATTCCTCAAGTAGCATATTGAGTGCGGTGTTACAGGTTTGTTCTTTTATACTTAAACGGTCACCTTTGAATAGACATTTTTTAGAGATAGTATCCTTTATAGTAGAGATTGAGATGTATACAAGACCTACGGGTTTCTCTTTTGAACCACCGGTTGGGCCTGCTATACCTGTTGTAGCTAAACCTATGTTAACCTTTGATTTTAATCTGACTCCTATAGCCATAGCCTTTGCAGTTTCTTCACTAACAGCACCGTATATTGATAAAGTCTCCTCTGGTACATCTAAGAGTTCTATCTTTGATTGATTACTATACGCTACTACCCCCCTGTTGAAATAATTTGAACTACCAGGTACATTGGTTAATGTATGCGCGATAAGCCCACCTGTACACGACTCGGCAGTAGCTATACTAAACCTTTTTTCTGATAACACTCTAGCTATTTTCTTTAGGGTATTCTCATCTATCATACTTATACCACTTACTATATTTTCTATATCGCTAAATTATTATCTTCAAGTTAAACCTTGTTTATTCCTATCTTAGGATATTAGATATTCACTCTGGTTTTAATTTTACGTTCCCCTAAAGAGTTGTGGCTTTTTCTCTTTTTGTTGATATCTTCTCTAATACTAATCTAATGAATGAAGTTATCACTGATAGCACTAAGATAACTATCCATATCACGAGATTGTATATTGGTTTTGTACTAAATACAACGTTAAGGGGATGCAGATAGACTATCCCTATTATCATTAGAATAGTGAAAACAGAGAACATTTTAAGTAGGGGATTAGGTGTTTTTATCTTCTGTTTTATATCCCCATCTCTTAACACGAATATATAGATCTGAGGGGAGAGTAATGTTATCACGAATGCGCTTGTGATAGAGGTATTGTAATCATTATTTGTTAGGTATGATACTATAATAAACCCGGTAGCTATCGCTAAGCCAAATATTAGCCCATCAAGTATCATGTTTAATCTCTCTTTCCTGTTGAATATAGGGTCTGATAGTTTTGATGGTTTCTTCTTCATTATATTATGGTGTGGTGGATCTACGCTGATACCTACAGATGGGAGCGACTCCATTATAACATTTGACCATAGGATCTGTAATGGTAGCAGTAGTGGTCTAGTATAACCAAGTAAAGGTAGTATCAGTATACCTATGACTTTACCTAGGTTATTGGTTATAAGGTAACGTATCAGTTTTTTAAGGTTGTTGTACACTGTCCTCCCTTCGTGCACCCCTTTTATTATAGTGGAGAAGTCATCGTCTGTTAGTATAACATCAGCAGCCTCTTGGGTGACCTGTGATCCAGCTCGTCCCATCGCTATCCCTACATCAGCTTTCTTGAGAGCTGGTGCATCGTTTACCCCGTCACCTGTCATGGCTACTATATGCCCTTTTTCTTTGAGTTTGTCGATGATCCTTAGTTTATCCAGAGGAGAGACCCTGCTGTACACCTTTATGTTTTCAACCTTTTCTGTGAACTCCTCTTCTGTTAGTTTATCAAGCTCTTTACCTTCTATAGCCTCTGTTATATTATTAACTATACCAACTTGTTCAGCTATGGAGAAACCTGTTTTTTTGCTGTCACCTGTGATCATTATTATTTTGATGTTAGCATCCTTAGCTAGTTTAATGGTTTCTTTTATCTCATCTTTAGGCGGGTCGTATATAATCGCAGCGCCGAGGAATACGCAGTCATTCATATTCTTTATATCTATATTTTTTGCTTCTTTTACTATTCTCTTTGCGAAACCTATCAATCTGTATCCTTTCTCAGATCGTGAATGCAGATCATTGTTTATCCTTTGTATTATGTTCTTGTCTAATAGGAGGATTCTCTCTTTGTTGTAGATACTGCTGCACATCTCAATGACCTTGTTGGGTGCTCCTTTTATGTATACTGTTTTGTTACCTGTGTTGTCCTCAATTAGGGCTGCTGAGAACATTAGATCTGATGAGAATGGTACGTATTCTATGATCCTGTATGATTGAAATTGTTGTGGTTTAAAACCTGTGAGTATACCTGATTTTATCAGTGATGTCTCTGTAGGGTCGCCTATCTCTTTTACTATTAGACCATCCTGTTCTATAACCTGTGCGGTTGAGCATCTATTTGAAGTTAGAAAGATATCATGAAGTACCTCTGTTTCTCCTTCTGATATCAACCTGAATACGTCAGTGTTAGTGTGGAATACCTGGTTGATGTAGTACTCCTTCACCGTCATGGTGTGTTGGGTTATAGTCCCTGTTTTATCGGTGCATATATAATCAACATTACCAAGGGTTTCGACTGATGATAACTTCTTCACGATCACTGATTTTTTAGCTAAGCGTTCAATGGTTAATGATAATGCTATTGTTATCGATGCTGGTAGACCTTCCGGGAATACTGCTACCATTATACTAACAGATAATAGTAGTATAGGTATGATCTGATTAAAGGTTAAGGATTCTTTTAGGCTGATCTGTACTAGACCTGTAGCCGCGACTAGGGTAGCTGAAGTGAAAGCTAGTATCATCAGGAATTTTATCTCTCTTTTTAGTTTTATCTGTAATGGCGTTTTCTCTTCTGTTTCTTCTTGTATTTTCAATGCTATTTTTCCCATCTCTGTGTTTACCCCAGTGCTTACAACTACGCCTCTACCAGCCCCTTCTAGTACTTTGCTGCCTGTGAATACGATATTCTTCATCTCGTATAACTTTAGATCAGCCTGTTCTGTTATGGGATCAGGTATTTTATTTATGGGTTCGCTTTCACCTGTGAGATGTGCCTCATCCACCAGTAGATTATGTGTTTCTATGACCCTGGTATCAGCTGGTATTATATCTCCTGCTTCAAATAGTATTATATCACCTGGTACAAGGAACCGTGCAGCTATAATATCGATTCTTCCGTCTCGTATAACCTTGCATTGAGGTACAAGGAGCTTACGTAGCTCCTCTACAGCCTTCTCGGATTTTTTATCTTGTATTAGTGCTATGATGGTATTGATAGCTACAACGCCTAGTATCACACTGGATTCAAGATGGTTGCCAATTATAAAAGAAAGTATAGAGGCTATTATCAGTATTAACGCCATGGGTTCAACTAATGACTCGACAACCTTCTCTATAATTGTTTTTTTACGTTTATCGGGTATTTCATTAAAACCAGAGATAACACGTGATCTGTCAGCCTCTTCGTTGGTTAAACCTTTGTATGAAGAGTTTAATCTTTTTAATAGATCATCTACGGTGAGTTGATACGCATCTTTTAGATTCATAAACTCTTATCCTTCTTTATATTAGATATGGTAATGCATGGTAAAACAAAAAGATGGATTTTAACCTTTGTAAAAAAAAGAATATAAAAAGATATCCCCAAAGGGGTCATGAAAACCCTTGGTTAACTTAGATAGTGTAGGGTTCTTTTGGTAGTATAGCTGTCGATACTCCTGCGGTTAACAATATCTTGATAATATCCCCTATAATAAAGGGGATCATACCTGCTATTAATAGACTTTCTAGGGTCATCTTAATACCTGAGAGTGTATACCAGGTGTATAGTTGTATAAGCCCGAAACCATAGATTATCATGAAATTACCAAATAACATAAGGCTGAATAACGTGAGGAATCCTCTTGACTTAGTATACCTGTCAACGAGATAGCCTATTAGGAATGCGGTGATAACAAAACCTATAAGATATCCACCGGTTGGTCCTAATAAGACGCCTATGCCTCCTCTGGTGAATATCCCCATACCTTCTAGAGGAGTGAACCAGGGTACACCTGCTAATCCTAGGCTTAGATATATTGTCTGACTGATACCACCCCACCATTTCCCTAGTACGATAGCGCTCAGGAGTACAGCAAACGTCTGACCGGTTATAGGTACAACCGTCCATGGCAGATATATCCTTATCTGGGCTAAAAGACCTGTGATGCATGCGAATGCAGAGGCTAGTAGTATTTTGTATACTAGGTTAACCTCACATCTCCATCTGAAAAAGTTAAGCCTTATGTTCTTGCATTTGTTTATATGCATGTTTATGTTTATCTCCATGTATTATGCACCTGTCCTTTCTAACGTTTAAGGTTTTTTTACGGCTTTGTGATTATGTGTCTCCTCATAAATTTTTCTGTTATGTTCTGTGTTTATATGATTATTTTTTTGGTATCATCGGTTCTCTGGTGTTTAGTAGTTGAATATATCATACTTTAATGGTTGTATTGTTTTTTCGTTATATGTTTTTAGATGTGATAACGCTTGTTCTATATTTTGTTTGTAGCCTATGACTGCAGTGTTTAACCCTTTCTGTGCTGCGTCTATAGCTGCGTTTACTCCTCCATGTTCTATATCTGGTTTTATACCTATTTTTCTACATGCTACTTTTCCTGCAGCATCTATTATTATGATTTTTTCTATAGATTGGTTTTCTAATTGTTTTTTAACTTGTGGGTATATGTCTAGTGTTGAGTAGTTCTTCATGAATGGGTCTGGTAATGAGAAAAAATTAATGGTACCTGGTGTATGTTCAAGTATGCC
>JAVYLV010000055.1:0-8255 GCA_038740425.1 Thermoplasmatota archaeon | reverse complement strand
GTAAGGAATAGGTCGGGGGTTCAAATCCCCCCAGCGGCTTAGTTTCTATTATGAAAAAGGGATGAACGCGGGTATAACCCTGTTGTCTCCTACGCAGGTTTTTTACTAACCCTTAAGGATCCTATGTGGAATCTATCCTTAAATCTCTGCATTATTAGTATAGTTTTATCCCACAATAATAGTATAAATATAACATTACCAACAGCGTGTAATAGATCAAAAACTATGCTACTCACCATAACAAAGGCTAAAGTATTCAATGTATGAGGATACACCACGCTGAGCCAGTACCATAGATTCATCATCCAGCCGAACAATATACCCCATATGAAGCCAGTTATAGCTACACCTTTTCTCTCTATGCGTAGTCTCCTTATACATGCACCCGATACACCGACTAAACCCCAGGCTAACATCTGGAATATAGTCCAAGGTCCTTGACTTAGCAGTATGTTTGATATGAACGCAGTGTTAACCCCAACCATGAAACCAGATACAGGTCCGAAGACGTAACCTGTAGCTAGTATGAGAAAAGTGCAGGGTTGAACACTAGGTATAGGGGAGAATACAACCCTTGATACAGCTGATAAACTACTTATAATAGCTACTAGAGATACTTCTTTTGATGATATATAACTCATATTGAACTCATAAGCCATCACAGTGAAAACTATAACTATAACCATTAGTGTTGCAGCACCCCATATATCTATAATGCCTATATGATTCAACGCTATTACACTGGCTAAAGCGATAGTTATGATCAAAGACAAAACCATGAACGCTTTCATCTTAGTAATGATAAAACCTCCTCTACAGTTAACAAGTCAGCAGGCCATCCGGATGAGGACAAAGGCTGTATCAACCTGTTTACCTGAGGTGAAAAGTATAATGATCTAGATAATACATCATGTTTAGAACCATCTGATATTATCACACCATCATTCATTAACACGACACGTTCACTATACTCTGCTATAAGCTCCACGTCATGGCTTATAAGTATAACTGTACCCCCTTTTCTCTTATACTCTGATAGATACGATAATAAGTAGGATTTCATCTGAGGATCTAAGCCGCGTGTAGGCTCATCTAGTATCAATATCTCTGGTTGCGCTGATAATACCGAAGCTATAGCTACACGTTGTTTCTCACCTGTAGAAAGCATACGAGGGTAGTTATCTTTTAATCCTTCTAGTTTGAATAACCTGATTGTATATTCTAATGATTCTCTTATACGGTTCTCAGGCCAGCCTAGATTATTCATCATGAATGTTATCTCTTCTTCTACTGTATCAGCGAAGAGATGCATATTAGGATCCTGAAATATTATACCTACTAGACCTGCTATCTCCTCTGGTCTAAGTTTGGTGGTATCCTTGTTTTTTATAAATACATGTCCCCTCGATGGTTTGATTAAACCAGCTATTAGTCTCGCTAATGTCGTTTTACCTGAACCATTTCTTCCTATAACTGATACGAACTCACCAGGATATACATCCAGATTTACACCTTTTATACCAATACTACCTGTGGGATACCTATAGTAGCAGTTAGTAATCTTTATTATAGGTGTTTTATCATATTTTTTATACTTGTTCTGTTTTTTTTCTGTATGTATTCTTCTTGTCTTAAATAATGGTATAAGGGTTTCACGTGCTTCTTTAATGTTTAAAGGCATATGATGAAAAGTGTATTCTTGTTGACCTAGCACAAAGGCTAACCTGGATACAGGTGGTATATAGGCTTTTTCTTTATTGTTTCTCATCATGTATGAGACCCACGATCTAGGTTCACCATCGAAGACTATACGTCCCTCCTCTAGGTTTATTACTCTGTCAACAAACTGTAAAACCCTGTCTATACGATGCTCAACTAGTATAATTGTTAAACCTAAGTCATCGTTTAACATGCCTATGACCTGCAGTAGATCCTCAGCTGATCTTGGATCAAGTTCTGATGTAGGCTCATCTAGTATTAGTATGCTAGGTTGGGTGATCAGTACTGATGCTATAGCAACCTTCTGCTTCTCACCACCTGATAATGTATCTACATTTCTACATTTAAGATGAGATATACCTAGAGTATCTAATGCTTCTTCAACCCTTCTTCTGATCTCTATAACAGGTAAACCTTTATTCTCTAATGCGAATGCAACCTCTGATTCAACATTATTCTTTATAATCTGGTTTTCAGGATCCTGAAACACCATCCCAACTATCTCAGATAGCCTACCTACAGATGCTTTGGTTACGTCTATACCGTTAACGTATATACTACCCTCCAAGTAGCCACCATAGAAGTAAGGTATTAAACCATTTATGCATCTACATAGAGTTGATTTGCCACCCCCAGATGAACCTGTTATAAGTATATACGACCCGTCATCTATACTAAGGTTGATATCGGACAGAGATGGTTTAGATGATGACGTGTAAGTGAAGCTAACATTCTTAAACTGTATCAATGAAAATCATCCTCCTAGCAGGGTATGACAACATGGGGAACATGATGAAGAATAGTATGATACTTGTTGCTGTAACCCAGGATCCATGATATAATACAACAAACCCTTGGTTAAAGAGCAATAAGTCAGGGTTTTTGGATATGCGTAGATATAATAATATTGTAATAAATAAAAGAGGGCTAATGATGAATGGTATATTAACTGGTTTCAGATGTATATTATTATATATGGTCCTCCTTTTAGAGTTGAATCCTCTAGCCTCCATAGACTCTGCTATCTGTATTGAACGATCCATAGCTGATGATAAGAGGGGCATAAAAAGGATTGAATGATTTTTTATCCTTTTTATGAAACCCTTTGATTCTAATCTATAACCCCTAGATCGTATAGACTCTTTTAGTATATAAGCATCCTTTAGTATTATAGGTATGAAACGCATGGTTATGGACATGGATAATACGACACCTCTAGGTACTCTTAGTTTTAACAATAAGTCAGATATTATATCAGGGTTAACGAGTAATGATAAAAGAACGAATGATGAAATGATGCATAACAACCGTAGTATCATACTTATGGAGAATAGGAAAGATTCTAATGTTATCCTGAGATCTGATATTATAGGTATACCTTTAACATACAGTAATACTGTATCACCTGATTGGTTAGCAAACAGATTTATTATCAGGATAAAAGGGGCTAACCAGATTCCATATCTCACCATAACACACCATTCATTAGCTATCTTGCCTATGATAGCGTATATCATCATAGCTGCAAAGATAACAGAAAGATAGAAGATGTTCTCTATGAGTAAGACACTCACTAATACACCTATAAACCAGGATACTATTATTAGAGGGTTTATATCATGTAGTAATGTATTCTTCTTTTGGTAAACCAATCTCATAAGACTTAAGGCACCTCTAAAACTTTGTTATCCACAACGACAACGCTATTAGCGTATCTTATTCTCTCAGGGTGATAACATAATATATCACAAGCGTTATCAACATCAATGCTAGTAATACCACTGATGATCCATATTACATTCTCACCGTTTATACTCCCTTTTGGATTCCAATAGTTCTGTAACGCTAATATACATCCTCCATGATCAAAATAATCATTGATCCTATAAAGCTCATCTAATACTATCATAGATCCATTATCGTATCTTATGAATAAACCTAGCTCTTGTGATAGACTCATAACCTCTCTTATGAGAGGATGAACATCTAAAACCCCGATTAGTATAAGATTACCCCTGCTTTTTATATCACTTGTTAAATTATCTACAGGTATAAGTGATGAAGATATATTGTATCTAGATGATAACACCTGATGTATCCTCTCAGCGTTACCCTTAGAATCAAGGGTGTATACTATGAAGTTACCAGGTTGATTCCCATTGAATCCATGAAGAAAAGGCTCTGGGTAGTCACCTATAATAGCTGTGGATGATTTGTAATCAAACCAGAGATGATAATCCCAATGGATGATGTCACCATCATGAACTATATAAGATTTTGATCCTACAGGTGAAAGCATACCGTTGATATAATAGAACCAATCCTTAGGCTCATTGTTAACCAGGCTGTATGTAGATGATATACCGTTTATAGAGTTGACGAATCCCCCTGTAGAATCTATACTAGCTACACTCTCTAACGCATCAAAGGCTGATAATTGTTTATTGTTGGTTACCATACTATCCAGAATAAGACTCTTACCGTAATCAAGGGTTATTATAACCCTGCAATTAACCCTGTCCTCTGACACTGTTGTATCTATGATAGTAAAGATACTTTTTGACACAATCACAGTTAAGACTAACAATACAAGTATTATTAGTATAAACAACCAGGTGTTTCTCCTCTTTTTGTTATATATATTGTATAACCCCATTCTATAAAACCTCTCATATTAGATATTAGCATACTCTATAGTTTATCACTGCTACCGCGTCTATATCAGCCCCGTTACCCCCTAAAGCATCATATATAGGATGACCCGTATCATCGAAACATGAACCATCACCTATGATATCTATGACTCTGACATATCGTATATTATTTAGATCCACCCTACCTGATAACACCAAAGGATGAGAAGATATATCTGAAAGGTCAAAAGCATCACCACCAGCTTCTGCAGGATTAAATGGGTTAATATTGTTTTCATCTACATTAGCGTATACAGGATGCACCCCAGCTAGACCAGTTATGTTCCCAGGTAGTATACCCCCAAATGGCGGTACAGGTTTGATAGTGGTTGATCTACATGGGAAACGAGCGTAGTCTACACCATTTGTACTAACCTCTACGTATACAAGTTCAGCGAAGACATAAGACGCGCTACCTATGTAGAACGGGTTTTCAAACACTATAAAATCAGGGCCATCATCGTTAACAATACTCACATTGAAACCTACTGTTATACTACCACCTAGACCCAATACCACTACATGTGTTGACCCGGTGTTTCTTCCTCCTCCTCTAGGCCCACCTAATATATTCTCAGGTGGGAAGCCTCCTCCACCGTATAAACCTGGGTTGAAATCTTTTATACTGGTGGCGTACCTACATATTTCTCCTGCTGATGTTACCCTAATATTGAATACTGCAACTGCTGGTGTCGGGTCTACGTTACCTGCTTCATCTTTTGCTTTAACTAGAAAAGTGTAGCTACCATTATGTAGATCATCGTATCTTTTCCTGGTATGGTTACTCCAATCTGACCATGTATCATCTAATGGCTCTAGCTTATAGGAGTATAAAAGTCTCTCTTGGGGTGTATAGTTGTCTTGTCCGTTCCATATAACAGTGACGTTGTTATAATGTATGGTATTATTCTGGGGTGATACTATAAAGGTCTCTGGTGGTGTATTATCAATACTTATCTTTATTATAATGAAGGTGTACTCTGCTGGTGATGGATCCATGTTACCAGCCTCGTCTCTTGCCTGTACTATAAACGTATATAACCCTGGGTTTATGTTATAGTACTCCCTGTTCTTATCAGACCATGTTGACCATTCATTGTTGTATCCTAACAGTTTGTATCTGTACAGGATTTTATCCTGCAAGGTTTCATTATCAGATCCTATCCATTCAAAGTAGACTGTTGTATTATTTGTTATGTTATCTGGTTTATGCACCAGGATAGTATCAGGGGGAGTAGTGTCAACATTTCTTATACATGGCTTGTAGTATGTCACGTTTACAGTTATTGAGAAAAGATTACCTCTGTCAATTAACCTTCTAACTGGGCGTATCTCACCTGTCAGACATGATATTTTTATTGTGAAACCATGGTTAGGCCATGTCGTCTTATTATCTAGATATATTTTATTATATGCTTCTTCTATACTCTCTGCTTGTATGTTTTTGTTATCTGGTTTAAGTGTTAATATATCAGATATAAAATATATGCTCCCCTTGTTGTTATCGCATCTCCCATAGTATCTTTCGTATGTTTTGTTTTTTATAAGTGTTAATATTATCTTATCTTCTCCATGTCTTAGAAAACGACTGGTGTAATCATCTATCCATTTGATCTGTATCTCTAATGTCTTGATATTCTCAGGTGTTATCTTGATGTTTTTAACCCATGGTTTCCATCTAGAAGCGTAACATACATCATCAACATATGTAGAATTATCTATATGCCAGTTCACTGAATAGGTTTCTTTATCATCATCTGGATTCGCAGTATCGTTTATTATAGTAAACCTGTACATTGTCGGTTTTGTTTGTATGTTACCAGTTAGATCACGTGCTCTCACCATGAATACGTATTCGCCTTTACTCAGGATGAAGGTTTTAGATGTATAATTACACCATACTGACCAGTTATCCATTAAACCATCTAAATAATAAGAGTATTGTAGATCATCTGAGGGGGTATAATCATCTTCTCCTCTCCATTTAATAGTGACTTCTCCGTGTTCAATATCTCCACTTGTTGGTTCAACTATAATAGTTACAGGCGGTTGATCATCTATATAGTCATACTTATGTGTTATTATAACGGTTTCGTTGTAGGCATCTCTACCAGTATCAATAATGCCTTTATCTTTATTGTTTTTCACGATGACTATATAACCTATAGATGAGATGGATAACAACGCTGTAACCAGTATAATATCTATAGTGAGCAATTGGATCTTTTTCATATTAGTACCTATCCATTATTTTTTTCAACAGTTGATCTTTGTTTTTAATTAAACAATATCAATTAAAATCGAAAAAGATGTATTTTATTAGTATAGTGTTATAGTAGCAGGTGGAAGAGAACCAACATTGATCGAGTCATTTGTTAATCTCTCACCGGTTCTTATGTCAAATACATGAACACCTTGTTTATCAACTGATCGATCACATAGGAATACTTTACCTTTTCTTGTAACAGCTATATCTGTTAGACTATAACTATCTGTCTCGTACAGCGTGTTAAACAACTCGTTTTGACTTCTAGACAACAGCTTAGTATGCCAGTATTGGTCAGATATCAAACATAACTCATATCGTCTCTTAAATGAGATATTCATCCTCTCTTCTAATAACATGGAAATAACACCGATTACCCCTGTTCTATGAGGGAAGTAATCGTACTCTATGATGTTACTATTTAACTCACTCTCAGATACTATGAACCCTCTTGTTTTCTTTGTTAATAGATTGATGTATTCCACGCCGCCATCAGATAGATTAAACCAACTACCAGGGCATGTCACGATCAGATTATAACCATCAATGATTGGAGCAGATGTTGGATTTTTACCATTTAAAACAATTACATTTTTAATCTTATCACGCTGAGCGTCCAGCTCTACTATAAAGCTTTTATCGGTAGGAGCAAAAAAATTACTCCTGTCTAACCGCTGGATATTAACGTATACCCTGCTTTGACCAAGGAAGTTGATAATAGTCATCTTCTGCATCTCAGGTATACCATCACTATCAGCCAATGATGAGAGATCTATATAGCCAAGATACTCCCCTGTCGAAGGATTCACGATAAGCATGGTAGATTTATCATAGCATGATACATACGCCTTCTCAGGTGATATAAACACGATATCCTGAGGGTTACTACCTATCCCTGTAGAGAAGTTATATAGATAAGTGTAGTTAAAAGCGTCGAATACATCTATACGGTCAAAACCAAAACGGTTCACAGTATATAACCTACCATCATAGTAACGTACAACATCATCACCGTTAGTGGGCCCTAAACCTGTTTTAATAACATTGCAGTTCGATGTATCGATAAATGATAACGAGGATGACCCAAGATAATCAGTTGTTAATACAACAGCAGTTGACTCAGATGATAAAAGACCTGATAGTTTCTCCTCGATGCCACTCTGCACATCATAACCATAGGCACTACTTACACTATATGATGCAGACAATGTAAGGATCGTTATCAGCAATAAACATTTATTCCATATTACACTTTTATATATCATATCATAAGTATACCTCAGAAAAAGATAGCAAAAAAACATATATTTATATTTTACTTTAAAAAAATCAACAAAAATTGTAAAAATACTTAGTGTATTACCCATCAATTAGATAAAATATGAGATTACTAAGAGATAAATCACTATCAACACAGGTTCTAATCCTCTATGAGACATACAATGGTAACTACTCCAAACTTGAGCCATTAGCACGCAAACTAGGTGTAACACAACAAGCTATATCAGAGTATTTCAAAAAAATGAAAAACAAAGGGTTAATCCAGAAGATTGACAAAATATACAAACCAACCATAG
>JAVYLV010000054.1:0-8523 GCA_038740425.1 Thermoplasmatota archaeon | reverse complement strand
AGATAAAGCTCCATATGAGATAAGACAAGCAGGTTGGAATTTCGAACTCTACGATATCAGAACAGGTATAGATCTACATGATATAAAAATACACGACTACGGTGACTTAGATGTTAAGGATCTCACACCTACGATGATGATTGATCATGTGCGATCATTCACTAAGGATAAGATATTGAAACATGGTAAATTCCCAGTGGTTCTAGGCGGTGAACATAGCGTTACAACAGGTGTTGTTAAAGCATTACCTAAAAGTACGGTGTTATTATCGCTTGATGCTCATCTTGATTTTAGGGAGCAATACGAAAATGATAAGAATAACCATGCCTGTGTTATCAGGCGTATCAGCGAGCATCTGCCAATGGATAATATAGCAGTGATAGGTATACGATCAGCTGAGCGAGAGGAGTACAAAGAAGCAGTGGAGAAGAATTTATTTATAATAGATGCTTATAGAATCCATGATATAGGTGTAAAAAAAACAATAGATAAAATAAAGGATCATCTAAAAGAACACCCTCTTTATATAACACTGGACATAGACGTGATAGATCCTGCGTACGCACCAGGGACTAGTACCCCTGAACCATATGGTTTAACACCATTACAAGTATTAGAGATACTAGAGGCTTTCTCACCTAACCTTGTAGGGTTTGATGTAGTAGAAGTATGCCCTGCATATGATCACGGCGAGACGGCTCTACTAGCAGCTCGTCTTATAAGATCAGTAATCGGTAAAGTATGGGGAGCAAGATATACTTAACTATAAATATATGAATCATGTTTTCGCTTTATATGACAACGAATACATCTAATAAGGAAAAGATTGAGAAGGACCGTACATTACTAGCTGTACTAATATTGCTGCTAATCGTCTCAGTTTCTTTGTTATTATACCTTTACATTATCTACAACCCTACATTTGTTTCTGTAGAGGAGGGTGACTGTGTTGATGTTAATTATATAGGTCGTTATGCTTCTAATAATACGGTATTTGATTCTTCCTATAAAAATATCAACAATAAAACAAATGGTACACCTCTTCGTATATTTGTAAGCTTAAACAAGAGTGCTCTCCCACCGTTAAACTATAGTAGTTACTCTTCGGACTATATAAAAGGTCTTATAGAGGGGCTTATAGGTTTAAAAGAGGGTGAAACTACTGTTATCGGCCCTATACCACCTGAGAAAGCGTATGGTAAGAAATTAAAAGAGGGGGATAGATTTTCATCAAATAACTTCGTGATAGGGTTAAATATAACTGTGGAGGTAACTAACATTACATCAGATAGTTTTAGTGTTAAATGGGTAAATCCTGAGAGTTTGAATTATTTCACAGCTCCTAGTTTCGCTATAACCAACTATGATGGTTTACTAACAGGCAACCAAGCGGATTCAATAATGATACTACCACCGTACCATATATGGGTGAATTCAACTAGGATAACAAATATAAGTGATGATAAAGTGGTGATACACACTACACCCTCAAGAAATGATCATATTGTTGATAATCTAACTTTCTATTATACTGATATTGATAGTTTCGAGTATGTATTCCCTGATGCAACTGTGGCAGTATGGAATGATACAACAATAACGTTAACTAGTAACCCTGAGGTTGGGAAAAAATACAACCTTACATATAATTACTTTGGCTCAAAGATGACAAACACATTCACAATTATAAACGTTACAGATGATAAAATTAACGTTTCAATTTATAATTCATATTACAATGATACAATGTATCAGAATATAAACAGGAGTATAACATTCAACAGGACTTTTATCCTGCCTAGATACTATAGTAATATAACTGGTATTATCATTGATTACCTCTACCTTCAGGATATACAAAACGCGGGTTACAGCCTTCATCATCTAGCAGATGAAAGTCTGCTATTTGAGGTGACAGTGGAGAAGGTATACAAAACTAATCAGAAAAAATAGAGAAAATTATTAGAGATGATAAAAGTTATAACTGCTGGTTGCTATTAAATGAACTAATATAATCGTCTAAAAAAAGAGGATTTTTATTATATCTAAAATTTAAAAGGAGATGAACTACAGATGGATAAGAACATACTTACCAGGAATAAAAAGATGATACTTTCAATGATGCTGGTTATAATCGTGGTTTTGATAATCGGTGTATTGTTATCAGCTATCTTCCTAAAATCAGAATACGTTGAAGTAGGTGACTGCATAGAAGTCGAATACATAGGTAGATTCCTCAGGAATAATACAATATTCTTCTCCACATATAATGACACTCTTAATAAGACAGGTGGTAAACCAACTAAACTATTTGTTAACCCTGACATGGCGTTGTCTCTACCAAGAGGCTACGAACTTTATACATCAGCTCCTGAGTTAATGCCACCAGGGGTCGTTAGAGGACTTCTAGGTATGCGTGAGGGTGAAACAAGGTTTATTACTGTTTCACCAGATGAAGCGTATGGTGATTGGAATACCACATTAGTACAGAGTTCATTGATAAGTGCATATAACCTGTCGTATTACCCAAGGTATACATATTACAATTTTATAGAGGAGATCATGGCTGAGTATTTACCATTTGAGTACCCATGTGCGACTGATCCTAATATGAACTATGGTTCGTTGACTGTTAATCAAACCTACGTCTATCTAAAAGGTACATCTCACTCGCCAAATAACTCTTCATGGGTCATAAAGATAATAGGTATCAATGGTTCATATGTGACTATACAACATATAGTATCTAATGGGACTATTGTTAACAATCCTGGTATGTGGAATAGTACGATCATTATTGTTAACTCCACTATTTTTAAAGAGAGAGCTGACCCAGTGGTTAACACTACTTTGAGTAATACCTTTGAGGGTTTCTTTTATCATCTAAAGGTAATAGGTTTAAATGAGACAGGCATCTTTTTCGCTGTTAATTCAAAGGCTCCTAGCGCCGCGTTAGTAGGTGAATCATTAATATATGAATGCAGGGTTACACGTATACATAAAACATCAAAGAGTTAACGTTTAAACTGTTTTTCTAGTATATCATCAAGTGCATCTAAAAACTCATTTTCAGTCCCTTTTGGTATAGTAGCACCAGCTGCTATGTTATGACCACCACCTATACCGTTAACTTTTTTAGCTGCTAACCTGAGAGCTAAGGATAAATCTAAACCTCTGTCGATCATCTCCTGTGTGCCACGTGCAGATACCTTAACATCACCTGTATCAGTGTATACAATACCGATCAATGGTAGATTTTTATCAACATACTCTGATTGTAACATCATGTTCGTAACAATCCCTATGATAGTATCACGTATACCATCACCAGCATGGAAGAATTGAAGGTTTCTCTTTTTCCCTAACTTCTCATCTTTAGCGAATTGTAATCCTTCCACCAGGTTCTGTCTATGACTCCGTAGCAGACTACGAGCTTTTTTAAATGCTGAGTCGCGATCACCTAGACAAACCTTTAGACCTATCTCATGTTTACCGTAGCGTGCAGTAGCGTTTAGTAACGTAGCGTACTCTCTAGCATCATGTGTTTCTATCCCTGGTTCTTCCATGCTTAGGAGATAAACCTCTCCGATTAAACGTGATACGTATCTGTAACCAAATCCTTTTGATAACAACAAACGAGCTATGGACGAGGTTATCCTCTGTTTTTCATCCATGTTCAGATCAATCCATCTTCGCCATTTATCATCCACCTTTAGAGGTACATCTAGCTCATGCAGAAAGGATGCACATGCTTCCTCTCTCCCGGTAAGACCCGGTATCAAAGGATCATTAGCGTATTGTAACAGCTTTATGATAGGTCTTGATTCACGTCCGAAGTATCTTATATCCTTTCTAACTTCTAATAGATTATTCCTTTCAGCATCTTTGATTATCTCAAGGTTAAAACCAGTGAGTTTGCAATACCTTCTATCCTGCAGGTCACCGCATGCACCAACTATAGCTAACGGTGATAGTCTCTCATTTTTATTATCTATAACTTTTGACACAATATAAGTAGCACCAGCTCCACTTATCTCTAAGGATCCATCTAAACCATGAAGATGAGGATTAAAATTAAAAAAATCATTATCGGTTTTACTACAACTATGATGATCAGTTACAATCCTAGGTAACTCCTTGTATGTTAAGTTTATACTACTACCAAGATCAGTGAACCAGATCAGCTCATATTCTTCATTTTTTAAACGATCTATAACGGTATCATCCAGCTGTTTCACACATTCAATAGAGTAATTCTTATCTAGATTTCTGAGTGTCTCAATCGCTATAGCACCGGCTGCAATACCATCAGCATCAATATGTGTAACTATATGAACCTCTGATGATCTTTTAATAATATCAGCTATCTCCCTCGCTTTATTAAACAATTGTTATTACCCCTCGATAATGTTTGACTAAAGAATAGAATAAAGAAATAGGGTATAAAAATTTTCTAATGTAAAAATTATCTACAAAAGGTGGTTTTCAGAATAATGGTGATCTCTGTTCTGCTAACGTTTTATATAGCTGGTACCTCTTTGTAACAGTCTCTTCTAACTCCTTATGTAAACGCTCAGCCTCCTCAGGGAATATCTGTTCTAAAGCAGCGTATCTAACCTCTCCTCTTAGGAATTCTCTTAGTTTACCGTTAGGTTCTTTAGAGTCTAATTGGAAAGGATTTTTACCCTCAGATGCTAAACGTGGGTCGTACCTATAAAGAGGCCAGTATCCGCATTCAACTGCTAGACGTTCCTCCTCCTGTGATTTATCCATACCCACCTTAATACCATGGTTGATACAGGGGGAGTATGCTAAGATCAACGATGGGCCAGGATAGGACTCAGCTTCTTTTAAAGCTTTTATCAACTGATTTTTATTAGCACCCATGGCAACCGATGCTACATAAACATAACCATACGTCATAGCCATTAAACCTAGATCCTTCTTCTTGGTTTTTTTACCTGACTCAGCGAATTTAGCTATAGAACCCATAGGTGTAGCTTTAGATGATTGCCCACCAGTGTTAGAGTAAACCTCTGTATCAAATACTAGAAGGTTTATATCCTCTCCCATAGCGAATATATGGTCAAGTCCACCATAACCTATGTCATAAGCCCAGCCGTCTCCGCCTACACACCATATAGACTTCTTAGTGAGCATATCCCGCATTTCCCATATCTCTCTAAGTAGTTTATCATCATGGTTCTTCTCTAGGATGCTTTTTATCTTATCACCGTACTCTTTTGATTTATCAGCATCATTCATCCATTGTAACCAATTCTCAAAAACTGTTTTTAACTCACCACTGGTATGATTGACACTTTCTCTGATCAGATCAGCTAACTTGGCTCTACGTTGGATAGTAGCAAGTACCATACCAAAGCCGTACTCAGCATTATCCTCAAATAGAGAGTTAGCCCATGCTGGACCATGTCCTTTATCATTAGTTGTGAATGGTACTGATGGAGCTGATCCACCCCAGATAGATGAACAGCCTGTAGCATTAGCTATGATCATCCTGTCGCCAAATAACTGTGTCACAAGCTTTAGGTAGGGTGTTTCACCACAGCCAGCACATGCACCTGAGAACTCTAACAAGGGTTTCTGGAACTGTGATCCTTTAACTGAGAATTTATCATATAAGTTTTCAGGAGGGCTAGGTAAGATACTGGCAAAACGCTGCATGTTCACCTGTTTTAACTGAGTCATAAATGGTTTCATAACTAATGCTTTCTCCTTAGCAGGGCATATATCAGCACAGTTACCACAACCGACACAATCCTCTGGGTATACCTGTATCCTAAAGTAGTACCCTTCTAAGCCTTTACCAATTGCTTTCTTAGTAGTGAAACCATCAGGTGCATTCCTTAACTGATCAGATGTTACCAGTAAAGGTCTAATAGCAGCATGGGGGCAAACCATAGCGCATTGGTTACACTGTATACAATTATCAATTATCCATTCAGGTACGCTTATAGCCACTCCTCTCTTCTCATACTGGGATGTACCCGAAGGGAATATCCCACCTGGTGTAAAAACACTAACAGGTAAGGTATCACCTTTCTGCGCCATCATTGGTCTGAGAACTTTTCTTATAAACTCTGGTTCGTCAGGGTTAGATTCAGGTTGATTCACTGCTAATCTACTCCAAGAGGAGGGATAGTTAATCTCTTTTACATTATTCAGAGCGTAATCAATAGCTTTCTGGTTCATCTCTATAACATCCTTACCTTTTTTCTTATAAGTCTTTTCAACAGCGTTCTTCAACTCTCTTATAGCTTGATCTAATGGTATAACATTTGATAGTTTGAAGAATACAGTCTGCATGATCATGTTTATACGTCCGCCTAGGCCAATCTCCTCAGCGATTTTAACAGCGTCTATAACATAGAATTTGATCTTTTTCTCAGCTATGCTCCTTTTCAATGAATCTGGTAGATGAGCATTTAACTCTTCTATAGTACTCCATGGTGCATTAAGTACGAATACACCTCCTTCTTTGATCCCCTCTAAGAGATCATATTTATTCACATAGGATGTTTGATGACAAGCTATATAATCAGCTTTATCGATCAGATAGGTTGAATGTATAGGTGTTTTACCAAATCTGAGATGTGATACAGTTACACCTCCTGATTTTTTAGGGTCATACGCGAAGTATCCTTGAACATATAGATCAGTGGTATCACCTATGATCTTAATAGCATCCTTATTAGCACCAACTGTACCATCTGAACCCATACCCCAGAATTTACATCTGATCATCCCTGCAGGAGCAGTATCTATAGGTTCAGGTAAAGTGAGCGATGTAAAGGTCACATCGTCTGTTATGCCTACTGTGAAATGATTCTTAGGTTTATCCTGTTTCATATTGTCATAGACTGCTTTAACCATGGTCGGTGTGAACTCTTTGGAACCTAAACCATAACGTCCACCTAGAATAGTTATATCTAAACCAGCGTCATGTATAATAGTTGATATATCAAGGTAGAGTGGTTCACCAAAACCTGTACTCTCTTTTGTACGGTCTAGAACTGTGATTATCCTAGCGGTTTTAGGTAGAACCCTTAGGAAATGTTCAGGTGATAACGGCCTGTACAATCTAACCTTTATTAAACCAACTTTCTCCCCGTGTTTATTCAGATATTCAACTGTTTCACCAGCTGTCTCACATCCAGAACCCATCATGACTACGACACGATCAGCATCCGATGCTCCTACATAATCAAATAGATTATAAGTTCGCCCAGTGAGTTTACTCACCTTTTTCATTTCCTCCTCGACTATCTTTGGTACCGCTTGATAATACTTATTTGATGCTTCTGTCACCTGGAAATATATATCAGGATTCTGCGCTGATCCTCTTAGATGTGGATGTTCAGGGTTCAACGCTCTTTCACGATGTTTTTTAACCGCCTCCCAATCAACTAAGGGTTTCATATCCTCATAGTCAATAACTTCTATCTTCTGTATCTCCAATGACGTCCGGAACCCGTCAAAGAAATGAAGGAACGGAACACTAGCACGTAGAGTCGAGAGATGAGCAACAAGAGCAAGATCCATAGCCTCTTGGACTGAATTAGACGCTATCATAGCGAAACCTGTAGCTCTAGTTGCATTTATATCCTGATGATCACCAAATATAGATAAAGCCTGACCAGCTATCGCTCGTGCGCTCACATGAAAAACTGTAGGCATAAGTTCCCCTGCTATTTTATACATATTTGGGATCATTAATAATAAACCCTGAGACGCAGTAAATGTAGTCGCGAAACCACCTGCGCTTAAAGCACCATGGACAGCACCTGCAGCCCCAGCTTCTGATTGCATTTCAACAACTTTTAAAACCTGACCGAACAGGTTCTTTCTACCATAAGCAGCCCATTGGTCGCATACCTCACCCATAGATGTTGATGGTGTGATAGGGTATATAGCTGCTACATCACTAAACGCGTACGCTACATGAGCAGCGGCTGCGTTTCCATCAATACTCATCATTTTATTTCTGTTATTCTTTTTTGTAGACATTATAGATTGTACCGTCTGTTGTTTGTCCATTGTGTGCACCTTCATATTTTTTTCTGTTAATGTTTTTTGGTAATTTTACCCGTAATACAGTCTATCCTAAATAAATATTTACCCTCTATGAAGGCTTGTAGATACCTTTCTATGGTTTGTAGTTTTGTATACAAGGGTGGATTGTATATCTAAAGTGTTACTCCATTTTTTATTAGAGACGGTTAGGAGGAAACAAAAAAATAAAAACACTAATATAGGTAATGTATTTTTACCAGTTGTTATAACTATGAGGTGAAACAATATGAAGAAAGAGTTCAAAGAGGGTGATATAACCATTACAGTTGATTATGATAAATGTAATGGTTGTGGTGAATGTGTAAATGCATGCCCAGTTGAGATATTTAAACTGAAAGATGGTAAATCCATAGCAGAGAAGATTTCAGAGTGTATTGAATGCTGTGCATGTGTAAACGCTTGCCCTGTCGAAGCTATAACACATAGCTC
>JAVYLV010000053.1:0-8630 GCA_038740425.1 Thermoplasmatota archaeon | reverse complement strand
GATACTAGTGGATCAGCATTATCAACTGTATCCAACGCTTTTACAATTGAGAATATACGCCCAGAGTATTTTGTATTTGTTGTTGGTTTGTATATAATAGAATTAGTGTTCCTTCTAACGAGATTCACAAATGGTATAGATGAAGGTGATGATAAACCAGCTTTTATGTATAGTCTAGGTTCAACCCTTCCTGTATCAATAACTGTTTTCACATTTACAGTTATACTAGGACAGATGATATTTTCCACTATAGTCCGAGTGTAAAAAATAACATAAGTTTATTCAATTCTAAAGAAAAAGCATACTTTTATCACACTCGTCTTTACAGATTTAAGTAAACCTTATAAATTAATCAAGATATTGAGGTTAACGAGGATCACTTATGGTTTTTGAGATACAAGTAGTTAGCAACACGCCTCCCACAAGTGAAAACGATCCTGATATAGTAGCAAGACAATTCCTTGAGCAGATAGGCTACCTCTCCAAAGGCTCGGACCCGACAATACCCTATAGATTATTTATGGATTTCTTCTTCAGACATCCCACAAAGTCATGGTTCGTAGAAGAGATAGCTCAACAGATCAACACATCTAAACCAACGATCTATAGACATCTTAACAAATTAAAAGGATTGGACATATTAGAAGAAGTACAGGTATTTGATGAGGTTACCAAACAAAATAGAAAAGCTTATAGAATGAGATATGGTAACCTGCAGAAAGCATGGAATTTTGTAGAGGCGCATATTAAAGTAGCGGTTGAGAATTATAGAAAAACTGTTGAACACCTGCAGAGATTATTGGATCAGCAGAGGGGATCATAATGAACAAAAAAGAGGAATTAAAAATAACAGAAGGTTCAAAATACCGTATATACTCTATAGGGGGACGAGATGAACCATTGGAAACCGAAGGAGTATGTAAAGGTTTCATCTCTCTAGGTATCGATGAAGGCGGAGTCATAATAGAACTAGGGCCGGTACACAAAGAGAAACAAGGTATACTCAGAGTGATACCCATACATACAATACTAGCTGTGGAGATACTTGATGAACAAAAACATGAAGTCAGAGAAGACGAAAAAGACTCAGCGCATTACTACGGATAAAAAAACCATCCTTCATCTGGTCACAAAAATCCCTCATGCAAAATCTTTATAAGGGTAATACATGTTTAAACCTTAAAAAAACTAAACATGGAAATCTAAAATACACACAACGAGGAAAAAACTATGACAGAGGAAAAAAAACAAAAAGAACACAAAGACGCTGGTGAAAAGAAAAACATAGAAAAACAAGATGACAATGTAATATTCATAGGAAACAAACCACCCATGAACTATGTAACTGCTATAATAGCGCAGTTCAACTCTAGTGGCTCAGAAGAGGTTATTCTAAAAGCCAGGGGTGGAGCAATAACAAGAGCAGTGGATGCAGCTGAGATAACAAGAAATAGATTCATGACCGATCTAGTTGTTAAAAACATAACAATCGGGACTGAATCTTTAACAAACGAAGAAGGCAGAACATCAAATGTCTCATCAATAGAGATATGCCTAGCGAAGAGTAAAAAATAGATAAAAAAACTTTATCCCTTTTTCATTTCATTCTTTTTTTCTACTATTTTTTTATTATCAAATGAATAATGCACTTAGAGAGATATAATTTACACATTATTTCATAGACAAAAAAAGTTATATTGAATTATACAAAAAAAAGTATGAACAGTTAGAATAATTTTATTATATAAGGAAGTCATTATAGATAATGAACAACATGACAACGCTAATTCTAAATATTGATCGGGACAATGATTTTGGTAGAAAAGCAGATGTTAAAAGCCCGATTATAGGAGTAAAAAATAACATCGACGCAGCCAATAAACTAGGTTTTGCAGACCCTGAGGATTCAGATTTGAACGCTGTATTTTTAGCGATCGCGACATACAACTCATTAAAAAAAGAAGGAGGAGATGTCGAGATTGCAACGATATGTGGTGATATAAGTGTAGGTGTAAAATCTGACCAGATTCTATCTAAACAATTAGAGCAGGTGATAAATGAGACAAAAGCTAAGGATGTTATAGTGATAAGTGACGGGGCTGAAGACGAGTACATACTACCACTGATTCAATCACGTATACCGATAACATCGATTAAAAGAGTAAGTGTAAAACAGAGTAAACAACTTGAAGATACGTATTATCGAGTAATCAAACTATTAAACGATGACAAGGTTAAGAAACAACTAATTTTCCCTATATCTATGCTTCTTATTGTTGGAGCAGTATTTGTAGTCCTCCATATGGTTGCCATGGGTATAGGCGCTATACTATTCACATTGGGGGCATACCTACTCATAAGAGTTTTCAACCTTGAAAAAAAGATAACATTATTCTTATCTGAACTGAAATCAGGTTTCTTATTTGGTAAAATATCATTCTACACATCATTTATAGCCTTAGTGGTTTTAGTGATAAACCTCTTCTATGCGTGGAGTATAACACAGAATGAATTATCAGTTGATAGATGGTTAATATCGATATTCCTCTTTCTAAAGAACATAATCTGGGGTATAGTATCATCTGGTTTAATCTTTATATTTGGTAGATTAATTGATTTATACGTACGTGAAAAAACCATACATTGGTCATATTGGAATATCCCATTCTCACTTTTTGGTTTTGGATTTATAACCTCAGCTGTATCTGAAGCCTTATACATATCGTTTAACAATAAGTTATCAATAAAACCCTTCCTGACAATCTCCTTTGTTAGCTATATATCAATAGGAGTTTTAATAGTATTTATAGGTACCGGAACGTATTATTACATCAAAGATAAACATGTGAAACAAGACAATGAAACAATGCTTAAAAAAGAGAGCACACATATCGCAGATAAATAAACCATATCCCTCTCTCGTTTACTCTTTTTTAGTTACCTTAATAAAGCAGTTAATATTCCCCTAAGATTAAACATATGACACTGATAGAATCATTAAACATTTTTATCATAGTAATATTCTTCTATATTCTAATAGTAGGGATACTACAGAAAAAAGGCGTCTTGAAGAAGTACAACCTCTCTCTATACGGTCCTATCATAATGTGGCGTACGATGAGAGGATTAAAAACTCTTAAAAGAATCTCAAATAAGAAGAAACTCTGGTTAGCATATGGTAACATAGGTATAGTAACATGTTTTATCGTGATGATACTTATGACCCTCCTTCTCATCTTAATGTCCTGGTTCTACATTGGTTTAACGCCAGAGCAAACCGAGGCGCTACCAGGTCTAGAAACCGCTTTTGTTATACCTGTGATAAACCCTATACTACCACTAGAATATCTAGGATACGTAGTTCTAGCCCTCGTAATCGCTATGGTGGCACATGAATTCTCACACGGTATACTCTCATTTGTAAGCTCATTAAAAGTTAAATCGCTAGGTTTACTATATTTTATTGTTCCTTTAGGTGCCTTCTGCGAACCTGACGAGGAGGAGATAAAAAATACTAGCATACCCAATCGTATGCGTATATTCTCAGCTGGCCCCTTATCAAACTTTATAATAGTCATAACCTCTATGCTATTGCTCTCAGGATTACTGATCGTATCCATACAACCTACAACAGGTGCTATCATACACTCTGTCGACTCAGATACACCAGCAGAAACAATAGGTTTACAACCAGGGTGTATCATCACCAGTTTAAACAATACGGTTATAACTAACGGTAGTGATTTCTTCAAGGTACTAAAAGGATTAAGATCCAACCAGACAGTTAACATCGCATTCATTAAAAAAGGAGTGATACATAACACATCAATATGGTTGAACGATACTTATATAGAGCTAACTAAAAAAGGATACATAGTAAATGAATCATACAAGAACACTAGTTACATAGCAGTCTACATACTATCTGATAAGGTTCACCATGATTATTTATCATCATTGAAGAATCCTTTCTCAAGATTCCCATACGGTTTCATAAATCTCTACTCTATACCCGTCATAGGATACCTGCAGGGCTACAACCCTATAACCTCACCTTTTATTGATACTTATATATTAACTGGTCCTGCAGGTATTATACCAGCTGAGATATTCTGGGTTATTGTGAACGCTCTATATTGGATATTCTGGTTAAATTTCGCTGTAGCCATCTTCAATGTTCTACCAGCTATACCATTAGATGGAGGATACCTGTTTAGAGATGGATTAACAATTTTAATAAAAAGAGTAAAACCTGATATACCTAAAGAAAAGAGCGAAAAAACAGTTAGTCGTATCTCCTTAACAATATCTCTCTGCATCTTCTTCATAATCTTCCTACCGTTTATAATCAAATACTTTTATATGCTAACTTAAAAAAAGTACAAAAAAAAGAGTTAAAAAAACCTATATTTATACAAGAATCCTTTGCTTGTCATCTTTCTTAGTTTGAGCTCTATCTAAGCTCTAACCAACTCAGATCCTTTAGATACATCAATACGACATGGTGTGGATACCTTAGTAGTGGCCTTACGTAATGCATCCTTTGCAAAATCGTAGTAATCCTTTGTTGTATCAACAGTCATCAAGATCTGATCAGCTTTAACCCTAGCTGCTGTACCAACTGGTTTACCGTAAGACGCTCTCATACCTTGCGATACACGGTCAGCGCCAGCACCAGTTGCTTGTTTATTCTCCCTAATAACATTATGGGGATACACCCTAACCATTAATCTATAGTTGGATAAACCAACCTTTTTTTCAAGTACCCTATTAGCAGCGATCCTAGCAGCCTCCAATGAGTTATGACGGATCTGGCACTGCTCCAACGCTATCAGGCTAAGTCGTATAGGAAAATCTGTTTTTTTATTACCTATATCAAACTGTGTTATTCTAGGCGCTGGTACACCACCCATATACTCTCGTCTGGTTGTAACCATTCCTTTAACTAATCTATACATCTTTCCTGGTTTGCGTGCCATATAATATGCACCTTCTTAATTCTTAAGTAACTAAATTAAGAAAAAAACAAAATAAAAAAGTTATTTATAACACTTTTTACTCTTCAGACTAAAAAAAAGGAATACTACATAATAATACTGCATAACGAGATTATTTAATCCTATTGTCTTATTTATATAACATTAATCTGATATCTATCTTAATATACGTCATTTATAATACCTACAATAATCAATAGAGGAAAATAATTAGTAGATGATTTTTTTTATACCATAATGTTTAAAACGGGAATCAGATTGCCTGTTATTAAAAGTGAAAAAAAAATGAGTAAAAAAACAATTGTAATGCCCGGTGAAGATCTATCTAACACAAAGGAGCTATCACCTGGAGAAGGCACATTTGAATCTAATGGTACAATAAAAGCATCACGTATAGGAATGTATCATGTAGATGAAAAAACAAAAAAAGCACATGTTAAACCTATAACAAGTATACCTGTTACACTTAAAAAAGGAGACATAGTAATAGCTGAAGTCACCAATACAAAACCCTCTATGGTCATAGTCGACGTCCAACATGTCACAGGGAAGAACAGAGCTATATCTGGAGACACCAATGGTACTATACACGCATCTGAGATATCACAATCGTACACCAAAGATGCATCCACTGAGTATAAAATAGGGGATATAGTAAGAGCTAAAGTATTCCAGGTTAAACCAAGTATACAATTAACCACAAAAGATCGTAATCTAGGTGCAATAAAAGCATTATGCAGCAGATGCAGACACCCTCTAATAAAAAAGAATAAAAACCTGGAATGCAGCAACTGTGGAAACAAGGAGCATAGACGTATCACTGATGATTATGGAGACATAGATCTTAAGTTATTATAGTACATATGAATTAATGGAGTGATAAAAAGATGCAGATAAACATAGTAAAAAAAACAAATACTGAGATAGAATTAGAGATATCTGATGAGAATGAAACCATACTAAACCCGATCACACATACATTGTTAGAGGATGAAAATGTAGAATACGCTGCTTGTATCGTTGATCATCCATTATCAAATAAGAGACGTTTGTACCTAAGAGTAAAGAAAGGTAAACCAGAGGAGTACCTACAACAAGCGGTAAAAAAACTAGAGAACGAGGTAAAAGAATTCAAAGCGTACTTCGAGGTAAAAGAGAATAAATAGCTCAACAACATGAGAATATAACAATCTTACTATGCTTATACTTGATGCTGAGCGGGCTATAGGTATAGATACTTTTTTCTCAAAAAACAAAGGAATAGGCGGCAAACTACGTTTCCTACCTGATGATTTTATAGTAGATGAGATATCAGTCTATCCACCCAAAAAGGAGAACGGTGCATACACTATAGCTGAGGTGTCTACTAAAAACTGGGAAACTAATCTGCTGATAAGGACGATGGCTAAACGTCTTCATATAGCTAGATCTAGGATTAGCTTCTCAGGTACAAAAGATAAACGCGCTACCACCACTAGATTAATGTCATTCATGCAGGTACCATTAGAGACTCTAAACAAGTTAAAAATAAAAAACGTGGAAATAAAAAACGCTTACACCTCAGATAAACCAGTTACAATAGGTGATCACGTTGGTAACTCATTCTCGATTACGATAAGAAATATAGAACCGATGGTGACAGTTAAAGATATCAAGGATACGCTCTCTCCAATCTTATCTGCAAATGGCTTCCCTAACTTCTATGGTATACAACGATTTGGTATAACAAGACCTCTAACGCATCTAATAGGTAAACACATTATATTAGGAGAATTCAAAGAAGCTGTTATGACATATATAGCTGAGCCCTTTGAAGGTGAAGACGAACAGTTATACAGTCTTAGAAAAAGAGTTAGAAAGACTAACGATTATTCAGAGGCTCTAAAACAATACCCTGATAATCTAACATTTGAGAAAGCTATCCTCAACAGATTGGTAAATAAACCCGATGACTTCATTAATGCTTTAACTGTTCTACCTAAAAACTTGTTAACCATGTTTGTTTATGCTTATCAATCATAC
Organism: Thermoplasmatota archaeon; assembly: GCA_038740425.1. GTDB lineage: Archaea > Thermoplasmatota > E2 > DHVEG-1 > DHVEG-1 > JAVYLV01. Next base: position 1,611 of record JAVYLV010000053.1, on the reverse strand, counting down.
ATTTTCAATAAAATACTAAGTGAAAGAATCAAAAAAGGGTTACCATTGAACCAGGCTATACCTGGTGATATTGTTGTACCAATGAGCCAAGGTATAACAAAGAAGGATTACAGTGTTGTCGTAACACCTGATAATATAACCAAAGTGAACAAACAACTAAACAAAGGAAGGGCATGTGTAACGGGTCTACTTATAGGTCATAGTTCATTATTCGCGAAAGGAGAGATGGGCGAAATAGAACATGATATAATCAACAGTGAAAAAATCGATCCTCGTGATTTCATAGTTCCTGAGTTACCTTTTTTGTCATCAGCTGGTTCAAGACGCTCATTACTAGCAAGACTACTTAACTTTAAATATGAGTACAATGAGGATAATCTAAATCCAGGCAAAAAAGCTCTACATCTAGAGTTCACACTAGATAAAGGATGCTACGCTACCTCCCTGTTGAGAGAGATAATGAAAGCAGATAATATAAAATGCTACTGAAAAAATGGAAATAGTTTTAACTATATCTACCCATTTCCCTAGTCAACAAAGAATAAAAACCTCAAAAATTGATCCTTGGTGGATTATAAATATGATAAAGAATCCAAATCAGAAATACAAACCCAAAGAGGTTGAATCAAAGATACTTCAATTCTGGAGTGAAAGGGATATATTTCAGAAATCAGTTAAACAACGAAAGAACAACAAAGCATATGTATTCCTAGAAGGACCACCAACCGCTAATGGTCTACCCCATCCGGGACATGTATTGACACGTGTAATGAAGGATCTTATACTAAGATACAAAACTATGAATGGATACTACGTTGAGAGAAGAGCAGGATGGGACACACATGGTCTGCCAGTGGAGATAGAAGTCGAGAAGAAGCTAGGATTACACAATAAACAAGAGATAGAGGAGTACGGTATAAAAAGATTCAACGAGGAATGCAAAAAGAGTGTGTTCACATACGAGCAAGCATGGGTTGATATGACTAATCGTATAGGATTCTGGATAGACATGGATAACCCGTATATAACACTCAAAAATGAGTACATAGAATCAGTATGGTGGTCACTGAAACAAGCCTACGAGAAGAAACTGTTATACAAAGGATACAAGGTTGTACCATACTGCCCTAGATGCGGTACAGCGCTCTCAGCGCATGAACTATCACAGGGGTATAAGACCGTAGATGACCCGTCGATATTCGTAAAATTCAAACTAAAAGAGGAGGACACGTATCTACTAGCATGGACTACTACACCATGGACACTAATATCAAACGTAGCGTTAGCGGTTCACCCAGATCAATACTACATCAAGATAAAATACAACAATGAAAAACTGATACTATCTGAAGAACGAGCTTTAGCATTACTAAAAAACGAGGATTATGAACTGCTAGATCGATATAAAGGCAAAGATTTAGAATACAAAGAATACCAACCATTATTCACCTACGCCAAACCAGATAAGAAGGCGTACTATGTTATAACATCTGATTTTGTAACAATAGATGAAGGCACAGGTATAGTTCATATAGCACCAGCCTTCGGTGAGGATGATTACAAAGTTGGTTTAGAATACGATCTACCACTGATAAAACTAGTAGAACCAGA
>JAVYLV010000052.1:0-8686 GCA_038740425.1 Thermoplasmatota archaeon | reverse complement strand
TTACATTAATCCTCTTATTGTTGTTTTTGAATAATTCATCGTTTATGATTATATCTGAATAGAATTTTTCTCCATCCTTTGATGAATCAAAGGATATTGATAGTAATGTTTCTTCTTTTATACAGGAAATATAGTAATCTAAAAGATATTTGAACTCTGATGATGTCATCCAATGCCTAACCATATTATTATGTAAAAATTATATAATAAAAATAATTATTTAAATGTTGCTTATTTTCTATTCTTTTTTAACGGACTAAATATTTTTTATTAGCGGATCATGTGTAATAAACATAGAAAAAAGGTTTGTTCTCCATATATGAATAATTTTAAATCCTTATTCTGTATACCCTCCAACAAAAAAAGGGTGATTTATATATGATCAAAAAGGTTAAACGTGTATACAACTTTTATGCAGGTCCAGCAGCGTTACCATTACCAGTGTTAGAACAGGTACAAAAAGAATTACTTGATTTCAATGGTACAGGTATGTCAGTACTTGAGATATCTCACCGTTCAAAAGAATATGGAGAGGTTCATACACAAGCATCGCAGCTTCTAAGAGAACTAATGGGTATACCTAACGAGTATAAGATACTATGGTTACAGGGTGGTGCATCAACACAGTTCTTTATGGTACCTTTGAACCTATATATAAAAGGTAAACCCATGGAGTATGTTAATACAGGTGCATGGGCTAAAAAAGCTATAAAAGAAGCTAAACTCTACGGCGATGTTCGTATCGTGGCGTCATCAGAGGATAAAAAATTTACATACATACCAAACAACGTAAAGTTTAGTAACAATGCATCATACGCTCATATAACAGGTAATGAGACCATAGGTGGTATAGAATGGCATGAATGGCCAGAGGTACCAACAGATGTACCATTAGTATGTGATATGTCATCTCATTTCCTCTCAAAGGTTATCGATGTTAAAAAATTCGGCGTTATATATGCTGGGGCCCAGAAGAACCTAGGGCCTGCTGGTGTAACCGTGGTTATAGTGAGAGAAGACTTGCTTAATAGGGTACCGGAGAATACACCCACTATGCTCAAATGGAAGATACACGCTGAGAAGGATTCATTGTACAATACACCACCGTGTTTCGCTATATATATCTGTAAACTAGTACTTGAATACCTGAAGAATTTAGGTGGTTTAAAAGAGATAGAGAAGATCAACTGTAAGAAGGCTGAACTCATATATAACGTGATCGATTCATCAGATGGTTTCTACAGGGGTGTAGCTGATAAAGATTCGCGTTCAAATATGAATGTTACATTTAACCTCCCGACGCCTGAGTTAGAGGAGAAATGTGTAGCTGAAGCTAAGAAAAAGGGTTTAATTGGTTTGAAAGGGCATAGGGATGTTGGTGGTATGCGCGTGTCTTTATACAACGCTGTTACTATAGAGGCTGCTAAGAAGGTAGCTGAATATCTAGAGGATTTCAAAGAGGAGAACAGGAAGACAACAGAGTTATTGGCGAAATAAAACACGATTGATGACGCTTTGATATTCTAATACTTTCAATCACCTCCCTATTTTAAGTATATAAATAAGTAGAGATAATACGGGTATCAGAAGTAAAGATACTGAGATACGGGGGATAATGCCAGCCCTCGGAGCTGGCATTTCTGCCAATATTTTTTCTTATATAATTAAGAGAGGGGGGCTAATATTCATCAATCTTCTTATTTTTGTACTCTTTTAGTAGATTTTTAACAGTACTCCATTCGTATCTTATATGGGGCGGGAACTCGTTGTAGGTTTTCAAGTAGACTCTTAGAAAATGCATTGTTACGGGGTCAGCAGGGTAACCGCTACCTAATGGTAGGTGTAGTTTATCTTGCAGTTCTTTTTCTATAAGACTGATCTGTCTGTCCCTCTCGGTTTTAGCTAGTATAGATGCAGCGCTAACTACAGGGTATATCTCATCTGCTTTATGTTTAGATATTAACTCGGGTTGATATGATAAATGAGACAGTATATTCTGTTTGAATCGTTCCTCGTTGACATCGGCTGAGTCTACTATGCATCTCTCTGGTTTAATCTTCTCGATTATCCTGCAGAAACTGTATACTTCTATCTCGTTTAACGTTAAGGTCTTCATTAGAGTGTTGAGGTCATTAGCCGGTATCACAAGTATCTCGTACTTGTCTGCCTTGTTCTTTATCAATCCCTCTAGCCTCTCTCTGCGTTTTGGTGTGCATTTCTTAGAATCTGCTACGCCTAACTCTGTTAATATTTTTTCGTCATCTACACTTACACCTGCTATGACTAATGGGCCGATCACAGGGCCTCGTCCGCTTTCATCTATACCGCATATCATACTTTTTTTTGTTAATGTTTTATATGGTAATAGATGTTACGGAAAAAAATAAAATGATTGATAGGTATTGTTGATATAAGAATCAGGTTTAGAAGAGCGATGCCGCTGTAGCTTAGACCGGTAGAGCGGCTGACTCGTAATCAGCAGATCGAGGGTTCAAATCCCCCCAGCGGCTTCTTTTGTCTACAGTTGTGTCATGGGGTTAACTCCTTCATCCATCATTTTAAGATAAGGGTTTAACCTGTTATCTATGAATCTTATAACCCTCTTTATCGCTATCCTCTTCCACCATTTCATATCCCTTGCTCCTAGGTAATCATCTGCTAGTATATCCGACCATTTGATGGTATGTTTTATACATGCTGAGAGTAGTTGCCAGTGTTCAGGTTGCATATGTTTAATTCTGAAGAATCTGTTGTTCTCCTTTAGGTTACCGATTGGTACGAAGAATAATGGTACGATCAGTGATCTGTAATCTGATAGGTCCTGTACTAGTTCTATTGATTTGTTTATATCCTCTTTTTTCTCTCCTGGTAGACCCATGATCATTGTGTTAACTGGTATCCATCTGTTATCGTTTAGTATCTGATGTGACTTTATTACCACATCATGCCATTCTTTAGGCTTGAATGGTTTAACCTTGCCTTTCATGTATTTCTCTATTATCTGTGATGAACCGCTTTCTATTCCTACTTGTCCGCTCATGAAAGGAGTAGTTTTGGATCCTACTTCTACTATCTCTGATATACGTTCTATAAGATGAGGGTTTGATGCTACAGATGCGTGTGCTATATGACTTACACCTATACGGTCTGTTAGTCTTTTAACCTCTGTGAATAGCCTTGTAACCTCTTCTTCATTAGGTATAAATCCTTTGGTTTTGTATCTTAGTACATCCTCTGCGTGTAGTAGTACACCGTTACCTGCGTCAACGTTTATTTTAGCTTCTTTTAGTATGTATTCAAGTGGCTGACATCTATAGTTAAGCATTGTGGGGTTACAGAATCTGCATCCTCTGCCGCATCCTCTGCATATTTCTATGAGACCGTTGATAGTTGGTTTCCTAATGAGAGGTATCTCCTCTAAGGGTACAACCTCGCCTTCAGCTATAGCAGGGTATGGTTCATCATTCACCATCTTTGTTATTATCTCTGCTCCTGTTTTCTCTCCTTCTCCTATTACGACGCAGTCTATATCGTATTTAGCCATTATACGTTCGTCTGTTAGTTGCCATGCTCCTGCTCCGCCTACTATCACTTTTAGATCGTATTTACGTATAGTAGGGTTTTGTATCATTTTTCTGAAGAAGATAGCGGTGTATGTTTCTCTGCCCATGAGGTCGCTGAATGTTGTGGATGCGGGTCCTAAACCTAATGGATCATGTGTTGTTATCCCTAGTACTTTGGTGTCTTTGTCTATTAGTCTATCTATTTTGTCAGGGTTTGCAATCGCTATATCCTTTTCTTTGAATCCATGTTCTATTAGCGCTGCTTCTATTTTACGTTGCCCGCAATGAGCATGTTTCACCTGGTTTTTTTCCTCTTCTATTAGCGGGCAGAATATCCTTTTGTATAACCATAGGGGTATGGTTTTTGGTGCGCATGCTGCAAAACCTAGAAAGACGTGTTGGTTGTAGGTTGATAGTAGTGTACGATCACAGGTTAAAATTATTTTAGGCATTATTTTTTTCGCCTTTCCCCTCTTTTTATTATTAAATTTTTTGGAGTTTTTTTATTCTATGGTTACTCTGTGTCCTTCGCTTTTTTCTTTACGTTTCACTGTTACATCTAGTATACCGTTTTTGTAAGTAGCTTTAGTTGTGTTTGGTATGATATCACAGTTGAAATCTAGTTTTTTATGGTATTTGCGTTGATTGGTGTCTACTTTGATTTCTAAGCTGCGGTTGGTTACTCTTAGGTCGATGTCTTCTTTGTTCACACCTGGTAGTTCTATTGTTACTGTTACTTCTTCGTCTCCTTCTATAACCTCTGTTAATGGTTCGCGTTCATCTGATAGTATGTTTTCTCCGTCTGATTTTTTTAATGTTTTGTTTCCGAATTCTGTTATATGTGGTTTACCATCTGGTCCTATATGTATTTGGTATCCATGTATGAATGATGTTCCTGGTTTTATCCAGTTGTAGTCTAAGTTTTTGAATAATCTGTTGAATATTGTTTCCATTTCTTTGAATATGTAATCGATGTCGTCATCTATATCGAAGAAGTCAAATGGTTTTTTTCTTCGTCTTCTTCTTTCTTCGTAGTTGTCATCGTTGAAGAAATCCATGGTTTTTTTTCACCTCTGCTTTTTCTTTTATAGTTATTTTATCTATCTATCTATCTATATAGGTTTCCTAGTCTTGCGTCTATCTCGTTTGCTATTTTTAGCATTTGTGATAGTATCCTGTCTATGTCGTCTCTTATTTCTTCTATGCATTTCTGTAGGCTTTGTGCTCTTAGTCTGTAGGTGTTGTGTGATCTTATTACTAGTCCTGTTGATATGAAGTTGTTTAGGTGGTGTACTATGGCTCCTCTTGACATTTTTAGTCTTTCTGCTATTTCATCGCTGTTTAGTCCTTTGTTGCTTCCGCATGCTTCTTTTACTAGTAGTTGGAATATTTTGCCTGCTGTTTCTTGTTTGTCTCGTTCTGTGAAGAATCCGAATGATTTGCAGATGAAGTTTATATCCTCGTCTATGTTACCTATTGCTGGTAGATCTAATTTTTTTAGGGTTATTTGGTCTGTCATAATTATGGTAATATTGTTTTAAATATTTAAATTTTTTTGATTAATCATAAATTTAGTTTATTTAAAATAAACATAACAGAAAACTTTTTAAATGGTTTATATATTACGTGTTTTGTATAACTAAAATTAAATAAAGGAGGTTGATGTACCATGGGTATAATACGAGATAGAAAGGACAAACTAGCTATAAGACCCACTGATAAAAACATGGAGATAACACAAAGAAGACCCTACGATATATGGGCTGAAATGGATCAACTATTCGATCGTATGAGAGCAGGCTTCGATGAGCTATTCTGGGGACCAAACAGGATGATAACCCCACTCACTGAATCCAGAATGCCAATGATGGACGTAGCTGATCTCGGTGATAGATACGAAATGGTATGCGAACTACCAGGAATACCAAAGGATAAAATAGACATACAGGTAACACCTAACTCTGTTGAAATCAGCGCTAAACAAGAACTGAACGAAGAAGAAAAACACAAAAACTGGATAAGACGAGAGAGAAGCAGCACCAGTTTCTACAGATACATGGATTTCCCAGAGGAGCTAAAAACCGATGAAGTAGAAGCAGAGATGAAAGACGGTGTACTAACCATTAAACTACCAAAGGTTGAACCAAAACCAGAGTACAAATCAACCAAGGTGAAAATAAAATAAAAACCCAACTCTCTTCATATTTTAAAATTATTTTAGAGTAAAAATAGAGTAAAAAAATATTTTGAAAAGGAGGTAGATATAATTATGATGACAGGACAACAACCAATAATAATCCTTAAAGAAGGAACACAAAGAGAAAAAGGTAGAAACGCACAAAACAATAACATAATGGCAGCGATAGCTATATCAGACGCTGTCAAAACCACACTAGGACCAAAAGGCATGGATAAGATGCTAGTCGACTCCATGGGTGACGTGGTTATAACCAATGATGGAGCAACCATCCTGAAAGAGATAGATGTCGAGCATCCAGCAGCTAAGATGATAGTAGAGGTTGCTAAATCACAGGATGAAGAATGCGGTGACGGGACAACAACAGCTGTTATACTAACAGGAGAGCTACTACGATCAGCTCAAGAATTACTAGAACAAAACATACACCCAACTGTTATCTGCAAAGGATACAAACTAGCATCTGAAAAAGCAAAAGAAGTGCTAGACGAGATAGCTATACCTATAGTACAAGGTGATAGGAAGACATTACGTAACATAGCTATGACATCTATGGCTAGTAAAGGAGCTAGTGGCTCCAAAGAGATGCTAGCTAACATAGTGGTAGACGCTGTTACGAGCATAGCGGACGAGGTAGATGGTAAAACCGTTGTAGACCTTGATAATATACAGATCCAGAAGAAACAAGGTGGTAGCATAGAGGATACAGAGATAATCAAAGGTATAATACTAGACAAGGAGAGGGTACATGACGGTATGCCCAAACAGGTTAAGAAAGCGAAGATAGCGCTTGTTGACGCTGCCTTAGAGGTTAAAAAGACTGAGGTTGACGCTAAGATAGAGATCAATGATCCTTCTCAACTGCAAGCCTTCCTGGATGAAGAAGAGGCTATGCTCCGTAAAATGGTGGAGAAGGTTAAAAATAGTGGTGCTAACGTGTTAATATGTCAGAAGGGTATCGATGATCTAGCTCAGCATTTCCTAGCGAAAGAGGGTATATACGCTGTGAGGAGAGCTAAAAAGAGCGACATGGAGAAGCTCGCTAAAGCCACAGGTGGTAAGATCGTAGCTAGCCTGGATGATCTCTCTAAGGATGATCTTGGTGAAGCAGGGTTAGTAGAGGAAAAGAAATTCGGCGAGGATAAGATGACCTTTGTAACAGAGTGTAAGAACCCGAAGGCTGTATCCATACTAATCAGAGGTGGTACTGAGCATGTTGTAGATGAGCTGGAGCGTGCGTTACATGATGCTTTATCAGTTGTTAAAGCAGCTCTAGAGGATGGTAAGATGACTGTTGGTGGTGGCGCAACAGCTACAGCTGTAGCTATGGCTCTACGTGACTATGCTCCATCTGTTGGTGGACGAGAACAGATGGCTATAGAGGCTTTCGCTAACGCTGTAGAATCTATACCTAAGACGTTGGCTCAGAACGCAGGTCTTGACCCTATCGATATAATGCTTGAGGTCAGACAGGCTCATAAGAAGGGTAACAAATATGCTGGTGTAGATGTTATTAATGGTAAAGTCGGTGATATGCTTAAGAATAATGTTGTTGAGCCCTTACGTGTCAGTATGCAGGAGATTCTATCAGCGGCAGAAGCTTCTACTATGATACTAAGGATTGATGATGTTATCGCGGCGAAGAGTACTAGTACATCTACACCTGGTGGTAAGACACCTGGTGGTGGCTCAGGTAGCGAATTCGATGAGGATTAGAAGTAGTCTCTAGACTTCTGTCCTATCTCGCTCTCCCCCTCTTTTTTTTCCTATTTTTCTGAAATGTTAATATCTTCTTTGTCTCTTTTGATTTATAGATATTGTTTCTTTTTTATAAGGAGTAGATAATCTGTTTTTCCGACAAATCAATAAAAAAAACGCGTTTTTTGGAATTTTGACGGAAAAACTGGTAATAGGGTTTTATAAACTCCAGACTGGATTTATAGATTAGAGGTAAGAAAAAGAGTATGATGATGTTGGATATAACCAGGTATATGATGGTGTTCTCTTCTATGGGTACTTTATCAGGTATAATACTAATGATGGTGCTATCTTTAATCTGGCTTATCCTATACTTAATAGTCTACCCTATCATCTCCCGTATCGTATATCCTTCTGCTTATACACCCGCACAAAAACATTTTATAAACAAGACTCTTCTTTTCTCCTTTAACGGGGTTGATGTTATCCATAATCGGAGTGATAATCCACGTCTAATACATCCTAATGGGGGTATACAATAAAATGTCAGACCCTGATATTTATAATATCGATGGATACGGCTCACACAGCCTAGTTAGAAAAATGAAGAATATATTAGGTTTCATATGTGACGAGTTCGTATATGGAGGGCATTTAATCGCCTGCGCGACATCTGCCCTTGCTTTTTCAGCGATGATCCTATTTGAAGTATATCTAAGATGGGAGTTTCTACTGATCATATATTTAGGAACATTATGTATTTATAATTACGATCATTATAGAGAATTAGGTAACGACTCTTTAAATAATTTCAAAAGGGTATATCATCTTAAAAAGTATAAATCACTTCGTAGGATATTTCTGATTATATATGGTGGGGGTTATTTCGTTTTACTTTTTTATTTTGGTAATTTCGCTAGCAACATTTTTGGATCATCATTATTGTTAGTGGCCTTGTTTTATACGGAGAAAGGAAAGAAATTAACTAAAAGTTTTATAGGGGTTAAAAATTTCTATACTGCTTTCATATTTGCTATGTCGATAATTTTTACAGCGTTTTATTGTTCTTATCAGTTAAATTTGTTGGTTTTTACATTTTCTTTGATTGTATTTTTGAATGTTTTTATTGATACCAGTTTTTGTGATATTAAAGATATAGAATCTGACAGAAAGCAGGGTTTGTTAACGTTACCAATCTATCTAGGTAAAAGAAGATTTCTATTTTTAC
>JAVYLV010000051.1:0-8722 GCA_038740425.1 Thermoplasmatota archaeon | reverse complement strand
AATTTTTCACGATACTACCCTCCACCAAGATTTAGACAAAAAATTCAGGTTCTACCATGAAAAATACCCTCAACGGAGACACTATAGAAAAACATTAAAAAACCTAGTAGAAACAAAAAGAGAAAAAAACCGATAATAACAAGAAAAAATATTTATATTAAGTAACTTATATTAATATTGTTCTAATATATCACCCTTACCCTGTGTTAAGTGAATAGTATATGAAGATGTACATAAAAAAAATAAACGCTGTGATAATCATACTACTCTTTCTGCTAGAGATATCGATACAAGCATACGCAGAAGAAACATGTAACAAACAGATACTGGATAACAAAGAAAAAAACGTGATGATATACAGGGTTATGCCTGATACTATCACACCTATAACCCTTAAAATTGAGTATAAAGATGAACATGACCTAGATACTCAAATCATGGAGATATGCACGAGATACACTAATAACGATAGAGAAATACAAGAATACATCAACAATATGACCCTTGATAACAACACCATAATATCATACATCAAATCATACGGTAGAGGTATAATATACAAGATAAAAATACCTATAATAGTCAAAAACATATTCAAAAAATTCCCAAATCTACCACCCTACAACAAGATCAAATACATCAACAATATACACGCTAATTATAGATACGACCAGAAAGCATACTCAATCATGAAACCGATAATACAAGGAAATCAGACAATAATAAATGGTCCACACCAGATTAACGTTATAGGTTTCATCGGTTACACTACATGGGTAGGTTTAATCGCTGAACGTGGTATAATATTCAGATGTGGTTTCACAGGTTATGGTATAGTAAAAATATCCTAGAAAATCAACCGAATGAACATGATAACTGGTACTCAAAAAAAACATTCTGAGGGGGGTCTGTAACCTAGCTTAATTAAATATAACACACCAAAACCCGCTAATAAACCTAGTAAAAGAACAATAACAAAACTGTATTTTAATTTCTATTTTCATGATATTTCCCAAAGTACAACACAAATCTAAATGTATCATAATAGACCCGAATACGTTATTTGAAAATATTAAAAAAAAGCCTTTCTAAGAGTATAAAAACCTTATAAGCATTTGATATATCAACAAGGATCAGAGACATGAATGACAAGATCGCTGTAAAAATACTATTCAAGTATCTGCGTAAAGGCAACATGAGCAGATGTCTACGTGACATACTACCAAAATCAAAATTAAATCTAACTGAGCGAGAAGAAGTAGCAGATCTAATACACGATATCGTCAGATGGAAACGATTATACGATCTAATAATAGAAGAGAGAGGCTATGAAAAGACACCTGAGATATACATCAAACTAAACAGGGAGCAGTATAATATAGATACTGATACCATAACTAACAGATTCGAGCTGAAATACTCGTACTCTAATTACATAGCTAAGATACTCGAGGATAAAAAAGAATGGGCTGAATATCTAAATACAAAACCTGAGGGCATACTCTGCATTAACTTCAACAAAAGCAGCATCTCAGATGTGACAAAAATATTAAAAAAAGAGAATCTACCAGCTAACAGATCAGTGTTAGAATCAACGATAATAACCTCACCGATAGCTAGATACTCATCGGTTATAAAGAACCATTATGCACATATCCAAGATGAAAGTAGTCAGCTCATAGCATATATAACAAATGGGTATGGTTATTCCATATTAGATCTATGCGCAGGTAACGGTGGTAAATCATTAGCTATAGCCTCGATCAGTAGGAATAAAAAAAAGTTATCAGCATACGAGATAGATAATAGGAGGAGGATCAATCTTAAAAGACGATGCTTAGAATACAGCGCTAAGGTAGATATCTACGATAAAAAACCTGATCAGAAGTACGATGTAGTTCTAGTTGATGCACCATGTACTGGTGTGGGAGCAGCTAGGAGGAACCCTGAAGCCAAATACATCGATAGTGCTGGTAATTACCCTGCATTGCAATATAATCTCCTAAAGGAAGCGATCAAACTAGTTAACAAGGAGGGTATAGTCTTATATACGGTATGTACCTTTACACCAGAAGAAACAGTAGAACTTATCAAAAAATTCTCAGATGATAACGATGTAGAAATATCAAAACCATCTGATCGATTCTCCAGATACCTAACACCCGCTGAAGTGGGATCATTCACCAGGATGCCTCATGGTGACATATTCTACATAGCAGCTATAAAACCAAAATAAAAAAAGTAAAACATTTTTTGATGGAGTCCCCAACTCTTCGATACATTTTAATGCCTCCTTTACTATACACTAGGAATGGTAGTATGGTATTAGACAACCTTGGGGACTCACTAAAAAAAACAATTAAGAAGATAGCGAACGCAGTACATGTTGATTCTAAACTTGTAAAAGAGGTTGTACGTGATATACAAAGGGCTTTACTACAGTCAGATGTTAATGTGAAACTCGTATTAGACTTATCAAAGAAGATAGAGCAACGAGCCTTAGAGGAGAAACCACCCCCCGGTATGAGTAACCGTGAGCATGTTATACGTATTGTATATGATGAGCTAGTTCATCTTTTAGGTGAGTCACGTGAACTGCCTATAAAAAAGCAAGTAATCATGATGGTGGGTCTTTATGGACAGGGTAAAACAACTACTTGTGGTAAACTAGCTAAATACTTCAAGAAGAAGGGTCTACGCCCTGGTTTGATAGCTGGTGATATACATAGACCAGCCGCGTATGAGCAATTACAGCAGATAGCTGAGAAAGTTGAAGTGCCTTTCTATGGTGATAAAAACGCTAAGAATGCTGTTGAGGTGATAAAAGAGGGTTTGCAGAGGTTAAAGAGAACTTGTGATGTTGTAATAGTGGATACATCAGGTAGACATAAATTAGAAGATGATCTTATACAAGAGATTAAGGACATATTCAACGCGGTGAAACCAGATGAAAAGCTGTTGGTTATGGATGCTGCTATGGGTCAACAGGCTGGGCCGCAAGCAAAGGCATTCAATGATGCTATAGGTATCACTGGTATCATACTGACAAAACTTGATGGTACAGCTAAAGGGGGAGGAGCTCTGAGCGCTGCTTCCATAGTACATGCGCCTATACTATTTGTAGGTGTAGGTGAGCATATAACAGATTTTGAGGTGTTTGAACCATCAGGTTTCATATCGCGTTTATTAGGGATGGGGGATGTGAGATCCCTGATTGAGAGAGCAGAGGAGAGTCTAAAGGATAAGGATGTTGATAAAACCGCTAAACGTATAATGTCTGGTAAATTTGATATGAATGATATGTACGAGCAGATAAACATGATATCTGGTATGGGATCTGTATCAAAGTTAGCTGAGTTATTACCAGGTGGTCTTTCATCTCGTTTGAAATCACAGGATATGGATGCAACACAGGAGAAGATGAAACGTTTCCGTGTGATCATAGATTCAATGACTGAGATGGAACGTAGAAACCCTGAGATTATTAAATCATCTCGTATTAAGAGAATATCACGTGGGGCAGGGGTTGAACATAAAGATGTGAAAGAGTTGTTGAGATACTATGAAATGACCAAACGTATGGTACATGGTTTTTCAAGTGATAGGAAACTAAGGAAGACTCTAATGCGTCAATTCCAGATTAAATAAAAGTTGATGAAAAACAGATACGTTTAAGGTGTAAATGTTAATAAAAAATTATAGAGATATTATAGCTAATGGTGCAAACGATGAGATCAAAAGGAAGAGAAAAGATGCATTGGAGATAATAGAAGCAGCTGTAAAAGCCGTTGACCCTTATCAGTCTGTTAAAGAGATAATAACGAATAATAGTATAGCTGTAAACGAGAAGGTTATTGACCCGTCTTGTTTTAATCATGTATACGTCATAGGATTCGGTAAAGCAAGTGTAGACATGGCTAGAGCTATTATAGACTCGATGCATGTTGATAAAGGAGTTATAATCTCCAATGACCATATATCAGCATCAAAACTCCATGGTACACCTATAGAAGTCTATATAGGTGGTCATCCTATCCCTAATCAAGGTAGCTTGACAGGTACTGAACGTATCATATCATTAATCAACAAAACCACGGCGAGAGATCTCGTAATAGTTTTAATCTCAGGTGGAGGTTCTTCTTTACTATGCAAACCACGTATCAGTCTTAAAAGTATGCAGAGAATAACAGAGATGCTATGGAAAACAGGTGCTGATATAAAAGAGGTTAACACAATCAGAAAGCATCTCTCATACGTTAAAGGTGGCAAACTAGCAAGAATGAACAAAGGAACTATGATATCCCTCATCATATCAGATATAATAGGTGACCCTTTGGAGTTTATAGCATCTGCCCCTACATATCCTGATACAACCACATTTAATGATGCTAAAAGAATCTGCGAACATTATAACTTATGGGAGAAACTACCATCAGATGCAAGATCAGTGATTAAAAAAGGATTAGAAGGAGTTATACCTGATAATCCTAGACCAGATGACCCTGTGTTCAACCATGTCCATCATATGATAATAGCGTCAAATACAGATGCTTGTCTAGCTGCAAAGAAGAAATCAGAGGAGCTAGGATATGAAGCAAGGATTATACCCACCCCTATAACCGGTGAAGCTAAAAGAGCTGGTTTGAATCTTCTGCTCACAGTTAAGGATTTATCAAAAAATAGCATGGATAAAACAGTGGTTATAGGCGGAGGAGAGACAACAGTAAATGTTAAAGGCGACGGTGTAGGTGGTAGGAACCATGAGTTAGTGCTAAGCTGCGTGGGAGAGCTATCAAAAACAAAATGGGTTCTAACCTCATTTGCTACTGACGGGATAGATGGTAATAGTGATAGCGCAGGTGCCATAGCTGATCAGTACACACTACCACGTGCTCTACGTTTAAATCTAAACCCTGAAGAGTTCTTAACAAACAATAACTCCTATACGTTCTTCCAATATCTAAATGATGCTTTGATCACTGGTAAAACAGGTACAAACGTGATGGATATACAACTTGTTATAATATAATTCATGAGGGGATAAAACTTAAGTTTATTAATATGCAATAAGATAACAGGTTACTAACAAATAACATCTTAAAAAAATAAAACATAAAAAAGTATTTAAACAAATATATATTATAAAATGTTATAATAAATTTATGAATCTTTGAAGAGGAATACCACATGAGGAGTAAAAAAAACAAGATTATCAAATACATGGTACCTGTAATAATCCTTTTGAATTTGTTTAGTATCAACTTCCCTATGAATGCTTCTGCTGCACCAGTTATCGATAAAGATGATGGCTTCTGGTTTGACACATTCCAGGACAACAGTAGTGTGCATCTAAAAAACTGTACCCTAGTGAACCAATCTATAGTGTTATCCTACAATACCACCAACTATACTTACAATTTCAAAAGCTCTGAGCACAAATCCTATACATTTAACACCATCTTCTTTGTATCATTTTTCTCACCTAGTCTCTACTCAAGATACGCCAGAGAGCTTACATTCATAGGTTACTCCAAAATCAGATACCTAGATAACAACATGCTTACCACAGAGTCAACGTATCTAAAAAGAGTGGCTATGCATCTATTTAGAATCAAGATCAAACAAAAAGAAGAAAACATAAATCAGATTAGTATAGCATGGCATGGTAAAGCCAGCAGCATCTATAATGTTAAACTGTATCAATGGCAATCAATCACCAAGAATGGTGAAGGATGGAAACTATTATCCAGTAACACCTCAGATGGAGCAATGATCACATTAGAAAAAAGTATAACAAGCGACTTCTACATGAGCGACGACCAATACCTAGATATATGCGTTGTAGCATCAGCAAAACCAGGTAGCACCTGTACACTCTCAACTGATTATATAGAGGTTAAAGTATTCGGAGAAGGATACGCTACCATAGGTACAGCAACCTCAAATACTATATCACCTAGTAAACTCTTCTTATGGGAAGGGCTCATCACAGAGGAGTACACACCACCGGGTACATCAATAAAATACCAGTTCTTGTATAGTAATAACACCCTTATTAAGGAATCGTTACTACCAGGTAACAAAAACGGATTCAAATCACCTGTGAATCTAACATCACCACTAATAGCGAATATAACCAGTTTTAAGATAAAAGCTACGTTAACCACTGATAACCCTGCTTATTCACCTAGAATATACAGCTGGGGCCTGCTATGGCAGACTCAGAAAAACAAATGGAGGGATCTCTATAACTCAACACTCAGAGTTGATGATAAAGACAAGGTTGAGATCATCAAAGGGAACGCTACCTTGACTTTTATCTACGATGACTGGTGTATGCTAGGCCAGAACCCTGCTAATACCCGCGCATCAGACGGAGCAGGAGCTAAGAATGACACATTGTACTGGTACTCCCCCACAACAGTTAAGATAGGTGGGGGTTATAAGAACCCTGTGATAAAAAAAGACAGGTTGTACATATCTTCATCTGATGGTAAAAGGGTGTATATCTTCAACACGACAGTACCACCAGGTAAGATAGGTGATGCTAACTCGCCTATAGCCACCATCGTGATACCTGAGCATATAATCACAAACACACCAGCAGTTACAGATGATCTTATAATAGTAGCTACAGGTAACACATCAAAAGACGGGGTAGAAAACAAGATCTATGTTTATGATCATAGTTATAATCTATCATGGTCATACCAGTATCCTGGTAAGATATGTTACTCTGCTTCACCAGTTATATCAGATCAGACCATTTATATAACCTCATGGAGTGGTGATAAATCTCTGCTTAACTTTGATAAAGGTAACAATAAGATTCTAGCGATATCTATAAACACCAAGACCCTAAAATGGAGTAAAAACCTACCAGCTGGTAGTTTCTCCACACCGTCAGTATCGCATGGACGTGTTATAGTAGGATGCGATACTGAGAAGAATTACAGCTTATACGCTTATGATTCTACGAATGGTGAGTTACTATGGCAGAGTAAAGTCGGATCAGTACGTTACGCTTCACCAGTGATCTATAAGGATAGAGTATATGTCATCACAAGGGAGACGGTTATACCATTTATCTCAGCTCGTACAAAGCTAGTAGCAGTGGATATAGATGATGGTCGTATATTATATAATGTAACACTTGGTGGTACTCTACCATACAACCTGGATCATGCTGTGTCAAACCCGTGTGTCTATGATAACGTATTATACGCTGCTTCACCAGATGGTTCATTATACGCTATAAACATAGGTAATGGAGAGATAAAATGGAGTAAAAAGGTTTATACTAAGGATGTTTTATCAACGCATGTTCTCACATCATCACCTTGTTACGCTGACTCACTGATATATATTGGTACTCCTGACGGCTCATTATTAGCGTTACATTCTAAGAATGGATCATACGCTTGGAATTTCTCGTATACAGAGGGGAGATCACCTGTGCATTCATCACCGGTTGTAGCTAATGGTGTTGTCTATTTCACTGATGAGGATGGTGTACTATATAGTCTAGGTTACTATAATAAAACTAAGGATAGGAATATCACAGGTAGTTTAACCTCTATACCAGTACGTCTACCAAATGGTTACAGATGGAATGGATTCCATTTAGAGGGTTATAACATATCAACTGGTGCCAGTATAAGTTATAGTATACTTGATGAATCATACAAGGTGATAATACCATCAGTTGTACATAATGAGAATATATCATCCAAGCTTGCAGGTTATAAATGTATACGTCTCAGAGCGACTTTTAATATTAAGAATGTCTCACAGAAGACTAGCTTATATGGTTGGTCTATAAGCCTTCAGCCGACAAAGGATAATGAAAAACCCGTGTTCATATATAACAGCTTCATTCCCTCTGGTGGATATACTAATACCAAGACACCGAGTTGCAGTATAAAGGTTTATGATAATGGTACTGGTTTAAATGTTAAAACATCTAGTTTTACTCTAGAGTATAAGCTAAAGAATCAAACAAGTGTTAAAACATATACAGGTAATGCTTCATGCACAGGTGTTAACGCTTCAACTAAGATAGAAACAATCTCTATAAACATATCAACACTGACGTTCAGTAAGAATATTACTGGCATTATACGTATACGTTTCTACATATCTGATATGAATGGTAATGGTAATTACTCACAATGGTATCAATTCAAAAATGATACTGTTAAACCATCCTCATCTATAACAAATAAGGATAGTATACCTTTCAAATGTAACATGTCAGTTGTAGTGATAAAAGCTACAGCGTCTGATACTGGTGGTAGTGGTGTGGTATCTGTTGGTTTGTACTATAAACGTAACAGTAGTACCACGTATAAGTTATATAGTGTTGATACATCACCACCGTATAACTTTTCGTTTACCATTAACATTAGTGATAAATATGATCTATGTACTATAGCTACTGATAACGCGGGTAACATCGAGGATCAGCCTAGTACACCTGATATTACTTTTATATATGATAAAAACAAGCCTAGTATCAAATTTGAGGGTGGTATGATATGGTTGAACTCATCAGATAGTCCGATACCTGTAACATTCCATGATGATTATAAATTAAACAGTATAGATTATAGAGTAGGAGAAGGGTCGTGGTCTCGTTTAGCATCTGATATCAATAAATCAGTGTACAGTGGGGTTTTTGTACTACCAGGGTCAATATGGGGTAGTCTTGAAGAAGGTCGGG
>JAVYLV010000050.1:0-8798 GCA_038740425.1 Thermoplasmatota archaeon | reverse complement strand
TCACCATCCAAAATCATCCTTCCAATAATATATTAATATCACATGTATATAAATTTTATTATATATTTTGATATAATTAAATATTTTCAATGATTCATTCATCTTTGAATACAGGTTTACGTTTCTCAATAAAAGCGGTCATACCCTCTTTTTGATCCTTAGTAGAAAAACTCATCGAGAATAAAGCAGATTCAAAACGACATGCTGACGATAGATCCATATCAACACCAGTGTTAACAAGTGATTTTATAATGCCAACCTGCAAACTAGATTTATTCCTTATCTTACCAGCTAACCTTAAGGCCTCCTCCATAAGCTCCTCAGGTTCTACAACCCTACACACCAACCCCATATCCAAAGCTTCTAAAGCAGTTACAGGCTCACCTGTAAACAACATCTCTTTTGCCTTCATTACACCTACTAGACGCGGTAAACGCTGAGTACCACCAAAACCTGGCGGAATACCCAAGTTGATCTCAGGTTGCCCTATCACAGCTGTTTTAGAAGCTATAGCTAAATCACATGCCATCATCAGTTCACAACCACCACCAAGTGCGTAACCATTCACAGCAGCAATAAAAGGTAGTCTTGAATGCTCTATAGATGATACTAATTCATACCCTAACTCTGAGAAAGACTTAGCTCGAACAGGCGTCATCTGACCCATCTCTTTTATATCAGCACCTGCAATAAAAGATCTCCCCTCACCTGTCAATATCACTACTTTAACCTCTTGATCACTATCTAGATCCTTCACTGCTGATATAAGCTCAAGGATCGTCTCTGTGTTGAGAGCATTCAGAACAGAGGGTCTATTTATTTTCAATATACCTATACCATTTTCTTTTTTGATTATAATGTTTTCATACTCCATAATGGTTCCCTACCTCCTTGAATAATCGTAAAAACCTTTACCTGTTTTTCTACCTAAAAATCCTGCTTGTACCATCTTCTTCAACAAAGGACAGGGTCGATATTTAGGATCATTAAAACCTTCATACAGAGCTGAGAGTATATTCAAAGATGTATCTAAACCTACCAGATCAGCTATTTCCAATGGCCCCATAGGATGATTCATACCTAATTTCATTATTTTATCTACTGATTCAACCGAGGCGATACCCTCATGAACACAGAATATAGCCTCATTTATCAACATGAATATAAGACGAGTTGATACAAAACCAGGAGAATCATTAACGATAATGGGTGTTTTACCCATTTTTATAGACGTCTCTTTTACTATCTCTACAGTAGATTCAGAAGTGTTCAAACCTTTTATTATCTCAACCAGATCTATAAGTGGTACAGGATTCATGAAATGCATACCGATGAAACGGTCTGATCTATTTGTAACTGATGCCAGATCAGTTATAGGTATAGTAGAGGTGTTAGAAGCAAAGATAGCCTCTTCTTTACAACAATCATCAAGTAACCCAAAAAGAGTTTTTTTTTCTTTAGCATTTTCAGTTATAGCCTCAATCACCAAATCACTGCCATATAATTCATCATAACTGGTTGCACTCTTAATATTAGATAAAACATCCATCTTATTTTTAAGATTCATCTTACCTTTTTCAATGCTTTTATCTAAGAATCTTTCAATCTGCGATAACCCTCTTCTAAGGTGATCCTCATTTACATCAACCAAAACAACCTTGTAACCCGCTCTAGCTGCTACGATCGCTATACCATGACCCATTATACCTGCACCGATCACACCTATCGTCTTTATTACTCCTTTATTCATATAACCATCACTTCCAAGCATCTAATTCTATCTCTCAATAATCATAGAAACCGCATGCCCTCCACCTAAACATATTGTAGCTAAACCCCTTTTTTTATTATACGTTTTTAAAGCGTGTAAAAGTGTTACTAGTATACGCGCCCCGCTAGCTCCTATAGGATGACCAAGCGCTATGGCACCACCATGGATATTATACTTCTCTCGTGGTATATTCAACTCTTTCATAACCGCTACTGATGCTGATGAAAAAGCCTCGTTATGCTCAAAAAGATCAATATCATCTATAGTAAAACCGGTTTTGTCAAGTAATTTTTTTACACCTACTATAGGAGCCTCCATGACGTACTCTGGTTTCACACCAGCAGTGTTATAACCCACGATAGTAGCAAGAGTTTCTAAACCCATATCCTTTGCTTTCTTTTTACTCATTACAACAACAGCTGAGGCCCCGTCAGTTATCTGAGAGGCATTACCAGCGGTTATTACCCCATCCTCTTTAAAGAAGGGTTTAAGCTTAGACAGTGATTCTATGCTTGCATCGCGACGTATACCCTCATCAGATGAGAACACTATCATACCCTCTTTTTTCTTGATCTCTATAGGCACGATCTCTTCTTTGAATCTACCCTTATCAGTTGCTTTAGCTGCTTTCTGATGACTCCACAAAGCAAATTCGTCGCATTCTCTCCTGGTTACATTATACTTCTCAGCAATAATCTCACCCGTCATACCCATATGGAAATTATTATAAACATCCCACAGGCCATCATGCACCATAGCATCAATGAGTCTACCATCGAATAATCTGTAACCAAAACGGGCTTTATCAAGCAGATAAGGAGTATTGCTCATGCTTTCCATACCACCAGCCACTACGCATTCTGCATCCCCTGATTTAATAGCTTGCGCTGCTATGATCACCGCTTTTAAAGATGAACCACATACTTTATCTACATGTAAACACCCAGTATGGTATGGTATACCAGCTAGTATGGCAGCTTGCCTAGCGACATTCTGTCCTAAGCCAGCTGATACAACGTTACCCATTATAACCTCATCTACATCCTCTGATCTGATGCATGCTCTCCTCACAGATTCTTTAATGACTATGCCTCCTAATTGTTGGGCTGAGAAACCCTTTAACATACCATCAAATTTACTCTGAGCTGTACGAACAGCTGAGACTATCACCACATCTCTCATATTGTTATCGTTCCTCCCCCTGGTAGATTTTTAAAGAATGTTATAATCTTCTCCCTTTAAATTATTTTTTATATTTTTATAATATGACCACCCCATACGTTGCCTTATATCCCTCAGAAGAACAGAAGAACATCGTATTCGCTGGCTCTGCACCCATTTTTACTTTCTTTTTTTGAAGGATACTCTACTTACCCTCTATTACTGTTCATTGTTAACTCTTTACATCATAATATGTAAAAATCATTCACAGTACAGAGTAATACTCATAACAGTTGCTTTTGTACCTCTTTATAAGAGATTTATACGTCTCAGCATTTAATCTATTCATATTTCTATAGCTAGGATCCTGTTTGACTACCTTCCCTGGCACACCCAATACCAGACTGTTTTCAGGTATTTTCATATCAGCTATCACTAACGCGTTAGCACCTATTATAGACCCACTACCTATCCTAGCACCATTCAAAACAGTAGAGTGTATACCTATCAGACAGTCATCTTCAACTACCGCACCATGTATGATAGCACCATGCCCGATAGTAACATTTTTACCTATCTTTACATCGTGATCTATATCAACATGTATGACGCAACAATCCTGAATGTTGGTTCCATCATCGATTGTAATCTTATTTTCATCACCCCGTATAACAGCATGAGGAAATACACCGCATTCTCTACCTATTGTGACATCCCCTATTATAACAGCATTAGGTGATATATAGCTTGATTGATGAATCAAAGGCATATAAAAACCCCCCAACTTTATTATGGAAATGCTGTAACTGTAAGATTCCTCTTATATTTTTTGTTTTTTTTATTCAGCACTTTCTTTTGTTTTTTTCCTTTTTATTAACTTGTTGATAAAGCCGCTTTTTTTCTCCTTGTTTTTACCACTTTTAGGTAGTATCCTTTTAAATAATCCTTTTAACCCTTTAACCTTAATATCTTGTTGAACATCTTCAGATGAAGTTTGTTCTTCTTTTTTCCTAGAAAAGAAACCACGCTTATCTTTCTTTTTTTCCTTCTCAGTGACTTTAGGGAAACCAGTCAGAGTACCATCCTCGTTTATTGTTATAAGGAATGTGTATTTTTTCTGCTCGGCCCATAGCTCACCGAGGTTCATTCTAGATTGATAATTTGTTATTCTCTGCTTTAATCTCTTGGTAAATTTATTATCTTGTTTTTTTATTGCTATATCTCTAGGTTTTTTTATTTTCCTTGTATCATGGATTCTCTCTCTCACAAATTTTGGTATCTTCGGTTTTTTTGTTTTTCTTATGTTTTTTAACAGATGCCCCTTTTTTTCTTTTTTTGCTGGTTCATCCACGTGAATCTTGTCTTTAGTATCCTCTTCTATTTCATCTGTGCATTCCTTAATTTCAGTTTCTATTTCTTGTGTTTTCATCCCTGATTCTTCGAATTTATGCTCCAGCTCCTCAAGTTCTTCGAACATTTTAGCAATTTCACTATGCGTTTTCACAGATGGTTCATCCCAGAAATCCCATTCTTCTAAATCATCCATCTTTTAGATCCTCACCTAGATAATATATTGTAAACAATTCATAATAAAAAAATCTATCTATCAAAAAGGAATCCATTTTGGTGAGAGCTGATATAAATTACCGATGGCTAAAATCTTTATGATATAACCTCTTCAAAACAAATGAAGTCAACATTTTTATATTTTTAAATTATACGTATTATCTCTAAGGGAAGGGTCAAGGTTTATGAGTAAGACAGTTATACAGAAGATATTTGAGAGTCATTCAGATAGTAAAGCAGATATTGATGGGGTAGTGGATCTTTATATAGATGTACGTGTAGCGCGCGATTTTGGGGGTGCTAATGTTATAAAAAACCTTGAGGAGCATAATCTTTCTATCGATGATCCAAAGAAGACTTTTTTCACATTTGATTGTAACCCTGGTGGATGCGATCAGAAATACGCTATTAATCAACATATATGTCGTTTATTCGCCAGGGGTAATAATATAAAAGTATTTGATGTCGATAGCGGTATAGGTACTCACATCGTATTTGAAGAGGGATTAGTACATCCTGGAGATACCTTTGTATCGACTGATTCTCACGCTAATATACTAGGTGCTCTTTGTGTTTTCGGCCAGGGCATGGGCGATATAGATATAGCTCATGCTTTTGCTTATGGGCGTATCTGGTTCAAAGTTCCACCCACTATCAAGATCGTTCTAAAAGGGAAACCATCAAAATACGCCTCAGCTAAAGATATAGTGCTAAGGATGCTAAAAGAGTTAGGAGCTAACGGTCTACTAGGTTATGCTGCTGAGATATATGGGGACATCGTTGATAGATTGTCAGTTGATCAGAGGATAACTATAGCGTCTATGGCTACTGAGATGGGTGGTATAATCACATTCCTACCTATGAATAAACATGTTATGGATTTCTATAAAACGCATTTCAATATTGATATAAAACACATACGAGCTGACCCTGATGCGTATTATGAGAAGGTGATAGAAATTGACATAGATGGTCTTGTACCTCAGATATCCAAACCAGGTCATCCTGAGGATGTTGTAGATGTCAAGGATGTAGCTGGTACTATCATAGATTCAGGGTTTATAGGGTCGTGTACTAATGGTCGTTTAGAGGATATGCGTGTTGCTGCTGGTATACTAAAAGGTAGGAGAGTAGCTGATGGTAGAACACTTAAGATAGTTCCAGCGACTGATCGAGTATGGAGAACCTGTCTACATGATGGTTTATTTGAAATATTCAAAGAAGCTGGTGCACTGGTCGGCTCAGCTGGATGTGCAGGATGCGCTAATGGGCAGATAGGACAGACAGGTGTAGGTGAAGTAGCTGTCTCAACTGGTAACAGGAATTTTACAGGTAAACAAGGTAAAGGTGAGATATTCTTAGCTTCACCTGAGACTGTAGCAGCGTCTATAGTAGCCGGTTGTATAACAACATCTAACCATATACCTGAGAGATGTAAAAACAACCAGGTTATAGTTAAAACCATTAAAGAGCATAAAGAACCAAAGATGGCTACAACATCTGATGCGCCTTTACGTGTTGAAGGGAGAGCATGGGTGATAAAAAAGGATAATATAGACACTGATATGATATATCATAATCGCTATCTATCAGTGACAGATACAAAGGAGATGGCTCAGTATGCCTTTAGTAATTTAAAAGACTATGAGCATTTTGCTAGAGAAGCGAGGAGAGGTGATATTATAATAGCTGGTAAGAACTTTGGTTGCGGTAGTAGCAGACAGCAAGCTGTAGATTGTTTCAGATCAATCGGTATAAGTGTTATAATAGCTGAATCATTCGGTGCGATATATGAACGTAACGCTATAAACAGTGCTCTACCTATACTGGTCTCAGAGGGTATAACTAGGAAGATAAATAACTTTGATATTATATCTGTTGATTTTAAAACAGGTGAGATAGAGGATAAAACGCAGAGTAGGAGATATCAGGCTAAGCCATTCTATAAGGTTCAGATGGATATATATCTCAGAGGTGGTCTTTTAGGGGGGTGAGATTATAGGTTATACATTCGCTGAGAAGATACTTTCGATATACAGTAACAGGAAGAAAGTTGAGGTAGGAGAGATAGTCACAGTTAAACCTGATTATGTATTGATGCATGATAACGCTGCGGCTATAATAAAGAAGATACAATCAGATCTTGCGGAATACGGGGTTTATGATACTAATCTACCAGTTATAGTACTTGACCATGTTATACCTGCCTCTGATGAAAAGACAGCTCTTAATCATAAGATTATAAGAGAATTTGTCAGGAAGTATAATATAAAGAACTTTTTTGATATTGGTGCTGGTGTATGCCATCAGATAATGGTTGAGAGGGGGTTAGCGTTACCTGGTAGGTTAATACTTGGTAGTGATTCACATACGTGTTCGTATGGTGCTGTAGGATCATTCTCTACTGGCATAGATCGTACAGAGGCTGCTGCTCTGCTTTTAACAGGTGAGACATGGTTAAAGATCCCTCATAGCATAAAGATCATGTTAGAGGGTAGATTAAGGGAGGGTGTATACGCTAAGGATCTTATATTATCTATTATAGGGGATATATCTGCTTCTGGTGCTGATTATTGTTCTGTAGAGTTCCATGGTGATGTTGATCAGTTTTCAATTGATGATCGTTTCACTATTTGTAATATGGGTGTTGAGATAGGTGCTAAGAATGCTGTATTCCCTGCTGATGAGGTTACCGAAAGATATCTGTCAGGTATAGGTGTTAAAAAATCATCATACAAGAGTATTCTACCTGATAAAGATGCTGTGTATCATAGAGAGTTGAGTTATATATTGGATGAGGTTGAACCTGTTGTTTCTGCTCCTCATAGTGTTGATAATGTTAAACCAGTGTCAGATATGGTGGGTACTGAGATTCATCAGTGTCTCATTGGTACATGTACTAATGGTAGGTTATCTGATCTTAGGATCGCAGCTAGTGTGCTTAAAGGTAAAAAGATTCATCCTAATGTTCGTTTATTGATCTTACCATCTTCGCAGAGGGTTATGCATGATGCTATTAAAGAGGGGTTGGTGGATATATTTCTCTCAGCAGGGGCTGTTATATTGCCACCAGGATGTGGGCCATGTTTAGGTGCGCATCAAGGAGTTTTAGCTCCTGGTGAACGATGCTTGAGTACTTCTAATCGTAATTTTAAGGGTCGTATGGGGTGTAAGGACGCTGAGATATACCTGGCTAGTCCTGCTACAGTTGCTGTCTCAGCTTTAGAGGGTGTGATTACTGATCCTAGACAGAGGGTGAGATGATATGAAGGTATGGCGTTATGGTGATGATATAAACACAGATATGCTTTTTCCTGGTAAGTATACTTATACCTGTAGTACACCTGAAGAGATCAAACCGCATCTATTGGAGGATCTTGATCCGTTGTTTGCTAAGCAAGTTGAGAAGGGTGATATTATAATAGCTGGTAAGAACTTTGGTTGTGGTAGTAGTAGGGAGCAGCCTGTGGTTGGTTTAGCTGCTGTTGGTATACAAGCGGTTATAGCTGAGAGTTTTGCGCGTATTTTCTTCCGTGCTGCTATAAATCAGGGTCTTTTGTTAATTGAATGTCCTGATGCTGTACGTGCTTATAGGGATGGTGATGATGTATCTATTGATGTTAATAAGAGTATTATAAGAGTGGGTGGTAGGGATTTCAGATTTCCTAGATTACCTGATGAGATATTGGCGATTAGGGATGCCGGTGGGTTGTTGCCTTATACTCGTTTAAAATTACAGAAAAAAAGAAGAAAGAGTTAGGTGTTTATTGTTTCTTTCTGTGGTTTTTTGGTGCTGTTAACTTTAGCATAAAACCTCCATGCGGAGTACATACAGAAATCGTTCGAATTCCGTAGGAATGACAATACCCTGCTCAGCAAGGATAGGCGAATTATCACCGAAGCTCATATGACTACGGATCCAGTTGTAATAGAACACGTAGAGTATCATCCATTTATAGACATGGCCGACAACCCAGGTGTATCCGCTGGGGAAGTAGTTGTCAAACAGTCTTGTCCTATCCTTTATTGTCTCGATGAACCGTTCGATATAGCTGCGTATCCCCCCGGAGACTATTTCATGGGAGATACCTAGTCGAGGGAGGATATGATACCAGGGTCCTCCATCGGTGATGACGAGCCTTGGTTTCTTTCCGTAGATAGCTTCTATCTCTGAAAAGAGTTTTTTGCAGGCATGGTTTGTTCGGTTCCAGGTGATTTTAAAGTAGATGAGTTTCCGTGTTTTTGGGTCGATGATGTACCAGAACCAGAGATTCATATCTTTTACTTGGAAAGGGGTCTC
>JAVYLV010000049.1:0-9443 GCA_038740425.1 Thermoplasmatota archaeon | reverse complement strand
GGTACCTAAAGATGACTATTCTGTTGATGCTGATGACCTTATAAAAATAGTTGAGGATTCATTCAGCAGCCCTACATATAGCATACTAAAACGCAAGGATGAAGGATACATGGTTATAGATGCTCATCGTAAACCAAAATTCGTAGAGGATGTAGTACGAGACATGTTAAGTGAGGTTGTAAAAAAGTACTCTAATTTATCAGACAATGTTATGGTTATTGCACGTAGCGAGAGTGAGGAATCTATACATAAACATAACGCGTTCGCTGAGAGGATAACCACCTTAGGTGAGCTTAGAAGATAAAAAAACAAAAATCTAAAAATATTGGTCATGGATATATTGGCTAAAAAAACTAAAAGAGGGTTGAAGATGAAGAGATATAAGATAGCGGTTTTACCAGGAGATGGTATAGGGAAAGATGTGATGGATGCAGCTAGGATAGTATTAGACGAAATATCATTAAACGCTGAGTATCTCCCTGGTGATATAGGGTGGGAATGCTGGAGGAATGAAGGAAATCCTCTGCCTGAGCGAACATTAGAGCTACTACGTGAAACAGATTGTTGTTTATTTGGAGCTATCACATCCAAACCTAATGAGGATGCGCAGAAAGAGTTAAAACCAGAGTTACGAGGCAAAGGCTTTGTATATACCAGTCCTATAGTACGGCTGAGACAAGAGTTCAATCTGCATACTAACATGCGGCCATGTAAAGCATACCCTGGTAATCCGTTGAACTACAGGGACGACATTGATATTGTAGTATTCAGGGAGAATACTGAGGATTTATACGCTGGTGTTGAATTCAGACCAGTACCTCAACATGTCTTTGATGCGCTTATGACTCATAAAAAAATGAAGAGTTTCGCTAATGTACCGTTAGATGAGATGGCTATAACATGTAGGATTATAACTAGGAAGGCTTCTCATAATATTATAAAACAAGCTTTTGAGTACGCTAAGAAGCATAAAAGAAGATCTGTTACACTAGTTGAGAAACCAAATGTGCTGAGAGAAACCAGTGGTATAATGCTAGAGGAAGGACGTAGAATAGCAAAGGATTACCCCTCAATAAAATACAACGAGGTTAACGTTGATGCTATGTGTATGTGGCTGGTTAAAAACCCGCAGGATTATGATATACTAGTAGCGTCAAACATGTTCGGTGATATAATATCTGATCTAGCAGCTCAGCTGGTAGGAGGTCTGGGTTTCGCTTCAAGCGCTAACATAGGTGATGATTACGCAATATTCGAACCTACACATGGCTCAGCTCCCAAATATGCTGGACAATACAAGGTTAACCCTATGGCTATGTTGTTAACTGTATCATTAATGCTTGATTATCTAGGTGAGAAAAAGCACGCTAAAAACCTAGAATCCTCTATAGCAGAGGTTATAAAAGAAGGCAAAGTTAGAACCTACGATATGGGTGGTAGTAACACAACATTAGAAGTCGCTCAGGAGGTTGCCAAGAAACTCTAAGAAGGATCATAAAGTATAAGAGAGAGCTCATCTTGAGTCTTTTAGAGTTATGGCGGGCAAATATTTATCGTTAAACAACCCATATGTGTTAATAGCTTTACTGTTGATTATAGGTTTAATACTTATAGTCTATGCTATATTTTTCTACTGATATAGTCTAGTATGATCTATTAACACCGTAATCAGCTAGTACCTCTAATATATCTTTACTCTCAGAGGGTTCTAAGACATCTAAGCAGCTTTTTATCTTATCACGATATTCCTCTATCTTTTTTTGAGCGTAATCTATAGAGCCGTATTTCTTATATATGTTTATTATCCTTAGGATATCCTCGTGTTTAGCTTCAGGGTTACCTACTATACTCGTTATTTCTTTTTTATCTGACTCATCAGCTTTCATGAGCGCATGGATCAACATCAATGTTCTCTTACCATTGGGTATATCACTCCCTATGCTCTGTTTCCCGAGTTTCTTCTGATCAGTTAGTATGTTAAGAAGATCATCTTTTATCTGGAAGATTATACCAAAATACAAACCATAAACTGATAACTTTTCAACTTGTTCTTTTGATCCTTTGCCTATGAGTGCTCCTCCTTTGCCTGCTAACCAGTATAATTGTCCTGTCTTCTTCTCTATCATATTCATGTATTCAGGTATAGTGACATCAAAACGTCTGCTGAATTCTATATCCATCGCTTCCCCCTCATAGAATCTTTTAGCAGCATCAGCTATTGATCTTATGATCTCTTTATAGGTTGATGCTTTCAGCTCAGGTGGGGCCATATATGATAGCATACGGTATGTTTCACCGATCAATGCATCACCAGCTATTATCGCCATTGGTAAGCCGAATTTTATATGAGTGGTAGGTAAACCCCTTCTCCATTTATCATTATCAATTATGTCATCATGTATAAGTGTGGAGTTATGTAGATACTCTAATGCTATACCAAGAGGGATGGTCTTCTCTGGGACACCGCCTACTGCTTCACATGAGAGCATAGTGATTATAGGTCGTAGTCTTTTGCCACCTGATAGAGGTATCCATCTTATAGCATCGTATATTATTCTGGGTTCATGATGTGATAGATTCCCGTTTAACGCTTGATCAAATAATTTAGCCTTCTCAGTTAGAAAGGATTCAAGATCCATATGAAGTCATCACCTTTCTATCCTATGACGAACTGGGCGTCAGCTTTACATGCGATATCTAAGTATTCCACCATTCTTAATATCTTAGCATCGTTGATTAATATCTCTTCTTTTAACCCTGTTGATATCATAGAGGTGTAGCATACGTAGAATCTAACACCCATATCCTTAGCTTGATACATGAGTTCTGCTAGTACAGGTCCACCTCGTTTCTTGATGAAATACTCCTTCCAGCTGATAGGTGCTTCTCCCCAACGAGCACGCCTAGGTCTGTATGATTTTCTAACTATATTAACACCACGTGATGTGAAAAAAATAGATACATCCATGCCTAATTCAGCTGCCGCTACCGCTATATTAAAAGCGGTTAGAGCTTTATCATAGGTATCTTCAGATACTGTTATACTCATACTCCTTATTTTGCTCTCAATAACTCTTTTAATAGTCTTCTGGTACTCCTTTCTAGGTGAAGATTCTGTTTCTTCAATCATGATTTAACCTCTCAGTACCGTAAAACCATTTCTTATTATATAAGGGTTTTAATTGATACCTGATGGATATATATGCCCCCCTAATAATGTTAAGATAAGAGGTGAATTAGGTATCAAATTCACAATAAATTTTATATATGTGTATATATAAATTATATATAAATTTAAATATCACTTTAATCTGTGATAATTATAACATGTAGATGGGTTAATCAATATGATACCATGGAATGCTCTCCCATTTAATACCATAGCATTAGTTATCGGTTTATCTATAGTTATACCTACATTGTTAACATTATTATGCATTTTTCTTAAAAGATTTGAGGATGCAGGTTTCATAATAGGCTTATTCCTCATTATTCTTAGTTTTTTCTCATATTTTTATTTGATACCAAATGAGATCATAGATAAAACAATACTACCTGAGGACTACATATGGGAAGATACTGGTGAGATATACTACTGGGAGCGCAACAGCGTCTTCTCACATGATAGATATCGTACTATACTCCCAGAGGAGTTAACAGGTTTATTCTCAAAAAGACCACCGATTGAAAAAACATCCAAAGGTAGATTAGTGATTCACGCTGCGTCATATAACAAAGAGAATAACGAGATGCTCATACATGACGCTCTCTATGATGATAAGGGTGATGTATTCTGTGTTATCAACAATAAAGAAGCGATAAGTGAATGGTATACTATAAACCCGTATACCACTAGCTTAGAGTATACCCGGATAGAAGCTGGTAGTATGGGTATACCCTCAAATATAGGGTCAAAACAGAGTGTAAAAATAGGATGGGTTGAGTCAAACGGTGAGAGGAACGGTACATTAAACCTTGTGATACTTAGGGAGATGCATAAACTCAAAGATGGTGTTATACAAGGAGTCCCTGTAGCTATATGGAGATACGAAGTCTATAATCAACCTATAACATGGCATGGTGAGTCGTATATCTGTGATGAAACCTTCCAGTTAACAGTACATCCTGATACAGGTTACATAGTTCATGTCTATAGACATCTTGTGTTATCAGCTCGTTTATCACAGTTTGTGGAGATATACTACCCTAACCTAGTGAATCTACAGAGACTTTCGCAGTATCTTAAGCTTACCGATCCATATGGGGAAGCAGCTGAACTTATCTATCAGACTACTAATGAATCTATGGCTCAGCATATAGAAAACGTGAAAGAGATACAGTATGCATCCTTCACGATCCCTCTACTAATATGTATCCCCATGTTTATAATAGGGTTGCTGCTCACCTGGCGTTACGCGGGTAGAAGCTACTATTGGAAACGTTACAAGGAATTTGAGAATAAGGGATGCTCTGAGAGGATCATAAAAATAAGAGCTCCTCTAGGAATGATAATAGTGATCGTAGTAACGTTATCCATGCTTACGATACTATTCTACTATATCATCATAGCATCTGATACTACTAATATTACACCATATGAACAGAACCATGCTTATCAGAACATAGAAGCAGCGGTACACCCTGAGGTGTCGCCTACGCCACCAGGTAGTAACAGACTCATTGATTCAGGTAGACATGTTTTAACCCCAGATGATGAAGGGATCCATAGGTTAGCAGGAAGAGAATGGTGGTACTACAACGTAATTTTTAATAGAAATGGTAGTGATCTACCAGGATGGTCGTTGATAATAAGTTTCAATAAGATGGCTCCGAATGATATAAGATTTGTTAAACGTGATAACCTCTTTGTTATATTATACGATGATAAAGGATCTAGTTATAACTTTGGCATGTTTGATCAACCAAGAGGCACACTCAAGATGGGTAAACCCGGTGTTAATATTAAATTCAAAGGGAGCTCAGCCTATGGGCAGTACCCTTACTGGAGTATTCATATTGAAAATAGCAATGAGCGTTTTATAGCTGATCTTAATTTCACCGCTGATTTCATGCCTGTATGGGTGATGGGTAGAAGCTCCAATCTTCCTATCGGTAGGTTCACAGGTGGGAACTATTATATCCCTCGTTGTACAGTTAATGGTAACATAAAATGGGATGAACGAGAATATAGAGTCTCGGGTACAGGGTATCATGATCATGTATGGGAGACTATAGTCCCACGTTTTGTGACTAATGGTTGGGAATGGTTTAATGTCCATTTTGACAACGGATGGGAGATGTACATATCAAAGTTTAATCTAAGAACAATTAGAGATAGATACGCTGGCGCTATAGTGCTATCACCAGATAATAGAGACTTGATAGAGTTCAACAAATTCACATTGAAATACACTGAGTATAAGACCCTTGATGATATCCCCTCGATGGTATACCCCCAGAGATGCTACCTTGAAGCTAGCAACAATGTGGTAACATTAAAACTTAACATAGATATCTACAACACTTGTAAATTGATATGGAAGAGGTCACGTACAGCTATGTTCGAAGGTCCTTGCCGTGTTACAGGTACAATATCATGGTCTAACTATAACATAGAACTAAAAGGTTATGGTTTCTCAGAGATAACAAAGGTTAGATATATACTTCATAAACCCCTGGGTGTCTAGGAAACTTCTTTCTCACATATTAGGATAATAGCACACATAAACTACCATTAGTCTTGTTTTTTTTAAAGATCAAGAAGTAATGGATATATCTTCGTAGTATATTATAACGGCTATATGAGGGGTATTATATTTTCTCCCAAACCAAAGAATCATAGAATAAATTATCAATATAAATTAAAAAAATACCTTAGGTAGATATACACTAAGGAATAATTTCTCTTGATAATTAGGTTTAAATCTGTTTAACCAGCTAACCCTAACGGTCCGTCAAACCAGCCGATTATGAACCCTGGAATAGCGATGCCATGGAAATCATAATCTGCCCTAACGAAAACCGGCTGAAGCCTATATATATGATAATCCCCACCTACCTGTCCCGCACGCATACTGACAGCAAAGAAATACATATACGCTCCACCAATCGCTGGATGCGGAGGTAACAGTATAAAACCGCTGACAAAGGTTCTTTTTTTAGGTGATAACTGTTGGATAACTTCCTTAGGGTCTTGCGCTAAAGATAGAGGTATCGCAGCTACAAGTATCAGTATGCACATAAAGACACTTAACATTTTCCCTACTTTATTCATATTTTACAACCCCATTAATATAATATATAAAAAATATAATATGTCTCTTACTATATTAATGTTTTGTTAAATATAACGTTAGATATATAAACCATTACTAACGAGATGTCATCCAGCTAATAGACAATAGTCCCTTCATAACTTGCTTTGCATTTACAAATAAAAAATAACTTTTAACGTTAAAAAGATTTTTATATGGGAGCAGCATTCCGTTTTTACATTCCCTTAAAGATTGATAGGAGATGAAAGAAACCATAGGAGGCTAACATAAAAATGCCGATATATGTACGATTTAAAACAACAAAAGAGCTAGAGGATTTAGCCTATGAATTGGTAGAAAAAGCTAGAGATACGGGTAAAATCAGCAAAGGTGCAAATGAAACCACTAAACAAGTTGAACGAGGACAGGCGAAGATGGTTATAATGGCTGAAGATGTGAACCCTGAGGAGATACTAGCGCATATGCCTATATTATGCGAGGAGAAAAACATTCCTTATACGTATGTGTCAAGTAAAGAACAACTGGGTACAGCAGCTGGTTTAACTGTGGGGACAGCAGCAGTAGCTATAATAAATCCAGGTAAGGATAAAGAAGGTATAGAGAACCTTATAAAAAAACTTGAAACTGTTAAAAAACAGGGTTAGTTTAGAATGATCGAAGGAATACCATGTGAAGTTGTAGAGGTTCTAGACAGGACAGGTATGGCTGGCGAGGCATCACAAGTTAAAGTTCGCATACTTGATGGTAGGGACAAAGGTAAGATAATTACTCGGAATGTGATGGGACCTGTTAGACTAGGGGATATACTGATGCTTGCAGAGACCCAGCGTGAAGCAAGAAAACTTGGTGGTCCACGATAAGAAATATTTAAAGGCTGGTGGAGATGATAGAGAAAAGGGTTTGTTCTTTCTGTGGTAATAATATAGAGCCAGGTACTGGTAAAATCTTTGTACGTAAGGATGGGACTGTATTGTACTTCTGTAGGAGTAAGTGTCAGAAGAACATGTTGAAACTTAATCGTATACCGCGAAGGGTTAAATGGACTAAGAAATATTTAACTGAGGAGAAATAATATAGGTTTCTAGTATCGATGCGAATCCAAATACCATACGGTAAAAATTTTATTCCATTAGACATTCATAAGGATAGATTATTGGATGTTATAAATCCATCTGAGATATGTCAAAGTGAAAAACCAGAGTCTTTGATATCCCATGCTTTGGATAATCCTCTCGGCACTGATAGAATATCTGACCTGGTTGAACCAGGAGATAAGGTAGCAATATTGGTTGATGATTATACCCGTCCATGCCCTACACAGGTTATGCTACCTCGTGTATTAGACGAGTTGCATGATGCTGGCGTAGATTATAGTGATATAAATATAATCATCGCTAATGGTACTCATAAACCACCTATCCATGATCAGATAGTTAGTATATTAGGCGAGAGGATATCTAGAAGCTACCAGGTTACATCAAATGATTGTCTAGCAGGGGATCATGTATATGTGGGTACATCGAGACAGGGTAATCGTATAGAGGTTCTAAGAGGGTACGCTGAAGCTGATTTTAAGATTATATTGGGGGATATAGAGTATCATTACTTCGCGGGTTATGGTGGAACTAGAAAGAGTATACTACCAGGTATATCCTCGTATTCATGTATCCAAAGAAATCACAAATTATTATTTGATAAAAACGCACGGACAGGTGTATTAAGAAATAACCCTATAAATAATGAGATGAATGAAGCGATGCATCTCGCAGGTGTTGATTTCGCGTTTAATGTAGTGTTAAACTCTCATAAACAGATCGTAGGTGCATGGGCAGGTAAACCTGAGATAGTCATGGATGCTGGTGTTAAACTGGTTGATGCGATGTATAAAAAAGAAGTTGATGCACCATCTGATATTGTTATCGTGTCAGCTGGTGGTTACCCTCATGATATTGATCTGTATCAATCCTTCAAAGGTTTACATTCAGTTCTACCTGTAACTAACAAAAACAGTGTTATAATATTAATTGCAGAATGTATTAACGGAGCTGGTAACACTATATATGTAGAATGGTTGAGAAAACATAGATCATCACATGATATAAAGAGATCATTACAGGAGGAATTTGTTATGGGTGCTCATAAAGCTTACTATCATCTTGAAGCTGTTGAGAATTATAGCGTCATATTAATTTCTTCTATAGATTCCAAAGAGATCAAAGAGCTTTATAGATTCAAACCTGCGAGTTCTATAGAAGAGGCTTTAAAGGAAGCGTATAGCATAGTAGATGAGAATACACCCATAAGAATAGTTCCTTATGGTAGTACAACACTTCTTTCACTTAAAAATTGATAGCTACTTGACGTAATAAAAAACGCCAAATTTTATATACTATAATCTAGTTATAAGATGTGGGATGCAAGGAATCAAGGGATAGATAGTTCACATAGTTGTCTCTATTATATTTAAAAAAAAATTTAGAAGGAAGGTAGAAGGAAGGTATAAACGTGTATCTGAAGGAAATTCAGATGGAGAATTTTAAATCATTCGGGAAAAAAATGGATATACCCTTCTTTCAAGGTTTCACAGCTATAACTGGTCCAAACGGTGCTGGTAAAAGTAATATAATAGACGCTATACTATTTGTACTTGGCCCTAGAAGCTCTAAGGTTATGAGAGCAGGTCGATTAACTGATCTTATATTTAACGGTGGTAAGAAACATAAAAACCCTGCTAAATACTGCAGGGTTTCACTTGTTTTTGACAACAAAGAGCGTAAAATGCCTGTGGATTCGGATGAGGTGTATCTAACAAGGATGATTAAACGTGCACCGTTAAAGGATAACCCTGATAACTATTATAGCTACTTTTATATAAATGATCGTGCTGCTTCATACACCGAATTTTTAAATGTGCTCACACATGCAAGGATATCTGGAGAGGGGTATAACATTGTTAAACAAGGGGATATAACATATATAGTTGAGATGGGCGCTGTTGATAGACGTAGAATCATAGATGATATAGCAGGTATAAGCTCCTTTGATGATGATATAAAGAAAGCGGAGGAGGAGAAGAAGAACGCTGAGGCTAACCTGGAGCATATAAATATTATCCTAAATGAGATATCCAACCAGATAAAACAGTTGAAGAAGGAGAGGGATGAGGCT
>JAVYLV010000048.1:0-9468 GCA_038740425.1 Thermoplasmatota archaeon | reverse complement strand
CACCATAGATTTTAACTTATTGAATCGTTCCATACTCTAATCCTACATTAGGGTGTAGCGTTGGTTTAATATATTAACTTTTATTTATCTTTTTTATGAGTGTTTTTGGTAATATTAGTAATATTCGAAGTTATAAATCCTGTATTATTGTATTATCATTAATATTTGTGATTATAGTAACAGGTGGTATTATACTCTATCCATCTGTGTTTTATGATCAATGGATCTGGCGGTATTATTGGGGTCCTATTGTAGCTGATGCATCTGGTCATCCTGTTAGTTATAATAATGTAACAGCCTACGAGGGGTATACAACGGTATCTGAGATCACATATGGTTTGATACTTATATTCTCTATTATAGGTTTGTACGCTCTTATTAGAAAAATCAAGGTGAAGGTTGACTGGTTTTTTTGTTTATCATTATTACCTTATATACTATTTGGCTCTGTTGCGAGGGTATTAGAGGATACCTCTTATTTCTATGAACCTTTCTCCTACTGGTTTATATCGCCTCTTATATACGTTCAGATAGCTATCTATGCTCTAGTATTCCTCTTTGTAGGGTACATTATGGTGAAAGCTAACTCTGTATCTAACATTAGATCATGTTTGTTGATTTCCTCGTCTGTGTTGATAATTGTTAATGTCATCTATTGTTTTATTTATATCTTTGGTGTTAACTATGGTGAATACATCCTTCACCCCGTAGAGTTTTTAATTCTATCAGTTATCAGTTTCACTTTTTTCTTTTATAGATGTTTTAGGCGTGATGTAACTCTTAACACGTTTTTATTCTCAGGCGGTCTGCTATGTCTTTCTCCATCTTTGTATCTTATAATGAGATGGTTGTTCATAGAGCAATGGGCTCAATCAAGTGGCATACGCGTTGATGTATTCTTACTTGTTATGAGCTTGGTCTCATTTTGTGTATTAGGTATATACCTTCTTTCTTATCTTTTTAGAGATATACAGAGTGTAGATGTTTACAGAGAGCCTTTTAATCTTGCTATGGTTTATGGGCATCTCCTTGATGGTTTCTCTAGCTATATTAGTATATACGACCCATTACATATGAATCTACCATCTTATATGGAGAAACATCCCATGTCTAATATTATACTAGAGGTATGGCCGCCGTTATATCCTATTGTCAAGTTAATCATGATTATTATTATAATCTACTTATTTGATGTTTTATATAAGAGAGAG
The DNA here is from genome assembly GCA_038740425.1 of Thermoplasmatota archaeon. Lineage (GTDB taxonomy): Archaea > Thermoplasmatota > E2 > DHVEG-1 > DHVEG-1 > JAVYLV01. Next base: position 8,257 of record JAVYLV010000048.1, on the reverse strand, counting down.
ATGGTTAAATATAGTAATTTTGTGAATCTATTGAAGATAGGTGTGTTTATACTTGGTTTTTCACCAGGTTTAAGAGATCTACTCCGGGTCACTCTAGGTGTATAAAGAAGGATGAAAAAAATTTTACTGCTTATTTTAGTCTGTATCTATCTCCTAATTTTTCTCTTAGGTAAGTTAGTTAAAAATAAGAACTATGAGGTTATTTACTTTTGTGTGATCTATGAGTCGACGTCATCCAGATTGGTTAAAAGTTAAGATAGGCGGTGGAGAGAACTTTGTAGAGATGAAGAATCTACTTAGAAGAGCTAAGCTTCATACGATCTGTGAAGAGGCTAAATGCCCTAATATAGCAGAATGCTTTGGTTCCGGTACAGCTGTATTTCTCCTCTTAGGTGATATATGTACACGCTCCTGTGGTTACTGCAATGTTAAACATGGGTTGCCAAGACCTGTAAATCATGATGAACCATACGATGTAGCTGAGAGTGTAAGAACACTTGGTTTGAGATACGTGGTTATCACGTCAGTTACACGTGATGATCTACCAGATGGAGGAGCTAAAGTGTTCTCAGATACCATCAAAGAGATTAAAAGGTTGAATAATAAATGTAGAGTGGAAGCATTGATACCTGATTTCAAAGGTGATGTATCAGCATTGAGAACTATCATCGACTCAGAACCTGATGTTATTAATCATAATATAGAAGTAGTAAAAGAGTTGTTCCCAACTATCAGGCCACAAGGTGACTATGACAGGAGCATAAAGCTACTAGAACACATCAAAAGGATTAATCCTTTGATTAAAACAAAATCAGGTTTGATGATAGGTCTAGGGGAGTCATTGGATCAGATCATCAGAACATTCAATGATCTAAGAATGGCAGATGTGGATATACTAACCATAGGGCAATATCTCCAACCATCAAAGCAGAATGTATCTGTTAAAAAGTATTATACACCTTTGGAATTCCAGGATATTAAAAAAACTGCTGAGAGGATCGGGTTTAGACACGTGGAGTCAGGTCCATTGGTTAGAAGCTCGTATCATGCAGAGAAGTTATTCGCTCATCGCTAACCACATTAAGATAAACATTAAAAGAAATTATTGCATATCATATATGGCCAAGAAAATAAGAGGAGTTGATTGTTATGCATGCTAGATCAACATATAAGATACCAAATGGTAAACTGCTGAAGATCGATTTGGAATACGATCAGACTACACGGTTAATAGAGGATATAAAGATAAGAGGTGACTTCTTCGCTCATCCTGAAGAATCTGTTGAAGCATTAGAGAACGAACTTAAAAAAACAAGGTTAAATGAGGATGAACTCAAAAGTAAGATAAATTCATTGATAAAGAAGTATAACATCAACTTTATAGGTGTTGATGCTGAGGGGTTAACACAGGGTATACTGAGGTGTATAAATTGAAGGAGAAATGGCGTCTGCTTATAACCGATGCTAACACAGCAGCTATGAACATGGCGATTGATAATGCTATATTAATATCACATAGTAAAGGTAGAGTCCCACCTACAGTGCGTTTCTACATGTGGAAGCCACCAGCGGTATCCATAGGTTATTTCCAGAGTTTACATGATGAGGTTGATGTGGAAGCTTGCAAGAGGATAGGTGTGGATTACGTGAGGAGGATAACCGGTGGTGGCGCTGTTTATCATGATAAAGAGTTAACATATAGTATTGTTATCTCAGAGTCTCATCCTGAGATACCATCTAATATCATAGAGAGCTATCAAAGGATATGCGGAGCGCTGATACGTGGTTTTAAACATATGAATGTTAAAGCTAACTTTGCGCCTATAAACGATATCCTTGTTAATGGGAAAAAGATATCAGGTAACGCCCAGACTAGAAGATACAACACAGTGCTTCAACATGGTACGATCCTTATAGATGTTGACATAGAGACTATGTTCTCATTATTAAAAATCCCTGGTGAAAAGATAAAGGATAAAATGATAAAAGATGCTAAAGAACGAGTCATATCCCTATCAGACATACTTGGTAGATCGCTATCATTCAGAGAGATAGCATCTAATATGAGACAAGGCTTTGAGGAAGAGTTCAATGTAGAGTTAGCTAAGGGGTCTCTAACTGAAGAGGAGATTAACAATGCTAGATTCTTCCATGAACATTATTTCGCATCAGATGAATGGAATAGCAAAAGATGAAAAGAATGATACCGTTTTGTTATATCTGAGGTAAGTGGATTTTGAAGATAAAAACAAAGGTTATCAATGCTTTTACAAGGTCAATACATGGTGGTAACCCTGCAGGTGTGGTATTGTACCCTCCAGTTCTAACCCCTGATCAGATGATGGGTGTAACCAAGCTGTTATCAGTATCAGAGACTGCCTTTGTGTATCCTAGCAGAGTAGCTGATGTTAAAGTGATTTTTTATTCACCTGTGATGGAGATTGATCTATGTGGTCATGCTACTATAGCTACGTTCTTTGTGTTAGCCGATGAAAATGCATCAGAATTAAAAGGTAAAAACAGGGTTATTATGACACAGGAAACTAGGGTAGGTGTTCTACCAGTTGAGATTAGATTCAAAGCAGGTGTTTGTGATACGGTTATTATGAATCAAGGTAAGGTTACATTAGAGGATGTAAACTGGGATGCAGAAAGGGTATCATCTGCTCTTAACATTAGAAAGAATGATATAGATATCTCTCTGCCTAGACAGAGGGTATCCACTGGTTTATTCACCCTTCCTATATGTGTTAGATCATATAGTACACTTAGAGATATGAAACCTGATTTCAATATGGTTAAAGAATTATGCGTAGATTATAACGTGGGTAGTATACATGTGTACACCTTTGATACTCTTAATAAGAATTCGCTGTATCATGCTAGAAATTTTGCTCCACTATACGGTGTAAATGAGGATCCTGTTACAGGTACAGCTAATGGTGCTGTATCATGTTATCTTTATCGTAATGGTTTAACAAGAAAGAAACGTATATGGTGCGAGCAGGGGGATATAATAGGACGGCCTGGTCGTGTCTACGTTGAGATAGGTAGTAATGATCATGTAAAAGTAGGTGGCAGAGCGGTACATGTATCTGAGCAGGAGGTAATAATTTAAAATAATATACAATACCTTGTTTTGTAGTTATCCTGATAATTTAATAATGCAATTAGTACTTATAGGTGAGATGAGAGAAAAGAGAGGGATGAATCAGAGATGAATATAAGAGTTAATCTTTGTAGGGGCATGATGATGATCATCTTATTGTTATTCATCTATAACTCAGTACATCCTCATGCTGACGTATCATCTCTTAGCCATGACTTAAATATATATGCTCCGTTAACTGCTACTGAAGGGGATTGTATAAATATAACAGTGACTCTTAATGGGTTACCTGTTCAGGCTCGTATAATACTTGATGGATACCATGCGGGTTATACTAATGCGTCTACAGGTGTTATCACCCTTAAGTTGCCTCCAGTTTGTTCACCTGGACGGTGGTGTACTGTAAACGCTACTTATCTCAACGAGTATTATGCTACTCATCAACTCTACATTAAAAATAAAACCAGATCATTGAACATGATTATTACTAAGGCATGTATTATTGAGTTTGATGAATTTACATTGACAGTGATATCAGATGATAAACCTGTAGAAGGGGCTCGTGTTATCTTTAATCATGAGATAAGTCTGACTGATAAGAATGGTAGAGTTGTATTAACAGCTCCTGATGTCCTTGTGAATACTAATTATGGTATAATCTTGAATAAAACAGGATATACCACTACTACTGAAATGATCACTATATATGATGCAGGTTTAGGAGATCAGTTAATGGAGGTTACTGCTCCTCTTTTCATTAACAGTGATAAAGAATTAATCACAGTTAGAGTATACGACAAGTATGGTGGTCTACCAGAGACTGATGTATACCTATTGTACAAGGATGAGATTTATCTACATGTTAAAACTGATAATGATGGTGTAGCTAGATTACCATTACCTGTTATAGATAAGAATTATAATTCTTTATCATTGAAAGTTGAGAAAACAGGGTATAAGACTTACAATGACATATCATCATTCCAAGTTTACATCCTGGATAACAATAATACTTGTAATCTACGATTAAACACCGATTTAGACGAGGTTAAATCTGGATCATTGCTTATGTTAAACGTTACTGACGAGTATGGTAATAGAATAAAAGATGCTAGGATATGGAGAAACGATGGCACAAAGGTTGGTTGCACTGATGCTAATGGTTCAGCTAGTATCGTGATACCGCACGTATTCTTTGATAGAGGACTTATACTATACGCTATAAAAACAGGATGTAATCTCGCTTCTAAAGTTATAATGGTGCGTAGTAGCGGGGTTTATCCTACTTTGAATATACTAGTTGACAACACAACGATCAACGAGGGGACACTGTTCAGAATAGGTATCGTTGACGAGTATAATAACCCTGTAAGTTATGCTGTTGTAACATTCAACATGTTAAAGAGAGTAACTGATACAAACGGGGTTGTTTATTTTACTGCTCCTGATGTGGATCAGGATACATTCTATACGCTGTCTGTGTCTAAAGAAGGATATAAACCAGGATGTATCTTCATCATGGTTATCAATACAACAACCCGATCAAATGAATCCAGAGTACTCCACGTGAATGTACCTAGCTATGTATGGGCGCAGAAGGATTTCACAGTCATGATAAAAGACAGAAATGGTTATCCTATCAAAGACGCTATGGTTTCGTTCCATGGTATCAGTAGAGTAACTGATCATCAGGGTTTAGTAAGTTTTAGAGCACCTGATGTCCTGCTAGATACCCTTCTAAGTATAAGAATTGAGAAGAAGGGTTATGAGCCGACCTCGATTACCATCCTTATCAGGGCTACAGTAGATTACCCATATGAGTATATTATACCCCTGGTAGGTATAATATTGATGGTAGGTGTCATCTACTACATCAGGTATAATAGAGGATGACTCTAAGAGATCATCCAATGAATCATATCAATATTAGATCTAGTTTCTCAGCGAGTTCAACAACCTTCTTGTACTCATCTGCTGATACATGTCTGCTGATATCAGGGTGCTCACATGCTTTGTACTCAGGGTGATACTGAGGCATTATATTAACAACAACATCCTTTATATTATCATGTATCCATCTGATCACAGGTTCTGAGCAGCATACGGTATGATTAGGTAGAACAAGATGTCTAACTATCACCTCAGATTGTTGATAACATATAAGATGATTCCTTTTTATTATACCAGTATAACCCTTAACTGAGGATAAACGCTGAGCGCATCTATCATTACCGTATTTAAAATCAGTTAGATATACGTCTATAACACCATCTAATAGCTTCATAGTCTCAACTGAGCAGTACATATTAGAGTTCCAGATCATAGGTATATTAACATCGCATTCTTTTAGAACTTTAAGTATGAATAATGTATTAGAGGTAGGGTCGCCACCAACGTAGTTAACATTTCTAGCACCCTGTTTTTTACGTTTCTTGATCATAAGAGCTAATAACTTAGGCTCTATTCTAGAACCTTTAAGGTACTGACTTATATCATAGTTCTGGCAGAAGACACATTTAAAAGTACATCCGGAGAAGAAGATAGTATAAGACGGTACTAGTATATGCTCCTCGCCTATATGCAAGAACTCTGACGCTATACAAGAGTCTTTAACACCGCACATACCAGTTTTTTCATACCTATTAACATGACAGCTTCGTTCACAAAAACAACAATCCTTGAATATACGTTCAGCAATCTCTATCTTTAAATCAAGTAGTGATTGCTTAGGTATCGTATCATCTATTACACTAGGAGGGTTCTTTATTATATAATCGTGTTTACTCCAGAGCTCATCTAAAGAATCAGTTAAGCTAAAAACCACAGGTGTATATTTACATCTGAGATATCTCGCCTGTTTTTCATCTTCTAGTATACTATAGTAGTATGGTAGAGCTGAGCTGTAATCAAACATCCTCATATTTTTTAACCCTTTTTTATGATGAATAAAGATAGAGGAACTGTCTTAAAAAAATTAACCTATCTACCTCATGATAGTTTCTTGTATAATAAAAAAGCGGCTATGAAACCTAAGATAAAGGGTACAAGCACGATGTAATACAATGGGTTAATTCGTGGTATATAATCTAACATCCAGGATATCAAGTTTTTACCTTCGTAATCAAAAAAGATGAAAACTACTATCAACACAGGTATAATCAATGCTATTATTAGGGGTATGGATTCTTTATTCACAACTAATCCTGAATAAATAAAACAAGATTCTGATATTTAATTTTTTGTAGAATAAATCTTACCAACAGTTAGAATTTAAAGAGATAAATGCGGGATGGTGAACCAAAATCTTTAATTTTTGATTGCTTTATCAATTAGTTATGAACGCGTTTATATACCATGAGGATTACAACAAGTATAATCTAGCACCAGGTCATCCTTTGATAGGTGATAAACCCAGAAAGACGTTCAGTTTTTTACAGGAAAAAAACATGATAAAGGATTATTTCGATGTTTTCACCCCTGGGAAGGCAAGCGAAGAGGATTTATTAAGAGTTCATACTAGGTTTTATCTTGATCATATACGAGAACTTAGTAAAAAAGGTGGGTATCTATCAGCTGATACACCTGCACCTAAAGGTATCTACGAGATCGCTTCTTTAGCTACAGGCGGCTCTATCCTAGCAGGGTGTAAACTCCTGGATGGGTACAAATGCGCTGTTAACCCTCTAGGTGGTTTCCATCATGCTAGCAGAGATCATTCATCTGGTTTCTGCTTCTTTAATGACATAGCTGTTACAATAGAGTATCTACGTGAAAAACATAAGATTAAACGTTTCGCTATTATAGATCTAGATGTACACCACGGGAATGGGACACAGGATATATACGCATCCGATCCTACAGTGTTAAATATATCATTTCATCAGGATGGTAGAACGTTGTATCCTGGGACCGGTGCTTTAGATATGATCGGAGAAGGTGAAGGTAAGGGTTACACAGTGAATCTACCGTTACCACCAGGCACAGCTAGTGCTGATTACATATACGCTTTTGAGGAGATTATACCCCCATTAGTATCACAATTTAAACCTGAGATTATACTATATCAATCAGGTGTTGATACTCATCACTCTGATCCTTTAGCTAGTTTAAAATTAATCTATCAGACTTATCATCATCTAGCAAGTAGAATTAAATCCTTATCAGATGAGACATGCAGAAGATTACTTGTTCTGCTTGGTGGAGGCTATAGTAATAATGCATCGGTTATATGCTATTATAATATAATATGTGGTGTAGTGGGAGTAAGTGATTTCATCAGGGAAGACGAAGTAACTATTGAGTATGAATATGAGATCTATAAAAATCCTTATGGCTCTGAGATAGAAACACTAGTACAAGGTTTAAAAGGGTTGTTAAAGCCATACTGGACGCTATAATATATTTATAAATACTACCTATATTAAATAATTGGGGCGATAAACTTATGTAGTGTCCATGTTTTTCAGGGTTTCAAACTTATTTATCTAAGGGCGGAGTCGTTTATGCCATCTAATCTTGATAAAATATTCAAACCACGTAGCATCGCGGTTATCGGAGCAAGCGAAAAGATAGGTTCACCGGGTTATAGGATATTCAGAAATCTTATAGGATCAGGTTACGAAGGGGTAGTATACCCTGTGAACCCTAAACATGAGAGTATACAGGGTGTACAAGCATATCCATCTATCAACGATGTACCAAAGATCGTTGATCTATCTATTATAGCTACACCTGCTTCTACAGTGGTTGACATAGTGGAACAATGCGGTAAAAGAGGAGTGAAAGGTATTGTTATTATCTCTGCTGGTTTCAAAGAGACAGGATCAGAAGGAGCTGCACTTGAAGAGAAGATACTATCCCTTAAGAAGAGATATGATCTCTGCATACTAGGCCCGAACTGTGTAGGTTTTATAATGCCTCATCTTAATCTTAACGCCACGTTCGCTGGTGCTATGCCTGAGAAAGGTAACATTGCTTTATTATCTCAGAGTGGCGCAGTCTGCGGTGCTATCCTCGACTGGGCCGCTGCCGCTAAGGTTGGTTTCAGTGCTTTCGTATCTGTAGGTTCAATGCTTGATATCGATTTCGGTGATCTTATAGATTACTTTGGTATGGATATACATACTCGTAGCATAGTGTTATATATAG